>JAJPHB010000120.1 GCA_021325525.1 Alphaproteobacteria bacterium
ATCCTCGGCGGCATGGTGCAGCGCCGCGGCGGCACGGCGCGGCACGACGCCGTCGCCTGGGGCTTCGCGCGCGCCGCCGATGCGCGCGGCGTCGACATCATCCAGAACTGCCTCGTCACCGGCATCCGCCGCGAGGGCGGGCGGGTCGTCGGGGTCGAGACGAGCCGCGGCGCCATCGCGGCGAAGAAGGTCGCGGTTGCGGCGGCGGGGCATGTCGGCACCATCATGGCGAGCGCCGGGCTGCGCCTCCCGATCGAAAGCTTCCCCTTGCAGGCTCTCGTCTCCGAGCCCATCAAGCCGGTGCTCGACACGGTCGTCATGTCGGGACAGGTGCATGTCTATGTGAGCCAGTCCGACAAGGGCGAGCTTGTCATCGGCGCCTCGCGCGACAACTACAACTCCTATGCCCAGCGCGGCAGCCTCTCCATCGTCGAGGACCAGCTCGCCGCTCTCGTCGAGCTGTTCCCGATCGTCAGCCGCCTGCGCATGCTGCGGCAATGGGCGGGGATCGTCGATTGCGCGCCGGATGCGAGCCCCATCATCGGGCTGACGCCGGTCGCCGGCCTCTATGTCAATTGCGGCTGGGGCACGGGCGGCTTCAAGGCGACGCCGGGTTCGGGCTGGGTCTTCGCCGACACTGTCGCCAACGACCGCCCGCATCCCCTGGCCGCACCCTTCTCCCTTGCCCGCTTCGCCGCCGGCCGCCTCATCGACGAGAGCGCCGCGGCCGCGGTCGGCCATTAGGAGTCCGGCGATGCTGCTCATCCCCTGTCCCTGGTGCGGCCCGCGCGAGGAAGGCGAGTTCGCGCCAGGCGGCGAAGGCCATATCCGACGGCCCGAGCCGCAAGCCGCGTCGGACCAGGATTGGGCCGAGTACCTCTATTACCGCACCAATCCGAAAGGGCTCCATTTCGAGCGCTGGGTGCATGCCGCGGGCTGCCGCCGCTGGTTCAACGTCGCCCGCGACACCGTCACTCATGAGATCCGCGCCGTCTACAAGATGAGCGAAAACCGGCCGGAGGGACTCTGATGCCGCCGCAACCCTTTCGCCTTCCGCAGGGCGGCCGCATCGACCGCTCGCGCAGCCTCGCCTTCACCTTCAACGGCCGCCGCTATGACGGCCATCCCGGCGACACGCTGGCCTCGGCGTTGCTCGCCAACGGCGTCGCGCTGGTGGCGCGGAGCTTCAAGTATCACCGCCCGCGCGGCGTCATGTCGGCAGGCGCCGAAGAGGCCTGCGCCTTCGTGCAGCTCGGCGAGGGCGCGCGCAGCGACCCCAATTGCCGGGCGACCCAGATCGAGCTCTTCGACGGCCTCACCGCCGCCAGCCTCAATTGCTGGCCCAACGTCCAGCTCGATTTCGGCGTCGTCAGCGACCGCCTGCACCGCCTTCTCCCGGCCGGCTTCTATTACAAGACCTTCATGTGGCCGCGGCGCGGCTGGCTTACCTATGAGAAGCTGATCCGCCGTGCGGCGGGGCTCGGCCGGGCGCCGAGCGAGCCCGATCCCGACCGCTACGAGAAGCGTTTTGCCCATGCCGACCTGCTGATCGCCGGCGGCGGCCCCGCCGGCCTCGCCGCGGCCCTTGCCGCCGGCCGCACCGGCGCGCGCGTCATTCTTGCCGACGAGAACGGCGAGTTCGGCGGCCAGCTTCTGTGGCGCGACGCCGAGATCGATGGCGAGCCGGCGCTGCGCTGGGTCGAGCGCAGCCTCGCCGAGCTTTCCTCCCTGCCGGAGGTGCGGCTGCTGCCGCGGAGCACCGTCGCCGGCTATTACGACCACAATTTCCTGACGGTGCTCGAACGCGTCACCGATCATCTTTCGCCCTTCGCCGCACCGACGGCAACGCCGCGGCAGCGGCTTTGGAAGGTGCGGGCGCGGCAGGTCGTCCTCGCGACGGGCGCCATCGAGCGTCCGCTCGTCTTCATCAACAACGACCTGCCCGGCATCATGCTGGCGGGCGCGGCGCAGGCCTATATCCGCCGCCACGCCGTGCGGCCGGGCGGCCGGGCCGTCATCTTCACCAACAATGACAGTGCCTATGAGACCGTCGCCGCGCTGAGCGAAGCCGGTGTCGCCATCACCGCGGTGATCGATGCCCGCGCCGGCGATACGGCGGCGGCCGAGGCGTGCCTGCGGCGCGGCATCGAGGTGCTGCGCGGGCACGCCGTCATCGACGCCTCGGGCGGCCACGCGCTGCGCGAAGTCACGGTGGCGCCGCTCGACGGGTCGGCGACCGCTTTGGCCGGGGCGGCGAGCACGCTGCGCTGCGACCTGCTCTGCGTCTCCGGCGGCTGGAGCCCGACCGTCCACCTTTTCTCGCAATCGGGCGGCAAGCTCGCCTTCGACGCGGCCAGCGGATGCTTCATCCCCGGCGAGTCGCGGCAGGCTGAGCGCTCGGCCGGCGCGGCGCGCGGCAGCTTCGATCTTGCGGCGTGTCTTGCCGAAGGCCACGCGGCGGGACTGGCCGCGGCGCGGGCGGCCGGCTTCGCCGGCCCCGATTCGCCGCCGCCGCAGGCGCCGGCGCAGGCGATGTCGCCGATCCGGCCGCTCTGGGAGGTGCCGTCGCCGCATCAGGGGCGGCGCGACCGGAAATTCGTCGATCTGCAGAACGATGTGACCGCGGCCGATATCGCGCTCGCCGCGCGCGAAGGCTACCGCTCGGTCGAGCATACGAAGCGCTACACCACGGCCGGAATGGGCGTCGATCAGGGAAAGACCGGCAACCTCAACACGCTGGCGATCCTCGCCGGCGAAACGCAAGGAGCGATTCCCGCCGTCGGCACGACCACCTTCCGCCCGCCCTACACGCCGGTCACGATCGGTGCCCTCGCCGGGCGCGGCGTCGGCGATTTCTACGATCCCGTCCGCAAGACGCCGATGAGCCCTTGGCACGAGGCGCGCGGCGCCGTCTTCGAGCCGGTCGGCAAGTGGCGCCGGCCGCTCTACTACCCGGGGCCGGGCGAAGGCATGGAGGCGGCGGTGCGGCGCGAATGCCTCGCCGTGCGGAACGCCGTCGGGCTGTGCGACGCCTCGACCCTCGGCAAGATCGACATCAAGGGACGCGATGCCGTCACGCTGCTCGATCGCGTCTACACGAATTCCTGGGGCTCCCTCGCCATCGGCCGTTGCCGCTATGGGCTGATGCTCAAAGACGACGGCATGGTCTTCGATGACGGGGTGACGACGCGGCTCGGCGAGCGGCACTACCTCATGACCACCACCTCGGGCCATGCCGAGGCCGTCTTCGGCTGGCTCGAGGAATGGCTGCAATGCGAGTGGCTCGGCCTCGACGTCTATCTCACCTCGGTGACGACGCATTGGGCGACGGCGATGCTGGCCGGCCCGCGCGCCCGCGAGGTGCTCGCCGCCGCCGGCACCGATATCGACACGAGCCGCGCCGGCTCGCCCTACATGACGGTGCGCGAAGGCCATGTCGCCGGCATTCCGGCGCGGCTCTTCCGCGTCAGCTTCACGGGCGAGCTCTCCTTCGAGATCAATGTGCCGGCGCGCTACGGCCTCGCCCTCTGGGAGACCCTGATGGCGGCGGGCGCGGCCTTCGGCATCGAGCCGATCGGCACCGAAGCGCTCCATGTGCTGCGGGCGGAGAAGGGCTACATCGTCGTCGGCCATGATACGGACGGGACGGTCACTCCCTACGATCTCGGCATGGGCTGGATCGTCGATCAGAAGAAGCCGGATTTCATCGGCAAGCGCGGGCTGCGGCGCAGCGACCTCGTGCGGACGGGGCGGCGCCAGCTTGTCGGCCTCTTGACTGACGATCCCGCCCAGATCATTCCCGAGGGCAGCCAGATCGTGCGAAGCGGCGCCTCGCTCGCGGCGACGCCCGTGCCGATGCTGGGCCATGTCACTTCGAGCTATTGGAGCCCGGCGCTGCAGCGTTCGATCGCCATGGCGCTCATCGAGGGCGGGCAAGATCGCCAAGGCGAGGCGGTCGAGGCGGTGCTGCCCGACCGCACGCTGCGGGCCGTGATCGGAACGAGCCGGTTCTACGATCCCGAAGGAGTGCGCCTTCATGGCTGATGCGGTCCCCGTTGCGCGCTCGCCCCTCGCGCATCTCCCTGAGGCGGCGCGGGAGATGCGGGACGACCTTGCCGTCTCGCTTCGGGAGAGGCCCTTGCTCGGTCTTCTCAATCTGCGGCTCGATGCGGCATCCGAAGCGGCACAGCGGGTGAAGGCAGCGCTCGGCTTCGGATTGCCGGGCGAACCCAATCGCGCGACGGGCGAGGGCGGGCGCTCCGCTCTCTGGCTCGGCCCCGACGAATATCTCGTCGTCACCGAGCCGGGCGGCGAGGCGGCGCTCGCGCGCTCGCTTGCCGAGGCGCTTCAGGATCGGGGAGCCGTCACCGATGTCAGCGACGGCCGGACCGCCATCGAGATCGCCGGAAGCCGCGCCCGCGACGTCCTCGCCACAGGCTGCAGCCTCGATCTCCACCCGCGCGTCTTCCGCGCCGGGCAGTGCGCGCAAAGCGGGCTCGCCAAGGCGCGCATCATTCTGCACCAGATCGACGACCGGCCCGGCTATCGCGTCTTCGTCGAGCGCAGCCATGCCGAGTATCTTTGGCTCTGGCTGATGGACGCCGCCGCCGAGTACCGCGCCGCGACTTGAGGCCGCTCGACCGTCGCTCGAGGCGGAGGGAAGCCGGCTCTCGGCGCTGGGCGCCAATGGCGTCCGAAAACGGCCAGACGCGACGCGGGCGGGCGCCATAATCGGCGCCATGGATATCGGGCAAGATCTCCGCTGCGCCGCGCCGCCGTTCCGTCGCCGGCGCCGACTCTATTTCGGCTGGCAGGTGGTCGCCGCCTCTTTTCTCGTCGCGCTCTTCGCCTGGGGTTTCGGCCTCTACGGAACCGGCATCTATCTCGCGGCGCTGCGCGCGCGGACCGGCTGGTCGGTGTCGCTGATCTCGGCGGCGACCACCTTCTACTTCCTCTCCGGTGCGCTCTTCATTCTCGCCGTGCCTGATCTGCTGCGCCGCCTCGGTGCGCGCGGCACGATCCTCGTCGGCGCTGCGGCGATGGCGCTTGCCGTCGCAGCGATCGCATGGGTCGAGAGCCCGTGGCAGCTCTTCGCCGACTACCTCCTCCTCTCGGTCGGCTGGGCGACGATGACTTCGACGACGATCACCACGATCATCGCACCCTGGTTCCTCCGTCGGCGAGGCCTTGCCATCAGCATCGCCCTCAATGGTGCGAGCTGCGGCGGCGTCGTTGTGGCGCCAGCGCTGGCGCTGCTGACGGGCCGGTTCGGCTTCGCGCGCGGCGCGTCGTTGATGCTGGCGGCGATGCTGCTCGTGCTCGTTCCCGCCGTCTTGTTGTTCCTTCGCTTCGAGCGGCCGGAGCAGATCGGGCTGCGCGCCGACGGGGAGCCTCATTCGCCGAATGTGGCGGCCGCGCGCATGGCGCCTCAGCCGGCGCAAGCGCCGGCGCGCTTCGAGGTGCTCCGGAGCTTCCGCTTCTGGACGATCGCCGCGCCGTTTGCGCTCGTCCTCCTGGCCCAGGTCGGCTTTCTCACGCATCAATTCGCGCTCGTGAGCCCGCTCCTGGGCCGCGACGGCGCCGGCGCCGCGATCGCCGTCACGACCATCGCTGCCATTACCGGCCGCTTGTCGCTCGGCCTCGTCGTCGACCGCCTCGATCTGCGCCGAGTCTCGGCGGCCGTCTTCGCCTGCCAGATCGTGGCGCTCTTCGGCATGGAGGCGACGATGACGAGCCCGGCCGCGCTCTATCTCGGCAGCGCGCTTTACGGCCTCTGCGTCGGCAACGTCATCACCCTTCCGCCGCTCCTCGTCCAGCGCGAATTCCCGGCCTCCTTCTTTGCGACGGTGATGGCGCTGGCGACGGCGATGGGGCAGGTCACCTACGCCTTCGGGCCGGCGCTGCTGGTGCGCGACGGCACGGGAGGATACGGCGCGGCGCTGCTGCTCTGCGCCGCGCTCGAGAGCATCGCCGCCGCGCTCGTCCTCATACGCGCCGGCCGGCAGTAGCTTTGCCACTCACTCGACGGCGGGTGCGGCCGGCGGCGATGCACGCGATCGCCGACTGCGCCCGGCCGCTCTCTCACGACACCGACGGCGCCACGCCGATGTAGCGGTACTGGTAGAGCACGTCGTCGAGCGGGTGGCTCGGATCCTTGTGGATCTGGAAGACGCTCACCGTCTTGTTGGTGAGATCGCCATTCTGGTCGAAGGAAATCTCGCCCTGCATCGTCTTCAGATGCGTCGTCTGAATGGCGTCGCGGACGGTCGAGTGGTCGACGGGCTTGCCGGCCTCGGCCGTGCGCTTCACCGCATCGATGATGACCTCCGCCGCGTCATAGGCGGTGAGCGCATAGTCGTCCGGCGATTCGCCAAATTTCTTCTTGAAGGCCTCGATGACCGACTTTGCGGCCGGGCTGTCGATGAGGTGCGGCGCCGCGATCGTCGCATACCAGCCCTCGGCGGCGGGGAAGCCGGCCCCTTTCAGATATTCCGGACCATAGACGCCGTCGCCGCCGCCCTTGATCATCTTCGGCACGATGTCATAGGACTGCTTCACCAGCTTGACGCCCGCCTGCGCCACGCCGCCGTAATAAAGGGCGTCGGGGTGCAGCTCCTTGATCTTGGTGAGGATCGCCGTGTAGTCGGCCTCCTTGGGGTTGAGCTGGTCGTGGCCGAGGACCTTGATGCCGCGCTTCTTCGCCTGCGCCTCGAAGGAATTGGCGATGCCGACGCCATAGGCGCCGGAATCATCGAGGATGTAGACGCTCTTCACATGGAGGGTGTCGGCGAAGTAGTTCGCCATGTTGGGGCCTTGATAGGCGTCGGTCGTCACCGTCCGGAAATAGACCGCCTTCTTGTTCGGGCGGAATTGCGACATGAATTTGGGATCGGTGCTGGTGATGTCGGGATTGGTCGAGCTCGGCGTGATGGTGGCGAGGTCGGCGCCGCTCAGGATCGGCGACATCGCCTTGCCGGATCCGCTCATCTGCGGTCCGATATTGGCGACGACCTTGGGATTGGAGGCGAGCTTGCGGATGTTGGTCGCCGCCTGCGCCGGGTCGTACTGACCGGCTGTCGCCGTGCCGTTGTCGAGCACGATGGTGTCGAATTTGTAGCCTGCGACGCCGCCCTTCGCGTTCGCCTCGTCGATTGCGAGCTCGGCGCCGTCCTTGATGAGCGTCGCCGATTGCGCGTCGGCGCCGGTGAGCGGCAGGGTGATGCCGATATCGACGGTCTTGTCCGCCGCCATCGCCGCCGTCGCGGCAAGGGCGAGCGCGCCGGCGAGGGCGGCGCCTGCCGTCCGCTTCGCCAGCCCTGAGCTGGTCCAGTCTGTCACGGAGCCTCTCCTTGAATAGCCGCGGGCTGAAGCCGCGTTTTCCCGCGCTCAGAACGGCGGCGCTCCGGCGCCGTTCCGGAATTACAGAGCTTTAATGTTGATCGCGGGCGCCGTCACCCGCTGCGCGGCGACCCCAAAATTGACAGAACGCGCAATCGGATCGATTGTTCATAACGCGACGGGCGAGACATTCCTCGCCGAGGCTGTTCGGAGCTGACGATGCTGTCCCATTTCGCATTTCGCTGGCGGCGCGCCGCATCGGCCGCCGGCCTTGCCGTGTCTCTTGCCACGATGCCGATCCCCGGGTCGGGGCCGGCCTTCGCTCAGACCTTCGGCACGGACCAGCATTCCTGCGACCGCAGCGCCCTGTCGCAGATCCTCAGCACCTCCAAGGGCAACCTCATCGGCAGCGCCGCCGGCGCCGCGCTCGGGGGCCTCCTCGGCAACCAGTTCGGCAAGGGCAGCGGCAACACGCTGATGACCGTGGTCGGCGTCGTCGGCGGCGCTCTCGCCGGCGGCTATGTCGGCCGCTCGATGGATCCGACCGACCAGGCCTGCGTCGGCCAGACCCTCGAGCACACGCCGACGAACCAGACCGTCGCCTGGCGCAACCCCGATAACGGCTCCAGCTATTGGGTGACGCCGATCAGCAGCTATCAGGGCCAGAATGGCGAGCCCTGCCGCAACTACGTGACCCAGGCCGTCGTCAATGGCGAGACGCAGCGGAGCGACGGCACCGCCTGCCGGCAGGCGAATGGAAGCTGGCGCCCCGTCTCCTACCACCCCGCCTCGCGCGCGCCCGCCGCGGCCGCCGTCGCGGCGCCAGCCGCCGGCGCCGGGGCCCCCCTCTCCGCGGACACGATCCTCAAAGTGCAGCAGCGCCTGCATGATCTGGGATTCTATGTCCGGGACAATATCGATGGCGTCTGGGGACCGCACACCATGGCGGCGGTCGGCAATTTCCAGCGCAGCCGCGGCCTCAACCCGACGGGCCAGCTCGATCTGCAGACGATGAACGCGCTTGGCCTCGATCAGAGCGGGGGCGAGGTGCAGCCGGCGGGAGGCGCGCAGAGCGCGGCGCAGGGGGGCGCGGCGCCGACGCAGTAGCTGCCCGCGATAATCGCCGTTGAGACGGCATGCTAGCGACCGCTAAAGCGGCGCGATCAGCCGAGGAACCGATCCCGCGTCGCATGGACAGCGCCGTCGTTCTGAAAGAACCGCTCCCTTGGCATGGAGGCGAACCGCATTCACTCTGAGCGGAGCCGGTTCCAAATAGCAGTACCCATGTAGCCAAAGCCATACCCGCCCGCCGCGGTCACTGCGATCAATACGACCGCGCGAACGAGCGAAAAGCTGTCAATCACGAAGCCTGGCTTCATGAAATGCATCCAGAACACAAAATCGAGAAGCGGTTGGCCCCAGCCCGCAGCCGCCACGATGGCCCACAGCAGGTGCCAGCCGCCGATGACTGCGCCCAGCGCCACGCCGGTATTGTGGGGGCTCAGATGACTCGCCGCGGCGCCCGCTAAATGACCGGTAGCAGATTTTCGCGCGATGTCACTCATGACGACGATCTCCATTCGCCGCGTACCGAGGTCATGAGACCGCAATTCGACTCGCGACCCCTTGATTCAAGTCAAGGGCGCCATGTGATTGCTGCGTGCCAAACGAATTCGGAAGGCTCACGGCGGAGCCGCCTTTTCATGGTCGCGGGGGCCGAGGAGAACCGTGCGAGAGCGCGCCTCTCACAGCCTCTCACAGAACATAAACGAAAGGGGCGGAAGGCCGTAATTTTCTTCGGGAAAACCTGGTGGGTGCTATAGGACTCGAACCTATGACCCGCTGATTAAGAGTCAGCTGCTCTACCAACTGAGCTAAGCACCCCCGGAGGGAGGCGGGGTGTATAACAAACGTGCCGCGGCTTGTCGAGGCGTTCAGCCGGGGTTTCCGGAGCGATGGGGCGAAGGGTTCTGTTCGTCGGAACCAGCGCCGTCATGGCGAGCGTAGCGACGCCATCCCGTTGAGTCTGGATCGCCGCGTCGCTCCGCTCCTCGCGACGACGACAGTGGCGAAGCGCAGAAATGATGCTCTGAAACGCCGGCCTTTCGTCCGGTCGCTCGGGAGAGCACCTCCCCGCCATTACCGTACCGCCGCCTTCGTCGAGACGCGCGAGAGGCCGATCAGCACGATGAGGGTCGTCACGGCGAGGATGATGGTGAGCGCCGCCGCATCGAAGATGGCGCCGCGGTCGGAGAGGGAGAAGATGCCGACGGGGAGGGTGACCCAGCCCGGCGGGTAGACCATCACCGTCGCGCCGAGCTCGCCCATCGAGAAGGCGAAGCTGAGGCTGAAGGCGGCGATGAGGTAGGGCGCGACGAGCGGCAGCGTCACGCGGCGCAGACGATAAAAGGCGCGCGCGCCAAGGCTTTCGGCGACCTGCTCGTAATCGGGGGCGAGGCGGCCGAGCCCGGCCGAAACGCTGCCATAGGTGAAGGCCGAGATGAGCACGAAATGCGCGATGACGACGATCAGCGTCGTGCCATTGAGGAGCACCGGCGGCTGGCTGAAGGCGACGAGGAGGCCGAGGCCGACCGAGACCGAGGGGACGGCGCTCGGAATGAAGAAGATGGCGTCGAGAAGCCGCTTCGGCGCGCCGGCGATGCGCCGCAAGGCGAGCGCCGCGCAGGTGCCGCTGACGAGCGCGACGGCGCTGGCGATGGCGCCGGTCATGATGCTGACGCGCAATTGATCGCCCGATTCGCCCTGCACCGAGTTCGCGAAATGCATGAGCGTCAGATGGCTCGGCAGGACGCCGTTCCACTGGCCGCTGATGCTGGCGAGCGCGATCATCGCAATCGGCAGGCCGTAGATGACGGCGAAGAGGAGCGCCGCCAGGAACCAGGCGAGGCGGCGGCCCGATCTAGACCAGACCAGCATGGCGGCGGTCCTCGAAGCGCGAGACGGCGAGGCGGTAGAGCGAGAAAAGGCCGAGCGACAAACCGATATTGGCGACGGCGATGACGCAAGCCGTGGTGTAGTCGAACTCCTGGATCGCCTTGTCGTAGATGAGGAGCGGCAGGGTGATGACGTCCTTGGCGCCGATGAAGAGCACGATGCCGAATTCGTTGACGGTGAGCAGCAGGCAGAGGCTGCCGCCGGCGAGGAGGGCAGGGAGCGCCGCCGGCAGGATGATCTGGCGGATGATGCGGAAAGGGCGGGCGCCGAGGCTGCTCGCCACCTCGATCTGCGCGGGCTCGATGAGCGAGAAGCTCGCGAGCAGGGGCCGCATGACGAAGGGCGTATAGACCGTGATCTCCGAGAGAATGACGCCCCATTGCGAATAGAGGAAATCGATGGGCGGCAGATCGAGATGGAGAAGCCGCATCAGCCCTTCGTTCAAGAGCCCGGCCGAGCCGTAGATGAAAGTGAGGGCGAGCGCGATGAGGAAGGTCGGCAGCGCGATGAAGGTGTCGATGAGGCGTGCCAAGAGCCGCGCGCCGGGGAAAGGCACGAAGGCGATGATGAGGGAGAAGACGAAGCCGAGGGCGAGGCATCCCGCGGTCGAGCCGAGGGCGATGATGATGGTGTGGTAGAGCGCGGTTCGGAAGAGCGCGGAGCCCAGCACCTCAGCGAAATGGCCGAGCGAGAGAACCGCCGTCCCGCCGGTGAGGGTCTCGCGGAGAATGAGGGCGAGCGGGTAGAGGAAGAGCCCGGCGAGGATCAGCAGCGGCGGGCCGATCCAGAGCCCCGCGAAATCGCGCGGCGCGCGGCGCGGCACCGCGACCGACAGCTCAGCCATCGCCATCCTCGGGCACCAGGGTCGCGTCCTCGGGATCGAAATGAAGCGCGAGCATCTCGCCGGGTTCGGGCGGCGCCTTCAGGGGCGCGCAGGTCAAGCGGAGCGGATGCCCGCCGACCTCGAGCGCGATGCTGTGCATCTCGCCCTGCCATTGGACGGCGCGCACCGTGCCGCGGAGCGGCGCCGTCGCCGGGTCGCCCGCATGGATGCGGAGATCGTGCGGGCGGATGCAGAGGAGGCACTCGCTGCCCGCCGGCAGACCGTGATGGTTGCGCGCGAGGAGCGGCGCGTCGCCGAAGCGGACGTGCGTCAGCCCGCCCACATCCGAGACGAGCGCCTTCACCGGGAGCAAATTGGCGCGCCCCAGGAACTCGGCCGCGAAGCGGTTCGGCGGATGGCGATAGAGCGATTGCGCGCTGCCGAAGGCGACGAGCTTGCCGTCGCGCATGATGCCGATATGGTTGGCAAGCGTCAGCGCCTCGGTCTGGTCGTGCGTCACGTAGAGAACCGTGAGCGAGGGCAGGTCGCGATGGAGCCGCGCCAGCTCCTCCAGCATCGAGCGGCGGATCTGCGCATCCAAGGCGGAAAGCGGCTCATCGAGCAGCAGAACCTGCGGGCGTATCGCGAGAGCGCGGGCGATGGCGACGCGCTGCTGCTGGCCACCGGAGAGCTCGCGCGGATAGCGCTTTGCATAGGCGGCCATGCCGACCATGCGCAGGCATTCCGGCACGCGCTCGCGCAGGACGGCGTCGGGGGCGCGGCGGGCGCGGAGACCGAAGGCGACATTCTCCTCGGCCCGCATATGCGGAAAGAGCGCGTAATTCTGCACGACCATGCCGATATTGCGGTCGTGCGGCGGAACGTTGGTGACGTCGCGCTCGCCAATGAGGATGCGCCCGCGCGTCGGCCGCACGAACCCCGCCACCGCGCGCAGCGCCGTCGTCTTGCCGGAGCCCGACGGGCCGATGAGCGCGACGATCTCGCCCGGCTTGACGACGAGGCTGAGGCTGTCGAGGACGACGAGCGCGCCATAGGCGACGGTCACGTCCTCGAAGGCGATGCCGCTGCTCGCGCCGGCGGGATCGGAGGCGGCCGCCTTTCCCCTCCGCAACCCTCCCGCGTCCCCCTCCCAAACCCTCCCCCGCCGGCCTCCCGAACCTTCCCCCGCTTGCGAGGAAGGGCAGGGTGGGGGATTGCCGGGGAGGGCAGGGTGGTGGTTTGCGGCGGAGGGCAGGGTGGGGACCTTCATCCTGGCGGCTCAGCGCTCACTGGCCGGCGATCGCCTTGTTGTAGGCGGCGACGTCCGCCTGCAAGTCGCTCAGCACCTTGCTCCAATCGGGCGACCAGATGGTGACGCCTTCGAGCATGGCGTTCAGCTTCTTGAAGTTGGCGTCGGTCGGATGCACGTCGCTGCGCACTGGAAAGCCTTGCGCGACCGAGCTCACCTCCTTCTGGGCCGGCTCGCTCAACAGGAAGTCGATCAGCTTCTTGCCGTTCTCGGCATGAGGCGCGTTGGCGACGAGGCCCACATAATAGGGCAGGGAGAAGACCGATTTCTGCCCGTTCGGCCCGGCCGGGAAGAAGACCCGGATATTCGGGTTGTCCGCCATCTGCGCGAGGTTCATCTGCATGTCGCCATTGGCGACATAGATCTCGCCCTTGTTGACGAGGGCGGTCAGCTTGCCGGTCGAGGAGGAGGGGCCGAGATTGTTGACCTGGAGCTTCTTCAGATAGGCGAGCCCGGCCTCCTTGCTGCCGAAGGCGTGGAAGGCCTGGAGCATCAGCGCCGTGCCGTCGCCGGCCTGGCCCGGGGTCGAATACTGCACCTTGCGCTTGAACTTCGGATCGAGGAGATCGTCATAAGTCTTGGGCGCGGTCTTCAGCGCCGAGGCGTTGTAGATGAAATCGGGATAATTGTTGACCATGGCGACGAAGAGCCCCTTCGGGTCCTTGTCGCGCGCCGCGATCTTGTCGGCGCCGGCCGGCACATAGGGCTGCAGCAAGCCGTCGGCCGCCGCCTTCTGCATGAAGGGCGGAAGCGTGACGAGGACGTCGGCCTGGGTGTTCGACTTCTCCTTGGCGACGCGCTCGACGACGCCGCTCGATCCGGCCTCGATATACTGGACCTTGACGCCGGTCGCCTTGGTGAAGGCGTCGAACTGGTTCTGGTACCAGTTGGGCGAGCCGTCGCGCAGCCCGTCGGCGCTGTAGATGGTGACGACGCCTTGCGCGAAGGCCGATCCCGCCGCCAGCGCCAAGACGACGCAAATGGCGGCTGTCATGAGCTTCACCTTCATCCTCGCTTCCTCCCTGAAGAGCTGAAATCGATACGCCCTGGCCTGCGCCGTTGCCGATATCCGCATTGAATGACGATCATGCCGCTGCGCAAGCGATTTTCCGTCGGGCGCTGATGCCGCAGCCCGGAGGGGTGCGGCATCCGGGAGCCGCACCCGGCGCGTGGCGCGACGAGCGTGAGAACCCCCCGGATAGCGAATGCTAGGCTCCGCCTCGTCGATTGGACAAATATTTTCTTTGCATACGAACCATAGGCTTGTTCTATAGATATCTCGCTTCCATGGGGCCGTCGGTGAGCGTCACCCTGCTGCGTGCCTTCCACCTCGTCGCCCAGGCCGGCAGCTTCACGCGCGCCGCCCGTGCCGGCGGCGTCAGCCAGCCGACGCTCTCGGCCCAGGTTCGCACGCTTGAAGCGGCGCATGGCGTCAGCCTCTTCAACCGGCATGCGCGCAAGGTGACGCTGACCCCGCTAGGCCAGAATTTGCTGGCGGTGACGGCCCGCCTCTTCGCCGCCGAGGAGGAGGCGAACGATCTCCTCGCCGATGCGCGCACCTTGACGCGCGGCCAGCTCCGCATCGCCGCGGACAGCGCGACGCATGTCATGCCGCTGCTGGCGGCGCTGCGCCGGCGCCATGCCGGGCTCACCTTCTCGCTGCGCATCGGCAATTCCTCTGATGTCGTCGATTACGTCCTCGCCTATGAGGCGGATATCGGCGTCACCGCCAAGCCGACCTCGGATCCGCGGCTTCACGCCATTCCGATCCGCACGGACCGCCTCGTCCTCTTCGTGCCGGCGGGCCATGCCTGGGCGCGGCGCCGGCAGGTCCCGATCCGAGCGCTCGGCGACGCCGATCTCGTCATCCGCGAGCGCGGCTCGATCACGCGCGAGGTGTTCGAGGCGCGGCTTGCCGAGGCCGGCATCCGGCCGCGGAGCCTCGTCGAAGTGCAGACGCGCGAGGCCGTGCGCGAAGCCGTCATCGCCGGCTTCGGTATCGGCATCGTCTTCGAGAGCGAGCTTGGCGACGATCCGGCGATCCGCGCGCTCGAAGTCGCCGATGCCAGCCTCACCGTCGCCGAATATCTCATCTGCCGCGAGGAGCGGCGGCGCCTGCCGCTCGTCCGCAGCCTCCTCGATGTCGCGCCTCACGCGACGGCCTTGCCGGGCGCGCCGCGGCTCCGGGCGCCGCGGTTGCGACGGCGGCCAACCCTTCGCGACCCTCTCCCCTCACCGGGGGAGAGGGCAGGGTGAGAAGGCCGATCCAACCTCGTGCGCGTTAGCTGAGGTTCTCGCCGAAGCGGCCGACGCGCACGTCGCGGTGGATATAGACGCTCATGAGGAGGCCGAAGCCGAACATCACCGTCAGCATCGCCGTGCCGCCATAGGAGATAAGCGGCAGCGGCACGCCGACGACCGGGATGAGTCCCATCACCATCGCCGTGTTGATGAATACATAGAGGAAGAAGTTGATGGTGAGGCCGAGGCCGAGGATGCGGCCGAAATGGTTGCGGCTGCGCAGCGCGATGGCAAAGCCATAGATGAAGACCAGCGTATAGAGCGCGAGGAGCGAGAGGCCGCCGACGAGCCCCAGCTCCTCGGCCAGCATGGTGAAAATGAAATCGGTCTGCTTCTCGGGCAGGAAATTGAGATGGCTCTGGGTCCCGAGGAGGAAGCCCTTGCCGAAAACGCCGCCCGAGCCGAGCGCGATCTTCGATTGCAGGATGTGGTAGCCGGTGCCGAGCGGGTCGCTTTCGGGGTTGAGGAAGGTGTAGATGCGGTTCTTCTGATAATCCCGCATGTGATGCCAGATGAGCGGCAGCGCCGCCCCCGCCGCGGCGATCACGGCGCCGAATTGCCAAATACGGACGCCGGCGAGGAAGAACATGGCGCCGCCGGAGAGGACAAGCTTCATGGCCGTCCCGAGGTCGGGCTGCTTGAGCACGAGAACCGCCGGCGCGACGATGAGGATGGCGGGAATGATGAGGCGATGGGGGCGGGCGATCTCCTCGATCGTCAGGCCGTGAAAATACCGGGCCAAGGCGAGGATCAGCGTCACCTTCATGAGCTCGGAGGGCTGGAGCTGGATGACGCCGAGGTCGATCCAGCGCTGCGCGCCCATGCCGATGGCGCCGCGCACCTCGACGGCGATGAGCAGCACGAAGGCGATGCTATAGATGATGTAGGCGCTGCGCAGCCAGAAGCGGATATCGACGATGGCGACGCCGAGCATGAGGACGAGCGCCACCGCGTAGCGGACCATTTGCCTGGCGGCCCAGGGTTCGAGGCTGCCATTGGCCGCCGAGTACAGCATGGCGAAGCCGTAGCAGGCGATGATGGTGAGGAGGGCGACCAGCCCCCAATTGAGGCTCCACAGCTTCTCGGCGATCGAGAGGCGGGGGGTGCTTGCGTCGAAAGCGGCCATCTTCGCCTCAGACCGCCGACATGAAGGCGCGCTGTATCCGCATCAGCAGATAGCCGACGGCCGGGAAGCAGGCGACGGTGAGGACCCATTGCAGAGCCGCGGCGCGCATGTCGAGCATAGCGCCTTCGAGAAGACTGCCGAGGAGCCAGAGAAAGGCGATCGCCGCCGCCGCCAACAGCGTGAAGCCGCCCCAGACGAAGGGGAAGAGGCGGTCGACGAAGAAGCGGCGCTGGGTGAGCACGAGCGTGCGGGCGAGGAGCAGCAGGAGCGAGGAGACGCCGAGCGGCGCGCCGGTCAGAAGGTCGAGGGTGAGCCCGCTGACGAAGACAGCGAGCGGCGGCAGCAGCTCAGGCCGGTAGATCGTCCAGTAATAGATGGCAGCCAGCACGAAGAGCGGCGTCACCGTCGCGTAATCGGGGACGCGAAACGGCAGCACCGCCGCGATCAGCAAGAGGAAGGTCGTCGCCGTCGGAACCGATTTTGCGGCCGACCAATCGCCGCGCCGCGCCGCCGTGCCGGTGCGCATCGGCGCTCATCTCCGCCGGCGCCGGATCATCACGGCGCCTCGCGCGCGGCGCCGCGCCCCGGCTTCGCCGGGCGCGGCATGACCGGCTGCGGCAGGACGCCGTTGAGGCCGTAATTGACGATGCGCAGGAAATCGAGGCGGGAGAGCTCGGCGAAAGGCTCGACGCGCACGATGCCGTCCTCGATCGCCGCCACGACGCCGACCGGAAGGCCGGGCGGGAAGATGCCGCCATTGCCGGAGGTGACGATGCGGTCGCCGACCTTGACCTCGCTGCGCAGCGGCAAATAGAGGAGGCGCGGGCGGTCGGAATTGTCGCCGGCGAGAACCGCACGCTCGCGCGAGCCGTCGAGGGCGACGGGAACGCGCGAATTGAGGTCGGTCAGCAGGAGGACGCGCGCGGCGCGGTCGCCGACATCGGTGATGCGGCCGACAAGCCCCTCGCCGGTGATCGCCGCCTGG
The DNA here is from genome assembly GCA_021325525.1 of Alphaproteobacteria bacterium. Classification (GTDB taxonomy): domain Bacteria; phylum Pseudomonadota; class Alphaproteobacteria; order ATCC43930; family CGMCC-115725; genus URHD0088. The sequence goes on from JAJPHB010000120.1 coordinate 16,838, forward strand.
CCGCGCAGAACGCCGTCGCGACTGCCGGCATCGACGAGAACGCTGCGGACGAAGGAGCCGCCGGAATTGGCGATCACCCGGGCGGAGACGAAGGAGACGGCGGGGTCGGGGGTGAGCTTCAGAAGCTCGCGCAGCCGCGCGTTCTCCGTACCGAGTTGCTGCGCCACCTGCTCCCATTGCAGGAGGCGGGCATTGTCCTCGCGCAGGCGCGCATTCTCGCTGTAGAGACCGAGCACGTCGTGCGCGCGCTCGACGACGGAGTCGAAGGCGGCGACCGGCTGCGACAGCGCGCCGAGGAGCGGCGCCGCCACATCGGCGAAGGCGGTGCGGACGCGCTCGAAGAGGAGCGTATCCGCCTTGCCGAGCACGATCATGGTGACCGAGGCAAGGACCAGGATCGGCAACGCGAAACGCTGTCCGATCGCTTTGACGGGCACCGCAAGCCGCATCAACGCCCCCGCGGATCAAGAGCGGCGCCGGCTCCCCCTCCCCAACAGGGTGGGGGTGCGGCGGGACCGGTTGTCCAACTCACACTATATGGAGGATTCGCGCGGTCAACCAAGGGTTACTCAATACATATTGATTAAAACGTTCTTCAAAGTCTTCATTTCCTCGAGCGCGCGACCGGTGCCGAGGGCGACGCAGGAAAGCGGGTCGTCGGCGATCGAGACGGGCAGGCCCGTCGCGTGGCGGAGCACCAGGTCGAGATTGCTGAGAAGCGCGCCGCCGCCGGTCAGCACGATGCCCTTGTCGACGATATCGGCGGCAAGCTCCGGTGCCGTGTGCTCGAGCGCGACCTTGACCGCCTCGATGATCGAGCCGACCGGCTCGGCGAGGCTCTCCGAGATCTGGCGCTCGCTGATGACGATCTCCTTCGGCACGCCGTTCATAAGGTCGCGGCCCTTGATCTCCATCATGCGGCCTTCGCCGTCCTCCGGCATGCAGGCCGAGCCGATCTCCTTCTTGATGCGCTCGGCCGAGCTCTCGCCGACGAGGAGGTTATGGTTGCGGCGGATATAAGCGATGATCGCCTCGTCCATCTTGTCGCCGCCGACGCGCACCGAGCGCGAATAGACGATGCCGCCCAGCGACAGCACCGCGACCTCGGTCGTGCCGCCGCCGATATCGACGACCATCGAGCCCGTCGGCTCCGTCACCGGCAGTCCGGCGCCGATCGCCGCCGCCATTGGCTCCTCGATGAGGAAGACGCGGCGCGCGCCGGCGCTTTCCGCCGATTCCTGAATGGCGCGCCGCTCGACCGCCGTCGAGCCCGAGGGCACGCAGACGATGACTTGCGGCGAGGCGAAGCTCCGGCGGTTGTGCACCTTGCGGATGAAGTGCTTGATCATCTCCTCGGCGACCTCGAAATCGGCGATGACGCCGTCGCGCAAGGGCCGGATCGCCTGGATGTTGCCGGGGGTGCGGCCCAGCATCATCTTCGCCTCGTCGCCGACGGCAAGGACCTGCTTGCGCCCCTTGACGCTCGCGATCGCGACGACGGAGGGCTCGTTCAGCACGATCCCCCGCCCTTTCACGTAGACGAGGGTGTTCGCCGTACCAAGGTCGATCGCCATATCGGCGGAGAGAATGCCCAGCATTTTTCCAATCATCTCGTTTCTATCGGTTCCGCAAGGTTTCTCAGGGACGCGAGAGAGGACGAATGCTGGGCCGCTGTTGCCGTGGAGGCCGGTCGCCGGGAGCGGCCGGCCTCCGAGGCCGTCAGGCTGAGAGCGCGGTCGGCGCCGTTTTCGCCCTCTTGGTGAAGAGCTTGTTCAAGGCGTGGAGATAAGCCCGCGCCGAGGCGACCAGCGTGTCCGGATCGGCCCCCTGGCCGTTGACCGACTTGCCGTTCTCCTCGAGGCGGACGGTGACTTCGGCTTGGGCATCGGTGCCTTCGGTGACGGCATGCACCTGGTAGAGCTGCAGCCGTGCCGTGTGCGGCACCATTGCCTTGATCGCATTGAAGGTGGCGTCGACCGGTCCGTTGCCGGAGGTCGTCGTCTTGTGGCGCTCGCCGTCGATATCGAGCTCGAGCTCGGCCGTCTGCGGGCCTTTCGAGCCGGCAATCACCTGGAGCGAGACGAACTTCACGCGGTCATGCGCCCGCACGACCTCGTCATCGACCAGCGCCACGATATCCTCGTCGAAGATCTCCTTCTTTCGGTCGGCGAGATCCTTGAAGCGGCGGAAGGCGTCGGAGAGGGCGTTGTCGCCGAGCTCGAAGCCCAGCTCCTTCAGCTTCATCTTGAAGGCGTGGCGGCCTGAATGCTTGCCCATCACCAGAGTCGAGCGGGTGAGGCCGACCGATTCCGGCGTCATGATCTCGTAAGTGCCGGCATGCTTCAGCACGCCGTCCTGGTGGATGCCGCTCTCATGCGCAAAGGCATTGGCGCCGACGATCGCCTTGTTGGGCTGCACGACGAAGCCGGTGATCGTCGAGACGAGGCGCGAGGCTCTCGTTATGTATTCGGTCTTGACCCCGGTTTTGTACGGCATCGAGTCATGGCGCGTCCGCAGCGCCATCACGATCTCCTCCATCGAGGCGTTGCCGGCGCGCTCGCCGAGTCCGTTGACGGTGCACTCGACCTGCCGCGCCCCGGCGCCGACCGCAGCCAGCGACTTGGCGACGGCGAGGCCGAGATCGTTGTGGCAATGCACCGAGACGACCGCCTTGTCGATGTTCGGCACGCGCTCGAACAGCATGCGGATGAGGGCCGAGAACTCCTCGGGCAGGGCGTAGCCGACGGTATCGGGGATGTTGACGGTGCGCGCCCCCGCCTTGATCGCGGCCTCGACGGTGCGGCAGAGGAAATCGGGCTCGGTCCGCGAGCCGTCCTCGCAGGACCACTCGACGTCGTCGCACAGGTTGCGCGCGTGGCTGACGCTGTCGATGACGCTCTCCAGCACCTGCTCCGGCGTCATCTGCAGCTTGTATTTCATGTGCAGCGGCGAGGTGGCGATGACGGTGTGGATGCGCGGGCGCTTGGCGTGGCGCAACGCCTCCCAGGCGCGGTCGATATCCATCCGTACCGCGCGCGACAGGCCGCAGACCGAAGAGTTCTTGACGATCTTCGCGACCTCGCGGACCGCTTCGAAATCGCCGTTCGAGGCGATCGGGAATCCGGCCTCAATGACGTCGATGCCCATCTCCTCGAGCAGCGTCGCTATCTTGATCTTCTCTTCGAGGTTCATCGAGGCGCCGGGCGACTGCTCGCCGTCGCGCAAGGTGGTATCGAAAATGACGACGCGATCGGCGGCGCGCGGGGCGGCCGGCCCACGGGGTTTACGGGTCGTCTGCTGCTTCGTCTTGGCGCTCATTGGGAGCGGATCCTCTGCTGATGGTGACTATCGCTGTGCCGAAATGACCCCTGAGCCAAGCGTCGCGGCGCGAGGCGATGACTCAGGGGCTGCTAAGTCGCAGCGATTCACCACCGGGAAGAGTGGCACCCGGAAGGACAGCACGGGCGAGAAACGCGCCAGCGAAGGCGAAAGCGGCGCCATGACGCCGAGGCGTCGGCCACTCCTCCTTCCCCTGATGCGTGCGACCGCCCATCTCTAAACCCCATCGGCGACCGGCGACGCGCCGATCCTCACGAAGCTTCGGCCGACATCGTTAATTTCCGATTAAGCGGCGCGGGAAATAGACCTTCGCGCCGAGCGTCGCCGGAGCGCACTATCTCTAGACCGTTTCCGCACAGAACCGCAAGGTTTCTGTTAACCAAACTTGTAGGTGCGCTCCGGCGAGGCGGCCGGCGCAGGGCTGTCGCGCGTTCCTGGTACCGCCCCGCCGAGCCATCCCCTATGATGGTTCCCTCACCGGCTGAGAGAGTGGAGGCATGGATGGGACGGACAATCGAGCTCACCGCCGCCGACGGCCATAAATTCGCCGCCTACCGCGCCGATCCTGCGGGGAAAGCGCGCGGGGCGCTCGTCGTCATCCAAGAGATTTTCGGCGTCAACGGCCATATGCGGCGGGTGACGGACGGTTTCGCCGATGAAGGCTACGTCGCGATCGCTCCGGCGCTCTTCGACCGGGCGAAGCGCGGGGTCGAGCTCGGCTACGACCAGGGGGGAATGACCGCGGGCCGCGAGCTGCGCGCCGGGCTCGGCGATGACGAGCCGCTCCGCGACATCCAGGCGACGATCAAGGAGGCGTCGGGTGCGGGCAAGGTCGGGGTCATCGGCTATTGCTGGGGCGGGTCGCTCGCCTATCTCGCCGCAACGCGTCTCGACGGGCTCGCCTGCGCCGTGGGCTATTACGGCGGCGCCATTGCTGCCCATGCCGAGGAGAAGACGCGCGTTCCGGTGATGCTGCATTTCGGCGAGACCGATCAGAGCATCCCGATGAGCGATGTCGAGAAGGTGCGCGCCGCGCATCCCGAAATCGCGCTCTATGTCTATCCCGCCGGGCATGTCTTCAATTGCGACGAGCGCGGCAGCTACCACGCGGCGAGCGCGAAGCAGGCGCTGGGGCGCAGCCTCGATTTCCTGCGCCAGCACCTCGGATGACGCTGACCCTCTCGGCGGAGGAGCGCGCCATGGCGGCGGGGGCGCGAGGCACCGCCGTCGCCATGGCGGCGCGCATTCTCGCGGACACTGCCGCGCTTCTCGGTGCCGAGCGTCTCATCGAGGTGACGAGCAGCCATGTCGATGGCTGCCTTTACCACGGCGACAGCGGCGTCGAGTTTGCCGAGCGCCTCGCCGCCGAGGGCGGCCGCGTCGCGGTGCCGACGACGCTCAATGTCGGCGCGCTCGACCTCCTGCATCCGGGGCGCGTGCGCTTCGATCCGCATCGCGCGGCCATGGCGCGGCGCCTCATGGCCGCCTACGAAGCGCTCGGCTGCACGCCGAGCTGGACCTGCGCGCCCTATCAGGCGGGGCACCGGCCGAAGCGGGGCGAGCACGTCGCCTGGGGCGAATCGAACGCCGTCGTCTTCTGCAATTCCGTGCTCGGCGCCCGCACCAATCGCCTCGGCGATTTCCTCGACATTTGCGCCGCGCTGTGCGCCCGCGCGCCGTATGCCGGGCTCCATCGCGATCAGGATCGCCGGGCGCGCATTGTCGTCGATGCGAGCGGGCTCTCCGAGCGATTGAGGACGACCGAGGCCTTCTATCCCGTGCTCGGCGCCTGGCTCGGCGCCGAAATCGGCTCCGCCGTCGCCGCGATCACGGGGATGCCGCGGCCGATTCCGGAAGATCGTCTCAAGGCCCTCGGGGCCGCCGCCGCGTCCTCGGGAGCGGTCGGGCTTTTCCATATCGTGGGCGTGACGCCGGAGGCGCCGGACCTCGCGACCGCGACAGGCGGCGAGGCGCCGGAGCGCCGCATCGCGCTGACGCCGGCGATGATCCGCGCTGCGCGCGACCGCCTGTCGACGGCTGCGGCGGGCACGCGGCGGATCGACGCCGTCGCCGTCGGCAGCCCGCATTTCTCGGAGGAGGAGTTTTCAGAGCTGGGGCGCCTTCTCGCCGGGCGGCGTCTCGCGGTTCCCTTTTATGCATGCACCGGGCGCGGCGTCTTGCGCCAGATCGAAGCCTCGGGCCTGCTCGCGACGCTGACCGCCGCGGGCGTCGAGATCGTCACCGACACTTGCGTCGTCGTCGCGCCGATCCTGCCGGATTCGGGCGGCGTACTCATGACGAATTCCGGGAAATTCGCGCATTACGCAACGCCCAATACCGGGTTCGCGACAATCTATGGCAGCCTCGCCGATTGCGTCGCCTCGGCCGTCGAGGGCCGCATTGCGCGCGATGAGAGCTTGTGGCAGTGAGCGCCGGTTCGTCCCACATCGTCATCGCGGCGAAGGCGCGGGTCCTCATCGACGGCGCGGCGGAAGGGCCGTTGCTGCGGCTTGTCGAGCCCATCAGCTTCTGGGGCGGCGTCGATCCCGAGACCGGCCGCCTCACCGATCCGCGCCATCCCCAGCACGGCGTCGCGATCGGGGGAACGGTGCTGGCGCTGGCCGCGACGCGCGGCTCCAGCTCGTCGAGCGCCATCATGCTGGAGCTGCTGCGCCGCGGCATTGGGCCGGCGGCGCTGCTTCTCGGCGAGCCCGACGCCATCCTGGCGCTCGGCGTCATCGTCGGCCGCGAGATGGGCTACCCGGCGATTCCGGTTCTCGCGCTTCCGGCGGCGGCGCAGGCGCTGCTTCCCGAGGGCCGGCTTCGCATCGCCCGCGGCGGTGCGATCGCCGCCGCCTGAGCCTCAGCCCGGCATCGCCACGAATTCGAGCAGCGCGCCATTCGCCTCGGCGCTCGGCACGATGACGGCGTTGCGGCCGGCGCTCTCATAAGGGACCTGCCACTGCGCGAGATGGTCCGCCGTCCTCTCGATGTCGCGCACGCGGATCGTGACCACCGCGATCGAGGGAATGGCGGCCGGCGACTCGTCGATCTCGGGATGCATGACCGCGACATCGTCGGCCGTCGCGAAGATGATTCGATGCCGGCCGACCCGCAGCGTCAGCACGTCATCCGTCATATGGAGGTTCGCTGGGCCGAAGAGACGCTCATAGGGCGCGATGAGCGGCCGGGTGTCCGCGACCGCGACCGTGACGCCGGCCAGCCCGACCGCGCTGTTCGGATGGTCCAGCCATTCGCGGCGGCGCATCAGCTCCGGCGTCAAATGCGCGCAGAGAAAGCTGTCGAGGCCGGGCGTCGTATCGGGCGCGAGCGCGAGAAGCGAGAAGCGCGGGACGGCGGTTCCCTCCGGCAGCTCGATCTGACGCGCGAGATCGCGGACGGGCCCCGCCTCGATTCCGAGCGCCGCCAGCGCCGTGGCCGCGCTTCCCGCATGCGGCGTCGCCCAGGCGAGCTTCATCGGGCCTTCGCGTTCCTGAAGGAAGGCGCGGTATTCGGGAGCGGCGAGATCGGGCGTCAGGATTCCGAAGAGCTCGAGATAGTCCTGCGCGAACATGATGCAGTAATTGCCGGTGCCGCGGCCGAGATGCGTCCCGCGCGTGCTCAGCGCGAAGCCCAGCCGGGTCCATGCCATCCGCGCCGCTTCGAGATCGCGGACGGGCATGAGCAGATGGTCGATGCCGGCGATGCCGCTGCGGCTCATGTTCCGGTCCGTCCGGCACGGCGCTCGGGGAAGAGCCGCAGAAGGCCCGCGGCCGAAGCCTCGCACACGCCGCGCTCGGTGATGAGTGCGGTGACGAGGCGCGCCGGCGTGACGTCGAAGGCGTAATTGGCGACCGGGCTGCCCTCCGGGATGAGCCGCACCGTCGCGACGGTGCCGTCCGGCAGGCGGCCCGCGATGTCGCTCACCTCGCTGCCGGCGCGCTCCTCGATCGGGATGTGCCGCAGGCCGTCCGCGATGCTCCAGTCGATGGTGGAGGAGGGGAGCGCGACATAGAAGGGTACGCCGTTATCGGCTGCGGCGAGCGCCTTTAGATAGGTTCCGATCTTGTTGGCGACGTCGCCGCGCGCCGTCGTCCGGTCGGTGCCGACGATGCAGAGATCGACGCGGCCATGCTGCATCAAATGTCCGCCGGCATTGTCGACGATGACCGTATGCGGGACGCCGTGCTGCTGCAGCTCCCAGGCGGTGAGGCTGGCGCCCTGGTTGCGCGGCCGCGTCTCGTCAACCCAGACATGGACCGGGATGCCCTCGTCATGAGCGCGGAAGACCGGGGCGAGCGCGGTGCCCCAATCCACCGTCGCGAGCCAGCCGGCATTGCAATGGGTCAGCACCTCGACGACGCCTTGGCGGCGCTTCTTCTCCCAGCGCTCGCGGATGAGCGCCGCTCCATGCGCGCCCAAGGCCCGGTTCGTCGCGATGTCCTCGTCGCAGATCGCCGCGGCGCGGGCATAGGCGGCTTCGCTGCGCCGCGCCGGGGGCAGGGAGCGGAGGCGCCGCCGCATATCCTCGAGCGCCCAGGCGAGATTGACGGCGGTGGGGCGCGTCGCCGCGAGCATGCGGCAAGCGGCATCGAGCGCGGCATTGGACGGATCGGTGCGCAGCGCAAGGCAGAGCCCGTAGGCCGCGGCGGCGCCGATGAGCGGCGCGCCGCGCACGCGCATGGCGCGGATCGCCTCCGCGGCCTCGGCGAGGGTGGTCAGGCGGTCGGTGACGAGGCGATGCGGCAGATGGCGCTGGTCGATGATGCCGACCGACCAGCCATCGGGCTCGAGCCAGATCGAGCGCATCGCGACGCCGCCGACCTTCATGCGGTCCTCATCCCCATGCCCGTGCGGTCTTGCCCATCATCGCGCCACCCGGACCAGCATCTTGCCGAAATTCTTGCCCTGCAGCAGGCCGAGAAAGGCCTCGGGCGCCTTCTCCAGCCCATCGACGATGTCCTCGCGATACTTGACCCGGCCGTCGCGGACCCATGCGCCGACATCGCGCAGGAAGTCGGCCTCCTTGGCGGCGAAATCCCAGACGATGAAGCCGCGGACGAGAAGGCGCTTGCGCAGGATGGTCGCGGTGTCGGGGCCGGGGCTGGGGCCGGTCGCGTTGTACTGCGCGATGACGCCGCAGACCGGGACCCGCGCGAAATCGTTGAGCAGCGGCCAGACAGCACGCTGCACCGCACCGCCCACATTCTCGAAATAGACGTCGATGCCTTTGGGGCAGGCGATTTCGAGGTGCCTGTCGAGATCGGGCGCATGATGGTCGATGCAGGCATCGAAGCCCAGCTCCTCGACGACGAAGCGGCACTTCGCCGTCCCGCCGGCGATGCCGACGGCGCGGCACCCCTTGATCTTGGCGATCTGGCCCACGACCGAGCCGACGGCGCCCGAGGCGGCCGCGACGACGACCGTCTCGCCCGGCCTCGGCTGGCCGATTTCGAGGAGACCGACATAGGCCGTCATTCCCGGCATGCCGAGCACGCCGAGGGCGGTCGAGACCGGCGCGGCGGCGGGATCGAGCTTGCGCAAGCCCCTTCCGTTCGAGAGCGCGTATTCCTGCCAGCCGCCATAGCCGAGGACTATGTCGCCCTCGCGGTATTGCGGGTGGCGCGAGGCGACGATTTCGCCGACAGTGCCCCCCACCATCGGCTGGCCGAGCTCGGCCGGCTTCGCATAGGATTTCGCGGCGCTCATCCGGCCGCGCATGTAAGGATCGAGAGAGAGGAAGAGAGTGCGCATCAGCACCTCGCCCTCGCCGGGCGTCGGGACCGGCGTCTCGACCAGCGCGAAATTGTCGCGGCTCGGCGCGCCTTCGGGCCGGCTCTTCAGCAGAATCTGGCGGTTGACGCTGGCCGGCATCGGACCTCCTCCCTCGGGGCGGACCCGGACGAGGCTGAGCTTGCCCGGTGCCCCTGTCAACAACGGAGGCGCTCAACGCGGACTCCCGGTTGAAGGCGCGGACGGAGCGGCTATGCTCCATGGCCGCGGCGCAATGACGAGGGGAGACGAAATGCCGCGCGCGATCGACTTCTATTTCGATTTCAGCTCGCCTTACGGCTATCTGGCGAGCACCCGGATCGATGCCGTCGCCGCGCGGCACGGGCGCGCAGTGCGCTGGCGGCCCTATATGCTGGGCGTCGTCTACAAATCGACCGGCTATCATCCGCTGGAGCAGGAGCCGAAGCGGCGCTACATGATGCACGACGTCGCCCGTTGCGCCCGTCTCCTGGGCGTGCCGTTCCGCGTGCCCCAGCGCTTTCCCGCGGCGCTGCTTGCCGCCTCGCGCGCCGTCTACTGGATCGAGGATCGCGACCCGCGGCAGGCGGCGGCCTTCGCGAAGGCGTGCTTTGCCGCCTATTGGCAGGAGGACCGCGACCTTGCCGAGGCGGCGGTCGTCGCCGAGATCGCCGCTGCGCAAGGCGTGCTCGCGGCGGAGCTTCGCATCGCCCTCGAGGCGCCTGCGGTGAAGGCGCGGCTCAAAGAGGAAACCGAGGCGGCGATCGCGGCGGGCGTCTTCGGCTCGCCCTTCATCCTCGTCGATGGCGAGCCCTTCTGGGGCGCCGACCGCCTCGATCAGGTCGACCGCTGGCTGGCGACGGGCGGCTGGTAGTCAGAGGACGCGCCCCGCCACCGCGTCGAGCCGTGCCACCACCGCCGGGTCGCGCGCCTCGGGCGCGGTGATGATGGCGTGGTCGAGAGCGTTGCGGCAGCCATGGGGACACGCGCCGCGATGCCGCGCGAGGAGCGGTACCGCGCGCTTGACGAGGCTCCGCGCCTTCTCGGCATTGGCGAGCAGCACGCGCACGACCGTCTCGACGGTGACATGGTCGTGCTCGGGGTGCCAGCAGTCGAAATCGGTCACCATCGCGACCGTCGCGTAGCAGATCTCCGCCTCGCGAGCGAGCTTCGCCTCCGGCATGTTGGTCATGCCGATCACATCGCAGCCCCAGCTTCGGTAGAGGCGGCTTTCGGCTAATGTCGAGAATTGCGGACCCTCCATCGCGAGATAGCTGCCGCCGCGGCGGAGCGGGATCCCGGCCTTGGCGCCTGCCGCCGAAAGCGCGTCGCCGAGCCGCGCGCAGACGGGATGGGCGAGCGAGACATGGGCGACGCAGCCGGCGCCGAAGAAGGATCTCTCGCGCGCGACGGTGCGGTCGATGAACTGGTCGGCGAGGACGAAATCGCCGGGCGCCAGCTCTTCCTTGAGGCTGCCGACAGCGGAGAGCGACAGGATGTCAGTGACGCCGCAGCGCTTCAGCGCGTCGATATTGGCGCGGAAATTGATCTGCGAGGGACCAAGGCGATGGCCGCGGCCATGGCGCGGCAGGAACACCACCCGGGCCTCGCCAAGGCGGCCGAAGCAGAGCGCGTCCGAGGGCGCGCCGAAGGGCGTCTCGACGGCGCGCCATTCGACATCGGCGAGGCCGTCGATCTGATAGAGGCCGCTGCCTCCGATGATGCCGATGACGGAGGGGGCGGAAGAGGACATGGCGCGAGAACGCTCCGCGAAAGCACGAGGCGATCACTGTTCCAGCTGCGATCGGAGAGCGCAATATGCGATTGTCGGGCGCCATCGGTCAGCGTAAATGAAACCATCCGCCACAGCCGGACATCTGTTCAATGACGAGGACACCAGACGGCGCCGGCTGGCGGCGCAGGCTCGGCAGCGCCGCTTGCGCGACGGCGGCATTCTTCCTCCTCTCCGGCGCAGCCGCGGCGCAGGACATCGTGACGCTGGCTGGCGGCCAGGCGGCGATCGTCTTCATGGTGACCGGGCAGGGCATCACCGGCGATATCGAGATCCGCGATGCGAAGACCGGAGCGCCGGTCTGGGACGCGCTGCTGTCGCAGACGAGCGTCCGGCAGTTCACCGTGCGGCCAGGCGACTACCGGATCGTCGCCGCTCCTGGCGCTGCGCCCGTTGCCGTGGTGGCGCGCCCGGGTCGTGCCATTCTCGTCGCGCTCGCCGGCGAGAACGGCGGCTATCGCATCATTCGGACGAGCGATGTCGGGGCGGGAGAGATCGGCGGCACGGCGCTGCCGAGCTTCATCGACGACAACCGCATCCCGGCGCTCGACTACGCGCCCGTGTCGCTCGACCGCAGCGGCGCCGGCCTCAGCTTTCTCTTTCGCGCCGATTTCTGAGCGCGCGGGGGGCAGCACGCAGGCGTTGCGCGGCCGCGCCCCCCGCAACCCCGCCCTTTCCAGCTGTTGACGACGGCGACGACTTCGCTCAACGATCCAGCTTGGCGCGGCTTCTGTCGCGAGGCCTACATCTTCGTCGGCTTCACCTATTGGTGTTTTTGCTTTTTCATGTCGAAATGCTGACAGCATCTCGAGCGCGCCCTCGCCGAGGGCCGCCGCCGGTGACAGCGAGGAGCGGGTGTCGATGAGCATCAATGCAGCAACTGAGCGCGCGACGGCCGGCGAGCCGATGATCGAGATGCGCCATGTGCACAAATGGTATGGCGAGTTCCACGTCCTCAAGGATGTGAGCCTCAGCGTCAAGCGCGGCGAACGCGTCGTCGTCTGCGGGCCGTCGGGCTCGGGAAAATCGACCATGATCCGCTGCATCAACCGGCTCGAAGAGCATCAGCGCGGCCAGATCATCGTCGACGGCATCGAGCTGACCTCGAACGTCAAGAACATCGAGGCGATCCGCCGCGAGGTCGGCATGGTCTTCCAGCAGTTCAACCTCTTCCCGCATCTGACTGTGCTCGAGAACCTGACCCTGGCGCCGATCTGGGTGCGCAAGCTGCCGAAGAAGGAAGCCGAGGCGACTGCCATGTCCTTCCTCGAACGCGTGCGCATCCCCGAGCAGGCGCACAAATATCCGGGGCAGCTCTCCGGCGGTCAGCAGCAGCGCGTCGCCATAGCGCGCTCGCTCTGCATGAAGCCGCAGATCATGCTCTTCGACGAGCCCACCTCGGCCTTGGACCCCGAGATGATCAAGGAGGTGCTCGATGTCATGGTCGGCCTGGCCCAGGACGGCATGACCATGATCGTCGTGACGCACGAGATGGGCTTCGCGCGCACCGTCGCCGATACAATGATTTTCATGGACCGCGGCGAGATCGTCGAGACGGCCCCGCCGAAGGAATTTTTCGCCGATCCGAAGAACGAGAGGACCAAGCTGTTTCTCAGCCAGATCCTCGCGCATTGACGCAGCGGGCGCCCTCGTGGCGCCCGCTACGAGACGCCGATCACTGCTGCATGTTCGTCTGCGTCTGGGTCGCGGAATTGGTCAGCGCGTGGCCGGCCGCCGAGGTGTCTTCGCCGAGCCCCGCCATGGTATTGCAGGCGCTCAGCGCGACCGCGGCTCCGGTCAATACGAAGAGCGAGAGAAACATCATCACGATGCGCTTTTTCATCCGTGTCTCCGGCGCTGAGGGAGAAGTCGTTCACAACCGGAAACACGGGGTGAATCGGCCGAGTTCCCTCAGCGTGACGGCAGCGGCGGGAGCAGCGGGTGTTTCAGGTCGCGCGGCAGCACGCCCATGAGGCGCGGATCGTCGAAGACGACGGGGACGCGCTTATAGACGGTGAATCCGGCGCGCTGATAGGCGCCGAGCGCGCGCGGATGGTCGAAAGTGCAGGTATGCACCCAGAGGCGCCGCGGCTGGCCGAGGCTCCAGCCGCTTTCGACGGCGGCATGCAGGAGATAGGCGCCATAGCCGCGACCGATGAACTCGGTGACGAGGCCGAAATAGGCGAGCTCGACCTCGGCGGGATTGCTGCGGTCGAGCTCGAAATAGCCGGCGGGGGCGCCGCCGACGTAAAGCACCGACACCTCGATCTCCGGGCGCGCGAGATGGGCGGCGAGGCGCGCATTGCTCCAGACGCGGCGCTCGAACCAGAGCCAAGGCTCGCCGACGGCGGCGTAGAGGTAGCGATAATAGGAGACCGTGCAGGGCTCGGTCCGCATCAAGGCGAGCCGGCCCGCGGGAAGCGGCGCAGGCGGCCGGACAGGCCGCGCCGTCATCTCGAGATATGTCACGATATCTTCGAGCTTGCCCGGCGGAAGATCAGGCGTTCTTCTGGCCATCTCCTCGATCCAGCCTTTTGGCCATGACGAGACGGGGCTCGACCGCATAGCCGAGACGCTCATAGAACGCCGCGACGGCCGTATTGGTCTCGCGGATGAGGAGCTGGACCTTGAGGACGCCCTGCCGCGCCAACCAGGATTCGGCATGGGCCATCAGCGCGGTCCCGAGCCCGTCGCGGCGCCGCGCCGGATCGACGCCGACATAGTAGATCCAGCCGCGGTGCCCGTCATGGCCGGCCATGACGGTGCCGACGATGCGCCCCTCCGCCTCGGCGACGAAGAGCTCGCCATGGCCGGAGCTGCGGCAGAAGGCGATGTCGTGCGCCGGCGGGTTCCAGGGGCGAATGAGATCGCAGGCCCGCCAGAGATCGATGACGGCACCGAGATCGGCGTCGCGATAGGCGCGGATCGTCATCGGGCGGGCGCGGCCGGCGTGGCCGGCCCGGTTTCAACCGGCGTGTCGCCAGGGAGGCCCCATTCCGCCCAGGAGCCGTCATAGACGGCGACCTCGGAATGGCCGAGGAGGTGCAGGCCGAGAGCGAGGACGCAGGCGGTGACGCCCGAGCCGCAGCTCGCCACGACCGGCCGCCTGCGATCGATGCCGGCGGCATCGAAGAGCGCGGCGAGGCGCTCGGCGGGCAGCATCGTCTTCGTCTGCGGATCGAGGAGGCGGTCGTAAGGCAGGTTGCGGCTGCCGGGGATATGGCCGCGCCGGCGTCCCGGCCAGGGATCGTCGACCGTGCCCTCGAAGCGCGGCGCCGCGCGCGCATCCAGCACCTGCTCGCGGCGGCTCGCGAGGTTGGCGCGGAGCTGCTCCTTGTCGCGCACCATCATCGTGTTGAAATGCGCGGTGAAATGCCGCTCGCCCGGCATCGGCACGGCATCTTCGACCGGCCGCCCCTCGGCGAGCCATTTAGGCAGGCCGCCGTCGAGGACGGCGACATCGCGATGACCGAAGACGCGGAAGGTCCACCAGACGCGCGCCGCCGACATGAGTCCGGCGCTGTCATAGACGATGATGCGGTGCCCGTCGCCGAGGCCGAGCCTGCGAACGCGCACCGCGAATTTCTCCGGCGAGGGCAGCATATGCGGCAGGCTCGTCTCGGCATCGGCAATCTCGTCGATGTCGAAGAAGATGGCGCCTGGTATGTGCTGGCGCAGATAGTCCTCGCTCGCGCGCGGGACGACGCCCGGCATCTTGAAGGAGCCGTCGACGATGCGGATGTCGGGCGAGGACAGATGCGCCGCCAGCCATTCGGTCGAGACGAGCGCATCGGGATCGGCGTAGGGCATGAATGTATCCGTCAGGCGGCGAAGACGAGGTTGACGCGGCGGTTCTGCTTCCCCTTGTTCTCGATCTTGGCGACGGCGACGGTGCCGATCTCGCCGGTCCGCCGGACATGCGTGCCGCCGCAGGGCTGGAGGTCGACCCCGACGATCTCGAGGAGGCGCACCCGCCCGCGCCCGGTCGGCGGCTTCACCGACATGGTGCGGACGAGCTCCGGCCGCGCGGCCAGCTCCTCATCGGTGATCCAGCGCGGACGCACCTCGTGATCGGCGGCGATGAGGGCGTTCACCTTCGCCGCGATCTCCTCCTTGTCGAGGCTGCCGCCCGGCACGTCGAAATCGAGCCGACCCTTGCCGTCCGAGATCTGCCCGCCCGTCACCGCGCCCGGCACCACGGCGCAAAGGAGATGGAGGCAAGTGTGCATCCGCATGAGGCGGTGGCGGCGGTTCCAGTCGATTTCAGCCGTCACCGTCTCGCCCGGCGCGGGGAGCCCGGCGCCGGGCGCGGGGACGTGTATCACCTCCTCGGCGGCCTCGCCCTTCACCGTATCGACGATCGCGATGTCTCCGGCGGCGCGGCGCAGAACGCCCGTATCGCCGGGCTGCCCGCCGCCCATGGGGTAGAAAACCGTCCGGTCGAGCCGGATACCGCGTGCATCCACCGCCGTCACCACGGCGCTGCAGGAGCGGAGATAGGCGTCGTCGCGAAACAGCAGGGTCATGAGGCCGCGCGCTCTTCCGGGATAGGATCGCCGAGAGACTACAGGCCGCGGCCCGGCACGATCAAGCGCGGCCCGGCTGCGTTGGCCGCGGCTCCGGCGAGTTCGCGCGCACCGCGCCGGCAGACTGTGCTAGACTGCCGCAACAAGCGGCAGCACGACGCGCATTTTCCCGCCACGACGAGCGGCCGGGAGAGCCGGATGGCGGGTTCTCGACGCATCCGTTCCGAGGGAGGATCGCCATGCCGACCTATATCGCGCTCGTCAATTACACCGACAGCGGCATTCGCCACATCAAGGACTCGCCGAGGCGCCTCGACCAGGCGAAGGCGCTCCTCCGCGACATGGGCGGCGAGTTCAAATCCTTCTACATGACCATGGGAAACTACGACCTGGCGGCGGTCTACGAGGCGCCGGACGACGCCATCGCGGCGCGCTTCACGCTCATGCTCGGCAGCGCCGGCAATGTGCGCACGACGACGCTGAAGGCGTTCCCGGAGCAGGCCTATCGCGAGATCGTCGCCTCGCTGGGATAAATCGCGCCCGTCCAGGAGACGGTCAGACCAGCCACTCCGGCACCGGCAGGTTCTTGCTGCGCAGGAACTCCGGGTTGAAGAGCTTCGACTGATAGCGCGTGCCGTAATCGGCGAGGATGGTGACGATCGTGTGCCCGGGCCCAAGCTCGCGCGCCAGCTTCATCGCGCCGCAGACATTGATGCCGGTCGAGCCGCCGAGCACCAGCCCATCATGGCGGAGAAGGTCATAGATGACCGGTAGCATCTCCTCGTCCGTCACCTGGAACTGCCCGTCGAGCGGCACGCCTTCGAGATTCTTGGTGATGCGGCCCTGACCGATCCCCTCGGTGATCGAGCTCCCTTCGGCCTTGAGCTCGCCGCGGGCATAGTAGCTGTAGATGGCCGACCCCATCGGATCGGCGAGATAGGCCTTCACCTTGGGGTTGCGCTCTTTGAGCGCCATCGCCGTGCCGCAGAGCGTCCCGCCGGTGCCGACCGAGCAGATGAAGGCGTCGACCTTGCCCCCCGTCTGCTCCCAGATCTCGGGACCCGTCGTCTCGTAATGGGCGCGGCGATTGGCGGTGTTGTCGAACTGGTTCGCCCAGATGGCGCCGTTCGGCTCGGCGGCGTCGATCTCGGCCGCGAGGCGCTCGGAATACCGCACATAGTTCATGGGATTGGCGTAAGGCACCGCGGCGACGAGGCGGAGATCGGCGCCGCAGAGGCGCAGCATGTCCTTCTTCTCCTGGCTCTGCGTCTCGGGCATGACGATGACCGTGCGGTAGCCGCGGGCATTGGCGACCAGGGCGAGCCCGATGCCGGTGTTGCCGGCGGTGCCCTCGACGATGACGCCGCCCGGTCGGATGGCGCCGCGCTCCTCCGCGTCCTTGACGATGTAATAGGCGGCGCGGTCCTTGACCGAGCCGCCGGGATTGAGGAATTCCGCCTTGCCGAGAATGTCGCAGCCGGTGGCTTCCGAAGGGCCGCGCAGGCGGATGAGCGGCGTCGAGCCGATGCTGCCGATGAAGCCGTCGCGGATCGCCGTCGCCATGCCTGCCCTCATGGATGCCGAGAGATTGCGAGACTATCCGGAGAGGACAAAAGCCGGCAAGGCGATCGGCGTGACCCGTTCCCTGACACCGCAAGGGGGGAGGGGATGGTTCACGACATCGCTCCTGTGTTCCCTTACCCTTGGACGGGGGAGGGGGCGTTTGGGAGCACCCCGACGGCAGAAGCGTGCGCTAGCGCAGCATCGCATCGGCCTTCTCGCTCTGTCCGCTAAGCACCGCGCGGATCTTGCGCGCGAGCTCGGCCCGCCGGTAAGGCTTGTTGAGGATGGGGAACCCGTCGATGTCGTCGGTTGTCGTCGCCGCCTCGGCGGCATACCCGGTCGCCAGCAGGATCTTGATCTCGGGGTGCGCCTGGCGGACGCGCCGCGCCAGCTCGCCGCCGCTCATCCCCTGCGGCATGACGAGATCGGTGAAGAGGAGGCTGACGGGCTCACCGCGCTCGATGAGCGACAGCGCTTCCGGCCCGCTCTGCGCCCTCTGGACACGGTACCCGAGCTCTTCGAGGGTCGCCGCGGTCACTTCGAGGATGTCGCGATCATCCTCGACCATGAGGATCGTCTCCGAGCCGGTGGGCGGCTCGGAGCCGGCTCGGTAGCTCGTTTCGTGCCCGGGCATGACCCCGGACGCCTTGGGCAGGTAGAGGCTGACCGTCGTCCCGATGCCGACGACGCTCTCGATGGCGACATGGCCGCCCGATTGCTTGACGAAGCCGTGGACTTGACTCAGCCCGAGGCCGCTGCCCTTCCCAACCTCCTTGGTGGTGAAGAACGGCTCGAAGACGCGGTCGAGCTGGTCGACAGGGATGCCGTGTCCGGTATCGGCAACCGCGACGAGAACGTAGAAGCCGGGCGCGAGATCGGGCGCGGCGCCCGCGGCGATTTCGGTATTGCGCAGCGAGATGCTCAACCGTCCGCCGTTCGGCATGGCGTCCCGCGCATTGATGGCGAGGTTGAGCAGCGCATTGTCGAATTGCGCCGGATCGACCCGGCAGAGCCAGAGGTCGGGATCGGCATCGATGACGATCTCGATCGCCTCGCCGACGCCGCGCCGCAGCAAGCCCTCGCATTCCGTGACCGCCGCGCCGAGATCGACGATTTCCGGGCGCAGCGTCTGGCGCCGGGCGAAGGCGAGGAGCTGCTGCGTCAGCCGCGCGCCGCGCGCCGCGGCGCGCTGCGCGGCGCCGACATAGCGGGCGACCGCCTTGTCGGAATGGGCTCGGCTCTCCAGGAGATCGAGGTTGCCCGTGATCGCGGTCAGCAGATTGTTGAAGTCATGGGCGACACCGCCCGTCAACTGGCCGACGGCTTCGAGCTTCTGCGCCTGGCGGAGCACGGCTTCGAGCTTCTCGCGCTCGGCGATCTCCATGGTGAGCTGCCGCGTCCGCTCCGCGACGCGCTCTTCGAGCGTCTCGGTCAGGCGTCGCAGCGCTTCCTGCGTGTCGCGCTGCTTCGTAATGTCGGTGTTCGTGCCGAACCAGCGCAGGATGCGGCCATCCGTGCCCCGAACCGGGACGACGCGCGTCAGGAAGGAGCGGAAGACGCCGTCGGCGCCGCGGATGGGGAACACCATCTCGAATGGCTCGCCGGTGGCAATCGAATGCCGCCAGCGCTCCAAGACCCGCGGCAGCACCTCGGGGTCGTGAACCGACTGCCAGCCCCAGCCCGCCATCTCCTCCGGGCTCTTCCCGGTGTAGTCGTACCAGCGCCGGTTGAACCAGAAGATCCAGCCGTCGGAGCGCGCCATCCAGGTGAGCTGCGGGATCGATTCGGCGAGGGTTCGGAAGTGCTCTTCGCTCTCGCGCAGCGCCTCCTCCGCTTGCTTGCGCGCGGTGATGTCGGTGCAGGCGCCGACGAGGTAGGTCGGCTCGCCTTGCGCGTCGTGCTCCATCTTGGCGCGGTCGTTGAGCCAGCGGATGCTGCCATCGGGCAGCATCACGCGGTACTCCATCGAGAAATCGGCGCCGCGACGGCAGGCTTCGACGGCGAGGAGCAGGGCGGCGCGATCCTCCGGATGCACCCGCGCCATGGCATCCGCCGTCGTCCCGACCCTCTCGCCCGGGGCGAATCCGAAGAGACGTTTCAAATTGTCGTCGAAATCCAGAAACTCGCCGTTGCGCGGGTTCCACCGAAAGGTGCCGGTGTCCGAAGCTGCCATCGCCGCGGTGAGCACCTCTCGATGCTTCCGCAACGCCGCCTCGGCATGGGCCCGCTCGATCGTGATCGCCGCCGTCCGCGTCACGATCTCGACCCATTGCATGTCCTGTGGCGCTGGGTCGCGCGGCGCGCGATAGTAAGTGGCGAAGGTGCCGAGGATCTTGCCGCTCGAACCGAAGATGGGCGTCGACCAGCCCGAGCGCAGATCGTAGGGTGCGACGAATTCGACGAAGCGCTCCCATTGCGGGTCGGCGCTGAAATCGGGAACGGCTACGGCCTCGCCGCGAGACGCGGCAAGGCAGCAGACGCCGATCGCCGAGCTGACCGCGATGCCGGCGACGGCTGCATTGAAGGCCGGCGGCAGGCTCGGGCCGATGCCCCGCTCGAAATGCGTCCCCGCCTCGTTGAGCAGGAGGATCGAACCAAGCATCCCGTTGCCGGCCTGCCGCTCCATCGCGTCAATGAGAAAGCCGAGCACTTCGTCGGGCGGCGCGCCCATGACGAGCATCTGCAGAGCCCGCCTCTGGCATTCCAGTAGCGCTTCCGCGCGCTTGCGCTCGTTCACGTCCTGGCAGAGCGCAATGAGGTGCTGAGGCTGGCCGGCCGCATCCCGCGTCAGCGAGACGCTGCTCTGCACCCAGATGACGGCGCCGTTCTTGCGCACATATCGCGTCTCGACGACGAAGCTCGGCATCCGGCCAGCGAGCAGGCCGTCGATCAGCTTCTGCGTCTGCGCCCAGTCGTCGGGATGCATCAGCCGGGCGCAATCCATCTTCGAGAGCTCTTCCGCGGAATAGCCGGTGATGGCGCAGAGGGCGGAGTTGACCTGCAAGAACGTTGTCGACGGGGTCAGCACCGCGATCCCGGCGGCCGTCGAATCGAAGAGCGCCCGCAAGCGTTCCTCGCTGTCGCGCAAGGCCGCTTCCGCCTTCTTGCGGTCGGTGATGTCAACCAGCATGTTGACGGCGCCGACCAGCGCGCCCGATGCGTCGCGCAGCGGCGTCGGGTAGGGGATAAAGGGTACGCGCGTGCCGTCCGGGCCCTCGGCAATCGCCTCCTGACCCCTGATTGGCCGGTTTTCCTTCAGGGCAACGGCCATCGGACACTCGTCATGCGCCATCGGCCGGCCGTCGGGCCAGAAGAGGCGCCAAGTGACGCACCATTCGTCGCTGCCTAGGGCCGGGCGACGGCCCGCGAGTTTGACCGCGGCGTCGTTGTAGAAGGTGATCCGCCCGGCGGCGTCGGTCGTGTAGACGGCGGCGGGGAGCGCTTCGAGAAGGTCGCGGAAGCGCTCGTCGCGCTCGCGCAGCGTCTCCTCTGCGCGCTTCAGCTCCGCCTCGGCTTGCCGGCGTTCGAGCGCGATCCCCGCGAGGTGGATCGCGATCTCGATCAGCTCGGGATTGTCCGGCTGCGGATCGCGCGGGCGATCGTAATACATGGCGAAGGAAGCCAGCACCTGCCCGGTCGAGCTCCGGACCGGCGTCGATCGGCAAGCGCGAAGCCCGCAGGAGAGCGCCGGCTCGCGCCATGCTGCCGCCCACCGCTCGTCCGTGGCGATGTCCGGCACGAACACCGCGACGCCCTCGCCGGCGGCTTGGCCGCAGGGATCGAGATAGGGCGGCGTGATGGGCGCGCCGTCGAGCGCCGCTTGGTAGGATTCAGGAAGGTTGGGAGCGCTGCCGCGGCAGAGGTGCGTGCCATCCTCGGCGACCACGAGTATGGCGCAGCGCAGTCCCTCCTCCTGCCTCTCGATGAAGCGGACAAGTTCGGCGAGGCTTGCCTCGAGGGGAGCGCCGGTCGCCACCAATTCGAGGATACGCTTCTCTCCGGCGAGCAGCGCATTCGCCCGACGGAGCGCCGCGTCCGCGCTCGCCGCACCGGTCTGACCGTTGTCCCTCATTCCGAGGCCTCTTCGAGCTCAGCTGCCCCGCGGGCGCTCCCGGCGCATCGCCGCCGGGGCTGGTGGCCGCGTCAATCCGACGGGCGGCTGCCGCCGCGCAAGGCCGGCCGCTATCGCCTCGCACCCGGCCCCCGTCGCAAGGGAGCGCCTGGGCAAACGAAAATCGTCGCAGAAGGCCGACGATCAATCAACGCCGAGACATTCGCCCTTTTTGGGGGACTGGCGCGGGAGGCTCCCGGCGCTCGTCACGCCGACTCGAGCGCGGCCGGCCTGATCCGGCTCGCCGGTATCGCCACGCCGCTTCGCCGCTTTCCCGAGTTCTCGTCATTGGCGCGGCGCCGGCGGCTGCGCTATGCTCCCGCGCGCACGGGACGCGATAACACAACGAGCGGGAGGGGACCATGCGGCATAGGGAATGGGTGTTCGGCGGCTTGATGACGGCGCTCCTCGTCAGTCCGGCTTTTGCCGCGACGCCGAAAGATACCGTCGTGATGGCGAAGCAAATCGACGACATCATCTCGCTCGATCCCGGCGAGGTCTTCGAGTTCTCGGGCGCCGAGGCGGTCTCGAACATTTACGACAAGCTCATTGACTTCAACATCAAGAAGGTGAGCGAGCTGCACGGACGGCTCGTCGAGAGCTGGGGCGTCGCCGATGACGGCGTCACCTATACCTTCAAAATGAAGAAGGGGCTGAAATTCGCCTCGGGCAACCCGATCACCGCGGCCGATGCCGCCTGGTCGCTGCAGCGCGCGGTCATCCTCAACAAGACGCCGGGCTTCATCCTGACGCAATTCGGCTTCACCAAGGACAACGTCAAGGATCGCATCAAGGCGAGCGATCCCGAGACGCTCGTCATCGTCACGGCGAAGCAGGTGGCGCCGAGCTTTCTCTATTATTGCCTCACCGCCAATGTGAGCAGCGTCGTCGACAGCAAGCTCGCCGAGCAGCATGCCAAGGGCGACGACTTCGCCAATGAATGGCTGAAGAGCCACTCCGCCGGCTCCAACGCCTTCACCTTGCGCGATTGGCGGGCCAACGAGGACTACACGCTCGAGGCCAATCCCAATTACTGGGGGAAGAAGCCGGCGGTGAAGCGCGTCGTCGTGCGCCATGTCGCCGAGCCTTCGACCCAGCGCCTCCTCCTCGAAAAGGGCGACATCGACTACGCGCGCAACCTGACGCGCGACGATCTCAACGCCATCAAGAGCAATCCGCAGATCGCGACGCAAGAATCGCCGAAGGGCAACATCGTCTATGTCGGGCTCAATCAGAAGAACCCGAACCTCGCCAAGCCCGAGGTGCGCGAGGCCCTCAAATACCTCGTCGATTACGATGCGATCCAGCGCAACATCCTCTCCGGCACCTACATCGTGCATGAGAGCTTCCTGCCCGACGGCTTTCTCGGGGCGATCGACGACAAACCCTACAAGCTCGACGTCGCCAAGGCCAAGGCGCTGCTCGCCAAGGCCGGCCTGTCCGGCGGCTTCACAATGACGATGGATGCGCCGGGCTCATCGCCTTACACCGACATCGCGCAGGCCATCCAGGCCGGCTTCGCGCAAGGCGGCGTCAAGCTCGAGCTCATTCCGGGCGACCAGAAGCAGGTCATCACCAAATACCGCGCCCGCAATCATGACAGCGTGCTTCTTTATTGGGGGCCGGACTACCAGGACCCGCACACCAACGCGCAGACCTTCGCCTCGAATCCTGACAATTCCGACAGCTCGCCGAGCAAGACGCTGGCTTGGCGCAATTCGTGGAACATTCCGGAAATGACCAAGACGACCCTCGATGCCGTCGGCGAGCGCGACGCCGAGAAGCGCGCCGCGATCTATGAGTCGCTTCAGCGCGAGCATCAGAAGATCTCGCCATTCATCATCATGTTCGAGCAGATCGAGGTCGCAGCGCACCGCAAGAATGTCGACGGCTTCATCATGGGGCCGTCGGTAGACACGAATTTCTACGAGGAGATTCGGAAGAACTGAGCGGCGCGTCTCGGGGAGGGAGCCAAGCGCCCGGAGGTGCCGGAATGGCGAGGGTTGCGGTCGGAGCGCGGGCGGCGAGCGCGTTTCGCGGCGTCGCCGCCGGCACCGGCCGCACGCTCCTCGTCCTGGCCCTCACCTTTTTCGGCCTGCTCCTCGTCACCTTCCTCATCGGCCGCGTCGTGCCGATCGATCCGGTTTTGGCCGCGGTCGGCGACCGCGCGAGCGCCGAGACCTATGCGCGGGCGCGCGCCGAACTCGGCCTCGATCTGCCGCTTTATCAGCAATTCGCGATCTATGTCGGCAAGGTGCTGCAAGGCGATTTCGGACGCTCGGTCCTGACCTCGAACCCGGTGCTGACCGATATCGGCCGCTTCTTTCCGGCAACGCTCGAACTGGCGACGCTGGCGACGATTCTCGGTGTCGGCATCGGCGTGCCGCTCGGTGTCATAGCCGCCGCGCGCCAGGGGCGCTGGCAGGACCAGGTGATCCGCGTCGTCGGGCTGCTCGGCTACTCGATCCCGGTCTTCTGGCTCGGCCTCGTCGGCCTTCTCGTCTTCTATGCCCGGCTCGGCTGGGTCGCGGGGCCAGGGCGCGTCGATGTCGGCTTCAACGACATCGTCGAGCCGATGACCGGGCTCATCCTTCTCGACAGCCTCATGGAAGGCGAAGGGGAGGTCTTCGCCAACGCGCTCAGCCACCTTGTCCTTCCGGCAGCGATCCTCGGCTATTTCTCCCTCGCCTATGTCAGCCGGATGACGCGCAGCTTCATGATCGACCAGCTGCGGCAGGAATATATCGTGACGGCGCGGGTCAAAGGCATCGCCGAGCGGCGGGTGGTCTGGCGCCACGCCTTCGGCAATGTGATGCTGCCGCTCGTCACCGTCGTCGCGCTCTCCTACGCGAACCTGCTCGAAGGCTCGGTTCTGACCGAGACGGTCTTTGCCTGGCCGGGCATCGGCGCCTACATCACCAACTCGCTGCTGAACGCCGATATGAACGCTGTGCTGGGAGGCACGATCGTCGTCGGCGCCGTCTTCATCGGGCTCAATATGGCCTCCGACCTCCTCTATCGCCTGCTCGATCCGAGGGCGCGATGAGCCAGCGCGCCGAGAAGCCGCTGGGCTGGCGGCGATGGCTTTTGGCCGAGACGCCCTGGTCGCGACTGCAGGCCGAGCTGGGGCAGGCCTATCTCGCGGCACTCTCCTTCGCCCGCAACCGCTTGGCGATAGTCGGCCTCTCCCTCGTCCTGCTGCTGCTTCTCATCGCGCTCTTCGCGCCGCTGCTGGCGACGCACGCGCCCGATGCCCAGAATCTGACGATGCGCCTGCATCCGCCCGGCGCCGCGGCGTGGTTCGGCACGGACGAGCTCGGCCGCGACATCTATTCGCGGATCATCTACGGCTCGCGGATCACTCTCGGGATCGTCTCCCTCGTCATCATCCTCGTCGGCCCGCTCGGTCTCGTCATCGGCTGCGCCGCGGGATATCTCGGCGGCTGGCTCGACACCGTGATGATGCGGCTCACCGATGTCTTCCTGGCATTTCCGCGCCTCATCCTCGCCTTGGCCTTCGTCGCCGCGATCGGCCCCGGTATCGAGAATGCCGTGATCGCCATCGCGCTCACCGCCTGGCCGCCTTACGCCCGCGTCGCCCGCGCCGAGACGATCGCGCTGCGCCACAGCGACTTCGTCAGCGCCGCGCGGCTGCAAGGGGCGGGCGCGCTGCGCATCATCCGGCGGCAGATCGTGCCGCTCTGCGTCTCGTCGGTGATCGTCCGCCTCACGCTCGACATGTCGGGAATCATCCTCACCGCGGCGGGGCTCGGCTTCCTCGGCCTCGGCGCGCAGCCGCCCTCGCCGGAATGGGGGGCGATGATCTCCTCGGGGCGGCGCTTCATCCTCGACCAATGGTGGGTGGCCTTCTTCCCGGGACTCGCTATCTGCCTCGCCGGGCTCGGCTTCAACCTGCTCGGCGACGGGCTCCGCGACGTGCTCGACCCGAAGCAGCGATGACGGGCGGGTCGTCAGCGCCTCTCCTCGAAGTGGAGGATCTCCGCATCGGCTTCCGCAGCCCGCACGGCGTCGTCGAGGCGGTGCGCGGCATCGATTTCTCGGTTGGCCGCGAGAAGCTCGGCATCGTCGGCGAGTCCGGTTCCGGCAAGACGTGCACCGGACGCGCCATCCTGCGCCTCCTGCCGGACCATGCTGAGCTGTCGGCGCGGCGCTTTGTGTTCGACGGAACGGATCTCCTGGCCAGCTCCGAGCACGACATGCGGCGGATCCGCGGCCGGCGCATCAGCATGATCATGCAAGATCCGAAATTCTCGCTGAACCCGGTGATGACGGTCGGCGCGCAGATCGCCGAGGCCTATGCGACGCATGCGAGGACGAACAGCCGCGAGGCGCGCCGGCGCGCGCTCGCCATGCTGGAGGCCGTGCGCATTCGCGATCCCGAGCGCGTCTTCGCCGCTTACGCGCACGAGCTGTCGGGCGGCATGGGGCAGCGGGTGATGATCGCCATGATGCTGATCACCGACCCCGACCTCCTCATCGCCGACGAGCCGTGCTCGGCGCTCGACGTCACCGTCCAGATGCAGGTGCTGGCGATCATCGATGACCTCGTCCGCCAGCGCGGCATGGGTCTTATCTTCATCAGCCACGACCTCAACCTCGTGGCCTCCTTCTGCGACCGCGTCCTCGTCATGTATGGCGGACAGATCGTCGAGAGCTGCGCTGCCGCCGAGCTGCACCGAGCCGCCCACCCCTATACGCGCGGCCTCCTCGCGGCGCTGCCGCGTCTCGAGCGGCCGGTCGAGGAGCTGGCCGTGCTGGAGCGCGACCCAGCCTGGCTCCGGCCGCAGGAACGCGTGGCGCGATGACGCAAGCCGCAAACCCGGTCCCCGCGATCGCGGTGCAGTCGCTCACCGTCTCCTTCGGCGAGGGCGCCGCGCGCATCCACGCGGTGAAGGGCGTCTCCTTCGCCGTTGCCGAAGGCGAGGTTTTCGGCATCGTCGGCGAATCGGGATCGGGAAAATCCACAATTCTCCGCGTCATCTCCGGCCTGCACCGCGACTGGTCGGGGACGCTGACGGTGCGCGGGGCGCCCGTCGGCATCCGTCGGTCCAAGCAGTTCTACAAGCTCGTTCAGATGGTCTTTCAGGATCCCTACGGCTCGCTGCATCCGCGCCAGACGGTGGACCAGATCCTCGCCGAAGGGTTGTTCGTCCAGGGCATGGGCGACCGCGAGCGCCGCATCCAGCGGGCGCTCTACGATGTCGGCCTGCCCGCCGCCTTTCGCTTCCGCTATCCGCACCAGCTCTCGGGCGGACAGCGGCAGCGCGTCGCCATCGCCCGCGCCCTCATCCTCGAGCCGCGCATTCTCTTGCTCGACGAACCCACCTCCTCGCTCGACGTCTCAGTGCAGGCGGAGATCCTCAATCTTCTCCGCCATTTGCGCATGCAGCAGCGGCTGAGCTGTCTGCTCGTCAGCCACAATCTCGCGGTGATCGCGCATATGTGCGATCGCCTCGCGGTGATGAATGCAGGGCGCATCGTCGAAGAGCTCGACGCGGCGCAGCTCCGCGCCGGGCGGGCCGATCACCCCTATACGCGCCAGCTCATGCGCGCCAGCAAGGGATATGACCGCAAGACGGCGGCGGCCCTCGTCAGCTATGACTGATGGGTCGTAAAAAAAGGGCCGTGCAAGCACGGCCCAAGTTTAGGGAGGAAACGCCCAAGCAGATGCAGCATGCGCCGCGAAGCGGCGTGGGCTCATGCTGCGATGCACAATATGGCGATCCTTCCTCCGATATCCAAGGCATTTTTCGCAAAAAAGAGAAAAATCGAAATCTCCTAGGCCGAGTGCCGCGTTAAGTTGGAATTCCCGGCACCGCTCTCCTCCGAGGCTTGCGCCAGGAGTTGGCTGGCGTGCTGAATCCGCATGGCCGCCAGGCAGACCGCGAGAGGGGCGGTGGCGCCCGGCGAGTTAGCGGGAAACTCGATGACGGCGTCGGACGCCCGATAGAGCTCGGCGAACCAGCCGGTGAAGTTGCCGCGGCAATCGTGCCGCTGCCCCATGCGGTGAATGGACCAGCCTTCCGGGATGAGCTGCATCGCGGCATCGAGGGAACGCGTATAGGCCGGCACCGGCTTCATCAGCGAAAATTGCCGCTGGATGGCGTAGTCGAGGTATTCGCTTCCGTCGGAGGCGGCCTGAAGGGCGGAAATGAGCTTCGTGATATCCATCAGGTGCTTCTCGGTCTGTGTTACGCGGTAGTCTTGAGGATAGACCTGCGCAACCGGGCCGAGTTGAAACAAAGTTATGTCACCTGCCCGCCGTAAACGGCCCATTGCCGCTCATGCTCCAAGAGCCAGCGCTTGCGGGCAATTCCGCCGCCATAACCGGTGAGGTCGCCGCCGGCGCCGACGACGCGATGGCACGGCACGATGATCGAGACGGGATTGGCGCCGTTGGCGAGGCCGATGGCACGGCTCGCGCGCGGCATCTCGAGCGCTGTCGCAAGCCGTCCGTAGCTCGTCGTGGTGCCGGCGGGAATCCGGCGAAGCGCCGCCCAGACCTTGCGCTGGAATTCGGTTCCGCGCAGGCGCACCCGAATGGCGTCGAGGGCGCGGAGATCACCGGCAAAATAGTCGCGCAGCGGAGCGCGGACCCCGCCGGGATCGGTCGCCGCGGCGGTCGCGGCGCCGGGATACCATCGGCGCAGCGCCGCCTTGAGGCGGTCCTCGTGATCGGCGAATTCGAGGGCGCAGACGGCCGCGCCGTCAGAGGCGAGCAGAAACGGTCCGATCGGCGACTCGATGCTGTCGATCAGCAGCGTCATGGCCCTCTCTCCGCGGGTTCGGCGCGGCGGATTCCGCCGTCCAAAGATGCTGCGCCGCGTAGGCCCGCCATGGCCGCCAGGCTTCCGCGGCGCGCAGAAGCGCCGTTGCGCTCGGGCGCGGTCCCCCGGCGCCGAAGGCGCGGCGCAGCCCGATATCGGCGGCGGGAAAGGCGTCGGGCTCGCGCAGCCACCGCATCGCGATGTACTGCGCCGACCACTCGCCGATGCCGGGCAAGCGGCAGAGCCGCTCGACCGCCTTTTCGAGGCTTTGAGTCGGATGGAAGAGGCGCTTGTCGGCAATCGCGGCCTCGGCGAGCTCCGTGATGGCCGCAGCCCGCGCCCGCGGCATGCCGAGGGTCGCGGCGAGATCAGAGGCGACGAGCCGCTCGGGACGCGGGAAGGCGAAGCGCAGCGCGCCATCGGCCGCGCCGCCATCGATGGCGAGCCGTTCGCCATAGGCGGCGACCAGCTTGCCCGCCAGGCCGCGGGCCGCAGCGAGCGTCACCTGCTGGCCGAGGATGGCGCGCACCGCCATCTCGAAACCGTCCCAGCCGCCCGGCACGCGCAGCCCTGGCCGCGCGGCGACGAGCGGCGCCAGCCGCGGATCCTCGGCAAGGTGACGGGCGATCGCCGCGGGGTCGGCGCCGAGATCGAAGACGCGGCGCAGGCGCGCGACGATCGCCGGCAGCACCGAGAGGCGGCTGAGCTGCAGCTCGGCGAGAAGGTGAGGGGCGCCGTCGGCCGCCGGCCGCACGGTGACGATGCCATGCGCGCCCTCGAGCGCGAGGGTGCGGCGATAGCAGCGGTCGCCCACCTCCTCGACGCCGGCAATCGCGCGCGCCCGCAGGAACGCGACCATGGCCGGCCAGTCATAGGGTTCGGCGAAGGGAAGCCGCAGCGACAGGCAGGTGCCGGCCGGCCTATCCTCCACGCTGCCGCGGCGCAGCTCGCGCGGCGCGCGGCGGAAGACGCGGCGGATCGCACTGTTGAAGCGCCGGACGCTCCCGTAGCCGGAGGCGAGGGCGACCTCGACCATCGGCATCTGCGTCTCGGTGAGCAGCTTCTTGGCGAAGAGGAGCCGGCGCGTCTGCGCGACGGCGATGGGCGAGGCGCCGATATGGCTGCGGAAGAGGCGCCTGAGGTGGCGCTCGCCCATGCCGAGGCGCGAGGCCAGATCCTCGACGCCCTGCTCGTCGAGGGCGCCGTCGGCGATGAGCGCCAACGCACGCGAGACGGTGTTGGACGTACCCCGCCAAAAGGCGAGGTCGGGCGACGCCTCCGGCCGGCAGCGAAGGCAGGGCCGGAACCCGGCGGCCTGTGCCGCTGCCGCGCTCGGCAGGAAAATGCAGTTTTCGAGCTTGGGCGGCCGCGCCGGGCAGATCGGGCGGCAATAGATGTGCGTCGTCAGCACGGCCGTGAAAAACCGGCCGTCGAAGCGCGCATCGCGCGTCAGCAGGGCGCGGTAGCAGGCGTCGCGATCGAGATCCATGGCGCGATTATGGCGCAGCGTGCGGCACCGTCTCGCCATTTTCGGACTCGGTCGCGCGGAGGACCCGCGAGACCGCCGCCTCAGGCGAGACGCATCGGCGTTTTCAACGGTGCGAGAGCCGCCCGGCTCGCCTCCGTGAGCGGCAGCTCGATGCGGACCAGAAGGCCGTGCGGCTTGCGCGTTTCGGCCCGGATCGTGCCGCCGAGCGCTTCGACATTGCGGCGCGCGATCCACAAGCCGATGCCAAAATGCGTCTCCGGCGATTCATCGGATTCGGCGAGGCCCGGGCGCTGCGAGAAATAGCGGTCGAAGATGCGTCCCAGATCCTCCTCGGCGACGCCCGGCCCGGAATCGCCGATCAGCAGCTCGGCGACGTCGCCGCGGGCTTCGAGGCGGACGCCGATCTCGCCGCCTTCGGGCGAGAAGGAGATGGCGTTGTCGACGACGTTCTCGATGACCGTCTCGACCATCTCCTCATTGGCGAAGGCGAGGACGCCGGGGGCGATATGGCCTTTGAGAACGAGACCGCGCCGGGCGAAGGTATCGACATGGGCGTGCAGGAGGCGGTGCAGGAGCGTCGAGAGGTCGACATCGGTGCGCCGCGTATCGATGAGATCGGCCGTGGCTTCGCCGAGGCGGCGGGCCGAGGCCACCAGCCCGTCCAGCTTGTCGAGCGAGCTTTCGATGAGGCCGAGCGCGCGGACGCCGCGCTGATTGGCGGGGGCGACGCCGCGCTTCAGCGGCTCGAGCGATTGGCGGATCACCGCGATCGGCGTCTTGAAGGCATGGGCGTTGTCCTCGGCGGCCCTGCGGATGTCGTCGGCCGAGCTGTGCAGCACCTCGACCATCCGGTCGAATTCCTCGGCGACGGCATTGAGCTCCGGGATCTCGTTATGCGCGCCGAACGGGCCGGCGCCGGGACCGCGATCGCGAATGGCGCGGGCGCGCTCGGCGAAGTGGCGCAGCCCGCGGCGCACGCGCAGGAAGGTGGTCAGCGTGAGGAGGACCATGGCGAGGTAGATGGCGGCCGCCAATTTCACTTCGGGCGTCGCCCAGTAAGGGACGCCGAGCCGCGCCCCCGGCATCATCCCGGCCGGGAAGGAGGTGACGATCACCCAGCACCCGGCCGGCGTCGAGAGCGGTGTCACCGATGTCACGACCTCGTCGTTGCCGTTGGGCGTGCTGTAGCGGAAGGCGTCCGGAAGCTGCCCCTCGCAGGTTTGCCCCAGGCGTTCGAGCACGCCCTGCTGCTTGAGCTTCTCGCGCTCGATATCGAGCTGCGCGGCGGGCACCACCGGCCAGGAGGCGATGTAGAAGAAGCCGCCGCCCGGCGGGGCGAACAGCAGCTTGACGTTGGTGATGTCGTCGGCAAAGCGCGCGAGCTCGGCGCCGAGCTGCGGCAGGGCCGGATGGTCGCCACCGGCTGCCAGCAAGGGCAGCAGGGCTTGGCCGAGGACCCGGCCTTGCTCGCGGACGCTGCGCAGCAGCAGCTCCTGCTTCTCCTCGTCCGCCGCCCGGAACTGGACGTAGAGAATCAGCGGAACGACGAAGAAGATGACGGCCAGCAGAACCGTCTTGACGGCCAGCGAGCGAAACGCCCCGGCGCGTCGGCGCGTCGGTTCGGCCCGGCTAACCGCTTGCGACCCAGCGGTAGCCGAATCCTGCATAGTTGTGGATATGGTCGAACTCCGGGTCAGCGTCGCGGAACTTCTTGCGGATGCGCTTGATGAACGTCCGGACATTGGCGCGGAACCCCTCCGCGCCATAGCCGGCGACGAAATCCTTGCCGTGGACGAGATCATAGATCTCGCGATAGGAGACGTCCTCGCCGGTGCGCAGGGCGAGCAGCGCCACGATCTTGAACTCGGTCAGCGTCAGGTCGAGCGGCTGGCCGGCCCAGTTCGCGCGGCTGATGTCGAAGCGCAGCTCCAGCTTGTCGAGATGGAGGACGTCGCCGATGTTGCGCCGACCGTCGGCATCAACCGGCGGGCGCGTTCCCTCGGTGATGAGGCGCAGGCGCTTCACCAGGATCGAAAGGCGCCGCGACTTGTCGATGAAATCGACGGCGCCGCCTTCGAGCGCCGCCTCCTCGTAGATGTCGTCGCTCAGCACGGTCAGGAAGATGACGGGGGTCGTCGTGCCGGCCCGCCTGAGGCTGCGCAGGACTTCGAGCCCGTTCATTCCCGGCATGCGCCAGTCGAGCAGCACGACATCGGCGCTGCCGTTGCCGGCAAAGAATTCGAGCGCCTGGGCCCCGTTCGAGAAGCTGGTGACGGCATAGCCTTCGTCGATGAGGTTGAGCCCCAGCGACTCGCGGAAAAGGTCGTCATCGTCAACGAGGACTATATGCGGCGGAGGCACCGCTGCGCTGTCGATGCTCGTCGACGAGTTGCTGAAAACAGCGCTCGGGGCGCTGCTCGACAATGTCATTGCTTCTGACTTCATAGTGGAGAGCCCGCATTACCCTGTTCTGAAGGTCGAGGTAAAAATAGACGTCGACTTCGCAATCTTGGCTGGCATAGTGCCAGATCGTGGCCGGCGGCGCCTCGGTCCGGGAAGCCGGCGCGCCGAGCCAGTCGCTGGCGGCGCCTTCGTCGAGGCCGATGACGTGCTCGGGATCGACGAGAACGGTCGGCTCGGCGGGAGAAGGCGGGGCAGTGTGCGCGACCGGCGGCGGCGCCGGCTTGCGTGCCGGCCGCGGCGGGGGCGGCTCGGCGAGCGGCGGGGGCGGCGGGATGTCCGCCTCGGGCACCGGCTCGGGCGGCGGGGCCGGGGGCGTCGGCTCCAGAAAGGCGCAGGCGGTGAGGCAGAGTGCGCCCGCAAGGCTCGCCGCCACGGCAAGCCTCCGCCTTTTGACCGGCCCGCTTTCCGCCTTCATCGTCCTTGTATCGCAGCCCCGTCGCTGGTCGGCCCGAGCACCTTGGTGGCCAGCCATTAAGAGATCGTCAATATATCATTCGCGGCGGATCGATCGTTACCCCACAAAAGGGTTGGGCGATAGAACCGATCTTGCGATTACCACTTTTGCGCGAACGCACTTCGGTCAAAGCCCGAGTTTCGGGCGCTGGCGATGCCACTCCGTCGCGCGCTCATAGGCGTGGCCGACGCGGAGGACCGTGGCTTCGTCGAAGGGCTTGCCGGCGATCTGAAACGAAAGCGGCAGGCCGTCTGCGGAGAAGCCGCAGCGCAGCGCGAGCGCGGGCTGGCCGGTGACGTTGAACGGCATCGTCATCGGCCGCTCGAAGGAGGCGAAGCTCGGCAGGTCATCGAGAGCGGGCGCCGGTCCCGGGGTGACCGCGGTGACAAGGACATCGACATCGGCCATGGCCGCACGCATCTCGCCGATGAGAACGCGGCGGAGGCGCACCGCCTGAAGGTAGTCGGCGCTCGAGAGGAAGGCGCCGAGCGAGACGCGGTTGCGCATGATCCGACCGTAATCGAAGAAGCGCGCGCGCAAGCCGCGCTCATGCACGGACCAGGCTTCCGAGAAAAGGATGATCCAGCCGCAGGCGCCATAGTCCTCGGGCGGCGCGAGGCGGAGCTCGCGCAGCTCGGCGCCGAGTCCGGCCATCACGCTCAGGGCAGCGTCGATGGCCGCGAGCGCTTCTGCCGAGACATGACTGCCGGCCGCGAAGAATTGGCGCGCGACGCCGATGCGAACACCCCGAAGATCATCGCGCAGCCCCGCCCGATAATCCGGAACCGGAAGCTCGGCGCTCGCCGGGTCGCGCGGATCATGTCCAGCCATCGCCTGCAGGAGGATTGCGCAATCCTCCACCGTCCAAGCGAGGGGGCCCGCATGGTCGAGCGAATAGGCGAGGGGAAGCACGCCGTGGCGCGAGACGCGGCCATAGGTCGGCTTCAA
Organism: Alphaproteobacteria bacterium; assembly: GCA_021325525.1. Lineage (GTDB taxonomy): Bacteria > Pseudomonadota > Alphaproteobacteria > ATCC43930 > CGMCC-115725 > URHD0088. The sequence continues at coordinate 50,062 of JAJPHB010000120.1, forward strand.
TCCGCTGACGCCGCAATAGGCGGCGGGGAGCCGAATCGAGCCGCCGGTGTCGCTGCCGCTGCCGCCGAGGACGAGCCCGGCGGCGACCGCGGCTCCGGTGCCGCTGCTCGAGCCGCCTGTGAAATGCGCGGTGTTCCAGGGGTTGCGGGGCGGCGGCCACGGCAGATCGAAGGAGGGGCCGCCGATCGCGAATTCATGCGTCGCAAGCTTGCCGAGCATGATGGCGCCCGCCTCGTCGAGGCGGCGCACCACCGTCGCATCCTCCGTCGGAACGAAATCGGCCAAGAGGCGGGAATGGGCCGTCGTGCGGATGCCTGCGGTGCAGAAGATGTCCTTGTGCGCGATCGGGATGCCATGCAGGGGCCCGCGGTATCGGCCGTGCATGATCTCCCTCTCGGCCGCCGCGGCCGCAGCGAGCGCCGCCTCGGGCCGAAGGAGGAGAAAGCTCTTCAGCCGATCGTCGACAGCCTCGATGCGCGCGAGACAATGCCTCGTCAGCTCGACGGGCGAGAGCTCGCGCCGGGCGACGCGCCGCGCCGCATCGGCGACGGTCAGCGCGTCAAGCACCGCTTTCCTCGACGCCGGCCCGGACCGCGAAGAGATGGGCAGGTTCGCCGCCCGCCTCCCCGGCCGCGGCGAGGCGCGTCCTGACGCGCCGGGTCATGCGCAGCAGCGCGGCAAGGGAAGGCTCGATCTCGGCGAGGAGGGCCGCCATCGCCTCTGGCGCGAGGTCGAGCCCTGCATGCCGCGCGAGGAGAGTGAATTCGGTCAACCGTCGATCGCCTTCGGTCACGAGCGCCTCCTCTCGAGAATGCGGCGTCAACAATAAGCAAGACGCGCCGCTGCCGTCGATCGCCTTCCCGTTCGTCGCCGCGGGGATTCCAGCGCGACGGTCGAATTCTTCAATCTAGGGCGGAACGAAAATGCTGAAAGACCGTCTAACTAGCGGTCCAATTCGGAGTGACAAGCTCGATGGCCGAAGCGCGATTGGTGAGCTGGCCGCGCATCTGCGCTGCTTGCTTCTCGGCGATGCGGCCGCGCCAATGGGTCAAGAACCTGTTCGTCTTCGCGCCCTTGCTGTTCACGCCGGCGGCGCTGTCGCTGGCGACTGTCGCGCTCGGGCTGACGACTTTTGCTGCCTTCTGTCTCGCCGCGAGCGCGCTCTATGTTTGCAATGACATTCTCGATCGCGAAGCCGACCGCAACCATCCGGCCAAGGCGTCGCGGCCCTTTGCTGCCGGCACGCTCAGCCTCGCGATCGGCTGGACGCTCTTTGCCGGCCTCGCCCTCGGCGCCGGGCTGCTCGCCTCCGCGCTCCCGGGAAAGGCGGCCTGGGTCATCGCCACCTATCTCGCCGCCAATCTGCTCTACTCGCTGCGTCTGAAGCAGATCGCGATCCTCGACGTCATCACCATCGCGATAGGCTTCGTCATGCGCGTCGTCGCCGGCGCCATGGCCGTGGCGTCGCTGCGAGCCCATGGCTCCTCGAATGCGTCGGGCTGATCGCGCTCTTCCTCGCCGTCGCCAAGCGCCGCGACGACCTCATGCTCAAGATGGCGGCCAATCACCGCCCCAGCCTCGACGGCTACAACGCGGCCTATCTCGACATGTGCATGGGAATGGTGCTCGGCTGTCTGCTCGCGCTCTACATCATCTACAGCGCGAGCGCCGAGGTGATTGCCCGCATCGGTACGGACCGCCTCTATTACACGGTCCCCTTCGTCGTCGCCGGCGTCATGCGCTACCTGCAGCTCACGCTCGTCGAGCGCCGGTCGGGGGCCCCGACCGAACTCGTCACCGGCGATCCGTTCCTGCTCGCTTGCATCGGCGGATGGCTCCTCGTCTTCGTGCTGCTCGTCTATTGACGCGGAGGCGACCCAGCCAGAACCGCGCCCGAGCTGCATTCACTCGATCTTGAGGAGTTCCGGCCCGAGCGTCGCCAGGATGACGGCGACGGCCTGCTTGGCCGCATAGCCGGGCGTGTGATCGGGGTGAAGCTCCCGCCAGGCATCGACACCGGCACGATAGCAGCGCGCCGAATCGAAGCCGGCTTGACGCGCTTCGCGAAACGCACGGAGCACCGCTTCGATGGTTTCCTCGTCGTGTGTCACGAGAGGCGTACAGCCGTGGCGACGGTTCGTTCCGGCGAGGGGCTCGATCGCACCGTCTCAGCGGTCGTTTTCAATCTTGCGCTGACCTTGTCCGCGGGCGGTCAACCGCATCGCACCGAGCGCATCGCGCGGATGGCTAGCGCGTAGCCTCCGCTGTCGCGTCGGACGCGCCGCCGAGATAGGCCGCGCGCACCGCGTCGTCGTGCGCGAGCTCCGTCGCGCTGCCCGCCACGGCGAGGCGCCCGGCTGCGAGCACATAGCCGCGCGCCGCGATCGACAAGGCCATCCGCGCATTTTGCTCGACCAGCAGAATGGCGGTCCCGTTCGCGGCGAGGCGGGCCAAAACCCGGAACACACGGTCGACGATCAGCGGCGCGAGGCCGAGCGAGGGTTCATCGAGAAGGAGAAGCCGCGGCCGCGCCATGAGGCCGCGCGCGATGGCGGCCATCTGCTGCTGCCCGCCGGAGAGAGTCCAGCCCGGCGCATCGATGGCGGGCCGGATCTCGGGAAAGAGGTCGAGGACGCGCTCGGCCTCGGCCGCGAGCGCGCGGCGGGCGATGCGGCGCCCCGCCGCGCCGATGAGGATGTTCTCGCGCAAGGTGAGACCCGGGAAGATCCGCCTGCCCTCCGGCACGAGCGCGATGCCGAGCCGGACGATCGCTTCCGGCGCCATCCCCTCGATCGAGCGGCCATCGAAGCGGATCGTGCCCTTCCGCGGCTTCAGCAGGCCCGCAATCGCCCGCAGCGTCGTCGATTTGCCGGCCCCGTTCGCGCCAAGCAGCGCGACGATTTCGCCGTTTTCGACATGGAGCGTGAGCGCTTCGATCGCCTCTACCCGGCCATATCCGGCGGCGAGGCTGTCGAGCTCAAGCAGCGGCATCGCCGCCCTGCGGCAGATTGCCGGCGAATGTCGGAAGAGGGACAACGCTCACCCGCCGATCATCGTCGCGTCGCCGCCACGGTTGAAGAGGAATTTCGTCCGGGAATGGTGCGAATTGCCCGGTGCGCATTGCGATAGGCAAGCCGCGAGGCTGCATGCTATTTCGGCGAAGAGGCGCATGTGCGGGGTGGCAAGCATGGGTCAACAAGCTTTGCGGCCGGCCGCCGTGCCGCTGCGCGAGATCGCGCTCGTCTTCTCGCGCATCGGCATATCGAGCTTCGGCGGCGGCCTCGTCGCGTGGATTTATCGCGAAGCCGTCGAACGGCGTCGCTGGTTGCCGGATCGCGAGTTTCTGAGCGGTCTCGCCCTGAGCCAGGTGCTGCCGGGCGCCAATATGGTGAATCTCGCCCTCTATCTCGGAATGCAGCTTCGCGGCGGCTGGGGAGCGCTCGCCGCCGTGCTCGGGCTCCTCGCGCTGCCCATCCTCGTCATCATCGCAATGTTCGAGATCTATGCGCGGCTGCGCGGGCTGGCGGCGGCGCATTTCATCCTCGATGGCATCGCGACGGCGGCGCTCGGCCTCAACATCGCGACCGGCGTCAAGGCGATGCGGCGGAGCACCGACGCCTTTGCCGTGGCGATCGCGCTCGCCGTCTTCCTCGCTGTCGGCGTCCTCCGCTGGCCGATGCTCGCGGCGGTGCTCGGCCTCGCGCCCGTCAGCATTGCTCTCGCCTGGAGGGCGCCGCATGGATGAGGAGGCGATCTGGGGGCTCGTGCGCGTCTTCGTGCCGCTGTCCTTTCTCTCGATCGGCGGCGGGCCTTCCATTCTCGCCGAGATGGAGCATCAAACAGTCGCCGTGCATGGCTGGCTGACGCAGCGCGACTTCGTCGACATCTTCGCCATCTCGCGCGCGGCGCCTGGACCCGGCACCCTCATCGTCACCCTGATCGGCTGGAAGGTGGCGGGGTGGCTCGGGGCGCTCGCCGCCTCGCTGGCGCTCTACATTCCTTCGAGTCTCGTCGTCCTCGGGGCGACGCTGCTGTGGCGACGCTATCGCGAGGCCGTCTGGCGGCAGCGGATCGCGCGCGGCTTGGCGCCGGTGGCGATCGGGCTCATTTTCGCCGGTGCCTACGCCGTCCTCGAAGCGATGCATGGCGGCGCCCTCGCCTGGCTGACCGCTGCGGCCGCTGCCGGCCTCCTCCTGCTCCGCCCGCTCCACCCGATGCTCTTGCTCGGCGGCGCGGCGGCGATCTACGGTTTCATCTTTCCCTTCATGCCGGTCTGACGGCACGCCGCCGTCTGCGCGCAGCCCGGCGCGTTCGCGGCAGCAAGAAAACACCACGGCGCGCTGCGGCACGCCGTGGTGTCGTTGGCTCCCGGGGAGGGATTCGAACCCCCGGCCAAGCGGTTAACAGCCGCTTGCTCTACCACTGAGCTACCCGGGATCAGAGGCCGCCTGCGGCGGCGCATCCTGCGTCTCGAACGCGGCGGGCGGTCTTATATCAGAGCCCCGGACCCGGCGCCAGTCAGGTTTCGGTCGGGATGTCGTCGGGGGGTGGATTCAGGCGCTGATGACGAGACGAAGCGTGTCGACGAGCTCGGAGCCGCGAAACGGTTTTGCGAGAAACGGCGTCGCGCCGCCGATCGACGGCTCGCCGCGTTCGGAATAGGCCGACATGAAGACGACCTTGATGTTGGGGCGGATCATGCGCGCCCGGCGGGCGACCTCATAGCCATTGATGTCGCCGGGCATGACGATATCGGTGCAGAGGACGTCGATGGGCTCCGCTTCCGCCAGCCTGCGCAGCGCTTCGGCGCCATCCGCGGCTGCGATCACCGTGAAGCCGACGCGCTGCAGCACCTTGCCGATGTAGTCGCGCACATCGGCATCGTCTTCGACGACCATGATGCGTGCGCCGGCATCGGCGATCGCCATTTCGGCGGGCTGCGGCCGTGGCCGGTTCATCAGAAGCCCGCCGACGACGGCGGCGCAGCCGCGGGCGGCCTCCCGTGCCGCGGCGAGGTGATTGACCAATCCTGCGCTCTCGGTTCGCCGGATCGCGAAGTCGAGATTGCCGAGGACGGTGGTGAGGAAGCGTTCGAGCTCCTGCCCGGCCCGGACGACCCTGCGGCGGTCATCGGCCCGGCGGACATGCAGCCTTGCAATCCGCCGCCGTTGCCGCGCGAGCAAGTCTTGCAGTCTCGCCGCCCGCGCCTCTGCCCGCGCCTCGCGCAGCGCCCTCTCGCGGGTCTTGTTGCCCATCTCGGCGGCGACAATGGCCAGCGCCGACAGGATGAGGAGGGCGATGAGGATGAGAGCCGGAAGCTGCCAAGGCGGCGCCGACAACGGGCCGAGGCTGCCGAGCGCGAATGCGACAAGCCCGGCCAGCAGGGCCAACGCGGCGGCAAGCAGGGCGAGCGCGAAGTTCAAGAGAGCGGGTCGGAGCGCGCGCTCGCCACGCCCCCGGCGGCGAGCCGCGCGGGCAGGGCGGCCAATGGCGCCTCCGGTCTGCGCGGCACTGAATTTAAGAACGGCGGAGGCCGCCGCTCGGATCTCCCGCCAGGTCGCCGCCGATGCATGATCGCCCTGCGCCGCCGCGAGCTCCGCCCGCTCGCCTAGCCGCCGCAGGGCGTCGCGCCCGTAACGGGCGCACATTTCGTGAGCGATCCGCTTTGCCGCCTCTTCGTCATCCATTTGGCCGAGGACTCCGCCGAGCGCTAGACCTCGTTCAAGCCACCGCAATCAGTGTCGAAAATGCGCCGATCCGGCAAGGCAAATGTGGCTCATGCCGTCCGCCGGGCCGCGCCGCCGAGGGCGCGATCCGCCATTGCGATCTGCCGCAAGCGATCGAGATCGCGGATGGTCACGATGTGCTTCTCGATATCGACGATCCGCTCGGCCCGGAACCAGTGGAGCGTCCGGTTGATGTGAACGATGGTCAATCCGAGATGGTCGGCAATGTGCTGCTGCGTCAGCGGCAGGACGTAGCTGCTCGGGGATGCGAGGTTGCGGCGGCGCAGGCGCTCGTGGAAATCGAGGAGCATGAGGGCAAGCCGCTCGCGTGCGTCGAGCCTGCCGATGGCTCCGGCGACGCCGTCGCCGCGGCGCTGGGCCTCGGAGATGAGCCAGGCGATATATGTCGCGGTCGGCGGGGATGTCATCAGGTTCGCCACAGTGCCGGCGTCGATCGTGTGGATCATGGCGGGCGACACGGTGACGACCTCGTCGGGTGCGCGGTCGAGGAGAGCCGACTCGATGCCGATCACGTCACCCGGCACGTAGATCGACAGGATCGCCCGCCGACCATCCGTCCAATAGCGGGTGCGCGTAGCCCAACCGCGGTAAAGGTGGAATAGCCCATCGCTCGGCCGATCGGGCCGGATCAAGACGGTGCCGCTGCCGACGCTCCGCAAGGGAGCGGACAAAGAGGCGGCATGCAGTTTACGCGCCCCTTGCAGCAGGTTCTCGGCGAGCCTCGGCCGGCAATCCGGCCTCAGCAATGAAACGTCCGAACGCTCCTTCTTCGATTCCACGGCCATGTCGTCCTCCCTGCAGGGCAGACCGGAGCGATTTCGGTGGTTGCTTGCTGCTACGAGATTGCGGCGGACGACAACGTCGCTTTGTTCTATGCCGTTCCGTCCGCTATGTGGAGCAATCAGGGCATTTTGCGGCAATGATCTACGTCAATCTCCCCCTGATGAAGGTCAAGAACTAGCGGCACGATAGAACCGTAGGTGGGAAAGCGCAATAATCGCTTGCGTTCGATGAAGGCATTGCAAGGCAACTTCCGCGCACATTCTCTGCGCCTTGCAAAGGCGGCGGAGCTGCTTTGGGGCAAACGGGGTGTGGAGGCCGGAAGCGGAATCGAACCGCTGTACGAGGATTTGCAGTCCTCTGCATAGCCACTCTGCCATCCGGCCGACAGCGGCGCCTCATATAGGCCTCGCCGCCAGAACGGGTCAAGGCGGCCTTGCCTGGCTCGCGATTGCGCGGCTGAACGCGACGCGATTGTTTTCGCCCAATGCCGTCTATATAACCGTGGCGCTGCGCTTCGCATTCCATCTGCAACCGGATCAATCAATCGCCGAGCATGACCGATTATCAGGCGGCCCGCTTGAACATGGTGGAGAGCCAGATCCGCCCCAACAAGGTGACGGATCCCGCACTGCTCGAGGCGATGCTGGCCGTCCCGCGCGAGCTCTTCGTGCCGAGTCATCTTCGCGGCATCGCCTATATCGACGAGGACATTCCCCTCGGCAATGGCCGCTTCCTCATGGAGCCGATGGTGCTGGGCCGGCTGCTGCAGCTTGCCGCCCTCGGTCCGGCAGACGCCGTCCTGGAGATCGGCTGCGGCAGCGGCTATGCGAGCGCGCTGATGGCGCGCCTCGCGCATCATGTCGTCGCGCTCGAGGAGGACTCGCGCCTGGCGGCGCAGGCGGCCGACGCGTTTCGCCAGCTCGGGCTCAAGAATGTCTCCCTGGTGCACGGGCCGCTCGCCGATGGTTATCCGCAGCGCGCGCCCTACCAGGCCATTCTCTTCGGCGGCGCCGTCGCGACGGTCCCGCCGGCGATCTCGGCGCAGCTCGCCGAGGGCGGGCGCCTCCTCGCCGTCCTCAAGAAAGGGGAGGGGATGGGCAAAGGCATCCTCATGACGCGAACCGGCGGCGGGCTCGGGCACCGTGTCATCTTCGATGCGGGCACGCCGTTTCTACCGGGCTTTGCCCCGCAGCCGAGCTTCGTCTTCTGATGGCCAGGCGGATGGGCCCCGCGCAATTGCCCTTCGCGATCTCGGTCGAGGAGCTGGCGGAACGGCGCGGGAGCAGCGAGGAGGTGGTCGTTGTCGACGTGCGCGAGCCCTGGGAGCGCGAGATTTGCTACTTGCCGGAAAGCCTCCCAATCCCGCTCGCCAGCTTGCCGGACCGGCTCGAAGATTTGCCGCGCCACGGCACGCTCGTCGTCCTTTGCCACCATGGGACACGTAGCGCCCACGCCGTTCAATGGCTACGATCCAAGGGCGTCGCGAACGCCGTCAACCTCGAAGGCGGCATCGCCGCCTGGGCGCAGCGCATCGATCCAGCGATGAGGACCTACTGATGCAGCCATCCGCCTCCCGTCATCGCGCGGCCATGAAAGCGTTCACGAAAGGCGCCGTGCTCGCGGCCGGTGCCTCGTTCGGCCTGCTGGCGGCGATTCCCGGCAGCGCCGCGCTCACCCTGACGGAGGCGCTCGTCGCTGCCTATAACAACAATCCGACCTTACTCGCCCAGCGGGCGCGGCTGCGCGAGAGCGACGAGGGCGTCTCGCAGGCGCTCTCCGGCTGGCGACCGACCGTGCAGTTCACGGGCTCCGCCGGCTTCCAAAGCAGCAGCACGACCGGGTTCGCCACCTCGACCCTCCATCCGCGCGAGCTCGATCTCAACGTCACGCAGCCCGTCTACAATGGCGGACGGACCGTCGCCGCGACGAGCCAGGCCGAGAACACGGTGCGCTCGACGCGGGCGCAGACGCTCGCGACGGAGCAGACCGTGCTGTTCAGCGTCGTCTCGGCTTATATGGACGTCGTCCAGAACCAGGCCGTGCTCGATCTCAGCATCAATAACGAGCAGGTGCTGCGGCGGCAGCTCGAAGCGACGCAGGACCAGTTTCGCGTCGGCGAGATGACGCGCACCGACGTGGCCCAGGCCGAGTCGCGCCTCGCCGCCGCGACGGCCAGCCGCGTCCAGGCGGAAGGCACCCTGGAGACCAGCCGGGCGACCTTCGAGCGCGTCGTCGGCGAGCCGCCAGGCCTGCTCCAGCCGCCGACCGAGCGCCCGGTTCTGCCGGCAAACCGCGCCGAGGCCGCGAATCTCGCTGCCAACAACAATCCCAACGTCATCGCCGCGCAATTCGTCGAGGCGGCGGCGCGCGACAATGTTCGCGTCGTGCGCAGCCAGCTCCTGCCGCAGATCAGCATCGTCGGCGACCTCAACCGCAGCATCGACACCTCGACGACGCTCCACGGGCTCACCACCGATTCCGCATCGGTGACGGCACGCATGACGGTGCCGCTCTATGAAGGCGGCCAAATCTATTCGCAGACCCGCCAAGCCTTCGAGACGATCGGTCAGCGCCGCAGCGAACTCGACGATACGCGCCGGCAGGTCGTGCAGACGGCGCAGCAGGATTGGGAGGCGCTGCAGGCCGACCGCGCCAATATCCGCTCCTTGATCGAGACGATCCGGGCCGCCGAGATCGCCCTCGAAGGGGTCCGGCAAGAGGCGTTGGTCGGCTCGCGCACGGTGCTCGACATTCTCGACGCCGAGCAGGAGCTGTTTACCGACCGCGTCAATCTGGTACGCGCCCAACACGACGAGGTGGTGACCGAATTCGACCTTGGACAGCAGATCGGCCGTCTCACCGCCGTCGACCTCAAATTGCCCGTCGAAATTTACAATTTCGATACGCACTACAAGGCCGTGCGCGATAAATGGATCGGGTTCAGCCCGTCGGATTAAGCAGGGAGCTGCGAGGCGCTCCGCCTCTCCGGCTGGAATTTGCCCGCGGTTTGACGTAGTGTTGCGGCGCGATTGCGATTTCGGTTGAGTCGATGTCCGAAGCCAAGGGCCAGCACGAACCGTCGATGGAGGAGATTCTCGCCTCCATCCGGCGCATCATCGCCGAGGATGGCGACAACAGCGCGCCCGAGGGCGCGGCCGCCGCAGCGCCGGTCGCGGTGGCGGCGAAACCCGTGAACGAGTCGGCGGGCGATGAGATCCTCGAGCTGACGGAAGTCGTCGAGCCCGAGGAGCCGCCGGTGAAGGTCGAGAAGGCGAAAGCCGCGCCCGAGCCGGATCCCGAGCCGGATCCGGAGCCGCCGCCCGCACGCGCCACGGCGCGGCCGGCGGCGCCCATCGACGCCGCCCCGCCACCTGTCGAGGCGCCGATCGTTTCGCCCGCGACCGCGGCCGCCTCCGTCGCGGCACTGTCGCGGATAACCGAGCTGTCGAGCCGGAATGACAGCGACATCTCGCTCGGGGCGGGTCATCTGACGCTGGAGGCGCTGGTCCGCGAAGAGCTGCGGCCCATCCTCCGCGACTGGCTCGATGCGCATCTGCCCGACATCGTCGAGCGGATCGTCAAGAACGAGATCACGCGGCTCGTACAGGGCGTAGCGAAGCGCTGACCCCGCCGGTGCGGCCGCGGTCGCCGGTGCGCCGGGTCGGCGGAACATCCCCGATCCCTGGCGCGTCTCCTACCTAGCTTACCACGCAAGGGCGTTCGGCAATGCTGGACAAGACCTATCGCCCGGCCGAGGTCGAGGCGAAATTCTACGATCTCTGGGAGAAGAGCGGCGCCTTCGCGGCTCGTCCGGGCTCGGCGCTGACCCCCTACGCCATCATGATGCCGCCGCCCAACGTCACGGGCAGCCTCCATATGGGGCACGCCCTCACCTTCACGCTTCAGGACATTCTCATCCGCTATCACCGCATGCGCGGCTTTGACGCGCTGTGGCAGCCCGGCACGGACCATGCCGGCATCGCGACGCAAATGGTGGTCGAGCGGCAGATCGCGCTCGAGCAGACGGACCGGCACAAGCTCGGACGCGAGAAATTCGTCGAGCGGGTGTGGCAGTGGAAGGCGGAATCGGGGGGTACCATTGCGCGCCAGCTTCGCCGCCTCGGCGCCTCGGCCGATTGGAGCCGCGAGCGCTTCACCATGGATGCCGGCCTCTCCGCGGCGGTGCGCAAGGTTTTCGTCGCGCTCTACCGCAAAGGTCTCATCTATCGCGACAAGCGCCTCGTCAACTGGGACCCGAAGCTCCACACCGCGATCTCGGATCTCGAAGTCGAGAGCCGCGAGACCAAGGGCTCGCTCTGGCATTTCAAATACCCGATCGAAGGCCGCAAGGGCGAGTTCGTCATCGTTGCGACGACGCGGCCCGAAACGATGCTGGGCGATACGGGCGTCGCCGTTCATCCCGAGGACGAGCGCTACCGGCATCTCGTCGGGCGCCAAGCCATCCTGCCGCTCGTCGGCCGGCGCCTGCCGATCGTCGCCGACCCGCATGCCGATCCCGCGACCGGCTCCGGCGCCGTCAAGATCACGCCGGCGCACGATTTCAACGATTTCGAGGTCGGCCGGCGCCACAAGCTGGAGCTCGTGAACATCTTCGATCGCGACGCCCGCCTCAATGACAACGCGCCCGAACCTTATCGCAGCCTCGACCGCTTCGCGGCGCGCGAGCGCGTCGTCGCGGCGCTCGAGGCGCAAGGCCTCGTCGAGAAGGTCGAGCCGCATGTCTATATGGTGCCGTTCGGCGACCGCTCGGGCGTCGTCATCGAGCCCTGGCTCACCGACCAATGGTATTGCGACGCCAAGACGCTGGCGCAGGCGCCGATCGCCGCCGTCGAAAGCGGGCGCACCGTCTTCGTGCCGAAGCAGTGGGAGAACACCTTCTTCGAGTGGATGCGCAACATCCAGCCCTGGTGCATCTCGCGGCAGCTCTGGTGGGGGCACCAGATTCCGGCCTGGTACGGCCCCGATGACGAAATCTTCGTCGCCGAGTCCGAAGAGGAGGCCGTGGCGGCGGCGCGGAGGCATTACGGCGAGGACCGGCCCTTGCGGCGCGACGAGGATGTGCTCGACACCTGGTTCTCCTCGGCGCTGTGGCCGTTCTCGACTCTGGGATGGCCGGAGGAGACGGCCGAGCTTCGGCGCTATTACCCTGGCGATGTCCTCGTCACCGGCTTCGACATCATCTTCTTCTGGGTCGCCCGGATGATGATGATGGGCCATGAATTCATGGGGCGCGAGCCGTTCCGCACCGTCTACATCCACGCCCTCGTGCGCGACGAGCGCGGCCAGAAGATGTCGAAATCCAAGGGCAACATCATCGACCCTCTGGATCTCATCGAACGCTTCGGCTGCGATGCCTTGCGCTTCACCCTGGCGGCGCTCGCGGCGCAGGGCCGCGACATCAAGCTCGCCGAATCGCGCGTCGAGGGCTATCGCAACTTCGCGACCAAGCTGTGGAACGCCGCGCGCTATGCCGAGATGAGCGGCTGCGCCTTGGATGCCGCCTTCGCGCCGTCGCGCTGCCGCCTCACCGTCAATCGCTGGATCCTGGGCGCGCTCGCCGAAGCGGGGCGACGCACGGCCGAGGCGATCGACGCCTTCAAATTCAACGACGCGGCCAGCGCCCTCTATCAATTCGTCTGGGGCACCTTCTGCGACTGGTATATCGAATTCACGAAGCCGATCCTGACGGGCGCGGAAGAGGCGGCGAAGGCCGAAACCCGCGCGACGACGGCCTGGGTGCTGGGCGAGACGATGCATCTTCTGCACCCGCTCATGCCCTTCATCACCGAGGAGATCTGGGCGCATCTCGCGGGGTCCGCCGCCGGCCTCCTGATCGCTGCGCCGTGGCCCAGCTGTTCGGAGAGCGCTGTCGATCCCGAGGCGAGCGCGGAGATGGACTGGGTCGTGAGCCTCGTCTCGGCGGTGCGCACGGTGCGCGCCGAGATCGGGGTTCCCGCGGCGGCGCGGATTCCCCTTCTCATCAAGGGCGCGGCGCCCGCCAGCCTCGCGCGCCTCGTGCGTCATCGCGAGCTCATCCTCCGCCTCGCCCGGCTGGAACGCGCCGAGCCGCTCGCGGGCGACCCGCCAAAGGGCTCGGTTCAAATGGTGCTCGACGAGGCGACCCTCATCCTTCCATTGGGCGAGGTCGTCGATCTCGCGCAGGAGCGGGCGCGGCTGACGCGGGAGATCGCGCGCCAGGACGGCGAGATCGGGAAAATCACGAAGAAGCTCGGCAATGAGCAATTCATCGCCAAGGCGAAGCCCGAAGTCGTCGAGGAGCAGCGCGAGCGCCTCGCCGAGGCCGAGCAGGCGCGCGACAAGCTGAGAGCCGCGCTCGCGCGCCTCGCCGCCACTTGAGCCGGCCTACCGACCGGCGATCCGCGGAGGACGGCGCCGAGCATTGCCGGCGCGCGGATGCTGCGCCGCACAGTTCGGCCGCACGGTTCGGGTTGACCTGGCGGCGCGGTTATGCATTTTCCTTTCTCGTCTTTCATCAAACACAAATACAGGGAAGGTGGAAATGCGCTCCAAGAGCATTGCGCTTTCGCTCGCCGCCGCAATGGCGATCGGTTTCTCCCTCCATCCGACCGTCGCCGGCGCGGAGGTCCTGCGCGCCTCGCACCAATTCCCCGGAGGCAAGGGCGATGCGCGCGACGAGATGGTCCAGATCATCGCCCGCGAGGTCGCCAAGGCGAAGGTGGGCCTCGAAATCCAGGTCTATCCCGGCGCCTCGCTGTTCAAGCCGAACGATCAGTGGAACGCGATGGTGAAGGGGCAGCTCGACATCTCCTCCTTCCCGCTCGACTACGCCAGCGGCAGAGTGCCGCAATTCGGCGCGACGCTAATGCCGGCGTTGGTGCGCAGCCATGAGCGCGCGGCGCGGCTCGACAAGTCGCCCTTCATGGCCGATATCCGCAAGATCATCGAGAAGAACGGCGTTATCGTTCTGTCCGATGCGTGGCTCGCCGGCGCCTTCGGCGCCAAGGACCGATGCATTCTGACGCCGGCCGACGCGAAGGGGCTGAAGCTCCGCGCCGCAGGGCCGACTTTCGCAGAGATGTGGGCCGGCGCCGGCGCCTCAATCACGGCGACGCCGAGCAACGAGGTCTACAACGCCCTGCAAACCGGCGTCATCGACGCGACCGACACCAGCACCGGCAGCTTCGTCTCGTTCCGCCTCTACGAGCAGATCAAATGCGTGACCGCGCCGGGCGACAACGCCCTCTGGTTCATGTACGAGCCGGTGCTGATGTCCAAGATGAAGTTCGACCGGCTGACGCCCGACCAGAAGAAGGCGCTCATCGCCGCCGGCAAGAAGGCGGAAGAATACTTCCGCGGCGCCGCCAAGACGCTCGACGACAAGATGGTCGCCGCCTTCAAGGAGGCGAACGACAAGGTGGTGACGATGACGCCGGCCCAGTTCGACGCCTGGCTCGACCTCGCGAAGAGGACCTCCTACAAGGAGTTCGCCGCCAAGGTCGAAGGCGGGCAGAAGCTGATCGATGAAGCCCTCGCGGTGAAGTAGGCGAGCCGGCGCGGCGTTCGCATGCTCGACAAGTTCATTGCAGCCGTGGCGGCGGTGTCTCGCCTCTGCGGGCTCGTCGCCGCCGCCTTCATCTTCGTCGCGGTGCTCGTCATCTGCCAGATGGTGTTCGTGCGCTATGCGCTGAACTACGCCACCATCTGGCAGACCGAGTTCGTGACCTACAGCCTCATCGCCGCCACCTTCATCGGCTGCCCCTACGTCCTCCTGCATCGCGGCCATGTCAATGTCGACCTGCTGCCGCTGCATCTGGGGCCGCGCGGCCGCTACTGGCTGGCGCTCGTTGCCGCTCTCACCTCGCTCGCCTTCACGCTGCTGCTCGCGATCCTCGGCTGCGCCTGGTGGGAGGAGGCGTGGAGCAAGGGCTGGGCCTCGGACAGCATTTGGCGAGTGCGGCTGTGGATTCCCTATAGCGCCATGCCGATCGGGATGGCGCTCCTCAGCCTCCAATACCTTGCCGAGATTCTCGGCCTCTTGACTGGACGCGCCGCACCCTTCGGCATCGCCGCGGAGGATCGGCGGTGACGCCGATCGAGACCGGCGGCCTCGTCCTCGTTGCCACCCTTCTGGTGCTGATGTCGGGGGCTCCGGTCGCCTTCGCTCTCGGCACGCTCTCGATCGTCTTCCTGCTGATTTTCCAGGGGCTGGACAGCCTCCGCATCGTCGCCGACACGCTCTTCGGCGGCCTCAACGACTTCACCCTCGTCTCGATCCCCATGTTCGTGATGATGGGGGCGGCGATCGGCTCGTCGCGCGCCGGCAGCGATCTCTACGAAGCGCTCGACCGCTGGCTCTACCGCCTGCCGGGCGGGCTCGTCATCTCCAATCTCGGCGCCTGCGCTCTCTTCGCGGCGCTCACCGGCTCTTCGCCCGCGACCTGCGCCGCCATCGGCAAGATGGGAATTCCCGAGATGCGCCGCCGCGGCTATCCCGACGACATCGCGACGGGCTCGATCGCCGCCGGCGGCACACTCGGCATCCTCATCCCGCCGAGCCTCACCTTCATCGTCTACGGCATCGCGACGGAGAGCTCGATCGGCCGACTCTTTCTCGCCGGCGTCCTACCGGGGCTGATGCTGACCGGGCTCTTCATTCTCTACACGATCCTCGAGATCTGGCGACGCGGCTTTCGCGCCCATGCCGCCGATTTCCGCTATTCCTGGCGCGAGAAATTCATGGCTCTGCCGAAGGTCATGCCGTTTCTCGTGGTCGTCGGCGGCGTCATGTTCTCCCTCTATGGCGGCGTCGCGACGCCGTCCGAGGCGGCGGGGGTCGGAGCCATGCTGTGTCTCCTCCTCGCCATTCTCATCTACCGCATGTGGGACACGAAAAGCATCTGGCACATCCTGCGCGATACGACGCGCGAGTCGGTAATGATCCTCATGATCATCGGCACCTCGGTGCTCTTCGGCTACATGCTGACCTCGCTCTACCTGACGCAGACTTTGGCCCAGACGATCGCCGCCATGGCGGTGAACAAGTGGCTCTTGATGCTGCTCATCAATGTCTTCCTCTTGGTCTGCGGCTTCTTCATTCCGCCGGTCGCCATCATCCTGATGACGGCCCCCATCCTGCTCCCCATCATTACTGCCGCCGGCTTCGATCCGATCTGGTTCGGCGTCATCGTCACCATCAATATGGAGGTCGGGCTCATCCACCCGCCCGTCGGCCTCAATCTCTATGTCATCAACGGCATCGCGCCAGACGTGCCGTTGACGCGCGTTCTCTGGGGTTCGGTCCCTTACGTGCTCTGCATGTTTCTCGCGATGTTCATCCTCTGCCTCTTTCCGGGAATCGCGACCTGGCTGCCCGACCACATTATGGGCGCGGTGAAATAGGCTAGAGCCGCGGCGCGATGTAATCGGGCCAAATGCCGCTCTCGCGGCAGAGCGCCAGCGCGTCGCGGCCGCGGCAGAAGCCGTCGATGACCAGCATCGCGCGATAGCCGGCGGCGCGGGCGCCGAGAATGTCGGTCTGCGGCGTGTCGCCGACGCAGAGCACTCGCGCCGGCGGGACGTCCGGGAAGGTTGCGGCAAGCCGCTCATAGATCGACGGGTAGGGCTTGCCGAGAAAGTGCGGGTTGATCCCGAGCTCGCGGGCGAGGCGGTGGGCATAGTAGCCGGGTTCCGTCGCGATGCCGGCGGGCCCGGGCGAGACGATGTCGGGATTGCCGACGACGAGCGGCCGCGGGCGGCGCGCGAGGCTGGCGCGCAGCATCTCCTGCCGCGCTTCGGTCCAAGTATCGCAGGACAGAAAGACGAAGCCGACGACATCGTCATACGCCGTCGCAGCGTCTTCGAGGCGGACCATGCGCCGCGTCAGCGCCGGGAAGGGCAGGGGATCATCGGCGATGAGGCCGAGCCGTTCGACGGGCGGAAGCGCCGCCAGCGCATCGGGCAGAAGGTCGACTCCCGCGATGATCTCTTCCGCGGCGAAATCGAAGCCGCGGCGGCGGTGCTTCGCGACCGCCATCGGCTTGTCGCAGCTTCCGTCATTGCTCAGCACGGCGATGCGCTTGCCGGCGCGGCGCAAGGCGTCGACCGCTGGCCGCGCGCTCGGAATGGGGGTGTCGCCGAGATTGAGCACGCCCCAGGCATCGAGGACGACGAGATCGAACGCCGAGGCGATTTCCTGCGCTCCGGCGACGCGGCGCGGCGCCACGGGCGGCGGCAGGGGCGGCAGGCGGCGCGCCGCGGCGAGGTATTCGCGCCAGGCGCGCGGAAAATCGAGCTCGGGCATGCCGGCGCTTGTAGCCGAGCGCCTCAGCCTTGGCCAGATGAAGCAGCGCGGAGGGAGACGACCACTTGGACGCAGCCAAGCCCCTAGGCAAACCGGCGCCCGGCTCGCTATGGTCCGCCGGACTGCCGAGACCCGGAAGGAGAGCCGTCGTGCCCGATGATCTGACGCGCGCCGCCAAGCCCGCGGCGATCGACAAATCCCGCCTGCCGAGCCGCCATGTGACGGTGGGGCCGGAGCGCGCGCCGCACCGCTCCTACCTCTATGCGATGGGCCTCACCGAGGAGCAGATCGCGCAGCCGCTGATCGGCGTCGCGACGACCTGGAACGAGGCGGCGCCCTGCAACATCGCCCTGTCGCGCCAGGCGCAGGCGGCGAAGAAGGGCGTCTCGGCGGCGGGCGGCACGCCGCGCGAATTCACCACCATTACCGTCACCGACGGCATCGCCATGGGCCATGCCGGCATGAAATCGTCGCTCGTCTCGCGCGAGGTCATCGCCGATTCGATCGAGCTCACCATGCGCGGCCATTGCTATGACGGGCTCGTCGGCCTCGCCGGCTGCGACAAATCGCTGCCCGGCGTCATGATGGCGATGCTCCGCCTCAACGTCCCTTCGGTCTTCATGTATGGCGGCTCGATCCTGCCGGGGCGCTTCCGCGGCAAGGACGTGACGGTGCAGGACGTGTTCGAGGCGGTGGGGGCGCACAGTGCCGGGCGCATGAGCGATGAGGACTTGCACGAGCTCGAATGCGTCGCCTGCCCTTCGGCCGGCTCCTGCGGCGGCCAGTTCACCGCCAACACCATGGCCTGCGTCTCCGAGGCGGTGGGGCTCGCCTTGCCCGGCTCCGCCGGGGCTCCGGCGCCTTACGATTCGCGCGACGGCTATGCCGAGGCTTCGGGCGAAGCCGTCATGGACCTGATCCGCCGCAATTTGCGGCCGCGCGACATCGTGACGCGCAAGGCGCTCGAGAACGCCGCGACGGTGGTCGCCGCGTCGGGCGGCTCGACGAATGCCGCGCTGCATTTGCCGGCGATGGCGCATGAGGCGGGCATCGATTTCGACCTCCACGACGTCGCGGAGGTCTTCAAGCGCACGCCCTACATCGCCAGCCTCAAGCCCGGCGGCAAATACGTCGCCAAGGATCTCTACGAAATCGGCGGCGTGCCGGTACTGATGAAGGCGCTGCTCGACGGCGGCTATCTCCACGGCGACTGCATCACTGTGACCGGCCGCACGGTCGCCGAGAATCTTCGCGGCGTCTCGCTCCCCAGAGGCCAGGACGTGGTGCGGCCGACGACGGATCCGATCACGCCGACCGGCGGCGTGGTCGGCCTGCGTGGCAACCTCGCGCCGCAAGGCGCCATCGTGAAGGTCGCCGGAATGGCCGAGCTGCGGTTCCGCGGCCCTGCCCGCTGCTTCGACTGCGAGGAGGACGCCTTCGCCTGCGTCGAGAAGCGGCAATACAAGGAAGGGGACGTCTTCGTCATCCGCTATGAGGGGCCGCGCGGC
>JAJPHB010000170.1 GCA_021325525.1 Alphaproteobacteria bacterium
CGAACGGCCGAGGAGCGGGTTGAAATGGCGCGTCGCATCGCCTGCGGCGAAGATGTTCGGATCCGCCGTCCGGCCGCGCTCATCGACGACGATCCCGTCGGCGACGGCGAGCCCCGCCGCCTCGGCCAACTCGGCGTTCGGTATGGCGCCAATGCCGATGAGGACCGCGTCGGTATAAAGGCGATCGCCGGCGGAGGTCGTGACCACTACGCCGCCCGCCGCTGCCTCGATCGCGGCGGCGGAGGTGCCGGTGCGGAGCACCACGCCTTCCTTGCGGTGGAGACCGGCGAAGAAGGCGCCAATCTCGGGCGCGGCGACACGGGCGAGCGGAGAGGAGGCAAGCTCCAGAACCGTGACTGCGGCGCCGAGGCGTCGCGCCACCGCCGCGCCTTCGAGCCCGATGAATCCGGCCCCGATCACGACGAGGTGCGCCCCGGGCGTGAGATGCGCCCGCAGCGCCAGCGAGTCGTCGATGTCGCGGATGTAGTGGACGCGGCCCCCCTCGGCGCCGGGGATCGCCAGCTTGCGCGGCCGCGCCCCGGTCGTCAGCAGGAGGCGGTCATAGGGCAGGGCGGCGCCGCGATCGAGTTCGAGCCGCTGCGCCTTGCGGTCGATGGCGACCGCGGTCGCCCCGAGGCGCAGGGTGATTTCCTGCGCAGCGTAGAACTCCAGCGGCTTCAGATAGGCGCGCTCGGGCGTCATCTTGCCGGCGAGGATTTCCTTCGACAGCGGCGGCCGCTCATAAGGCGGGTGGCGTTCGCTGCCGACAAGGGTCACCGCTCCCTTGAACCCCGCCGCGCGCAAGGCTTCGGCGGCGCGCCCGCCCGCGTGGCCGGCGCCGAGAACGACGATGTGCGGCTGTGATCGGTCTACCAATGCGGGCGCTCCTGCCGGTTTCGGATTTGTCATATTGGTCGGGAACGAGGCGCCTTGGCCAGCGCGGCAGCGCTCGCTCTTGACCCTGCGCGATGAAATTGCTTCGCTCGATCGCGAACAATCTTCGGGAGAACGCGATGAGCCTCCGCAACCCCGCCCGTGAGCGCCTCGAACGTGGCGAGCTCGCCCTCGGCCTCGGCCTGCGTCTCGCCAAGAGCGTCGACATCGCCAAGATCCTGAAGACGAGCGGCTATGACTGGCTCTTCATCGATCTCGAGCACGGCACCATGTCGCTCGACCAGGCGACGCAGATCGCCGTGGCGGCGCTCGATACGGGCATCTCGCCGATCGTCCGCGTCCCGGCGCTGCAGCACCATATGGCGACGCGGGCGCTCGACGGCGGTGCGCTCGGCATTGTCATGCCGCATGTCGACACGGCGGAGGAGGCGCGGGAGATCGTCGACCGGCTGAAATACCCGCCGACCGGCCATCGCTCGGTCGCCGGCGCGCAGCCGCAATTCGATTATCGCGCCATGAAGGTCGCCGAGCTGACCCAGAGCCTCAACGCCGCCTGCCTCACGATCGTCATGATCGAGACGCCGCGCGCCGTCGCCAATGCCGAGGCGATCGCGGCCGTCCCCGGCGTCGACGTGCTGCTCATCGGCACCAACGATCTCGCCGCCGAGATGGGCATCCCTGGCGACTTCGCCAATCCGCGCATCGCCGGCGCCTATGAGACGGTGATCGCCGCCTGCCGGCGCCATGGCAAGTGGCCGGGGATGGGCGGCCTCTACCAGGAAGAGCTGCTGCGGCGCTTCATCGGCATGGGCATGCGGATGGTGCTCGCCGGCGGCGACGTCGGCATGCTGATGCAGGCGGCAAGCCAGCGCTCGGGCTTCCTGCGCGGCTGCCTTTGACAGCGCTCGGAGACTCGCGATGCCGCCCATCGATCACCTGCTCCCCTTCGTGGCGGCGACGCTGGTCTTCGCCTATATCCCCGGGCCGGCGATCCTCTATACGGCCGCGCAGACGCTGGCGCGCGGCCGTGCTGCCGGCTTGATGGCGGCGCTCGGCATTCATTGCGGCGGCTACTTCCACGTCGTCTGCGCCGCTTTCGGGCTCTCGGCCGTCCTTCACTACGTGCCGGCGCTTTATCTGGCGGTGAAGCTGGCGGGCGCCGCCTATCTCGTTTGGCTCGGCATCGGCATGATTCGCGGCGGCCTCGATGCAAGCCGGCTGCCGCAGGTCGCCGCCAAAGGGCCGCGGCGCGCCTTCGTCGAAAGCATCGTCGTCGAAATCTGCAACCCGAAGGCGGCGATCTTTTTCCTCGCCTTCCTGCCGCAATTCGTCGATCCGGCTGCCGCGCTTCCGCTCGCGCTGCAATTCCTCGTTCTCGGCACCATCGTCAACCTGACCTTCTCCTCGGCCGATCTCGTCACGATCCTGCTCACCAACGCGGTGCTGCGCGGCGTCTCCCGCGCCGGCCTCGGCCAGCGCATCGCCCGCCTCGTCGGCGGCTCGCTCCTCATCGGCCTCGGCGCCCGCCTCGCAGTCGCCCGCGACTGAACGGCGTCCCCGGCATTGGTCTCCGGCGCGCGGACGCGATAGGATCGTCGCTTCGCATTCTCGCAGGAGTCCGGTGATGGTTCAGATGGCGGCGCGCATGTCCTTCCTCGGCACGGAGACGGCTTTCGAGGTGCTGGCGCGCGCCAAGGCGCTCGAAGCCGAGGGCCGCTCGATCATCAATCTCGGCATCGGCCAGCCGGATTTCCCGACCCCTGAGCACATCGTCGAAGCCGGACGTAAGGCGCTCGCCGACGGCCATCACGGCTACACGCCGGCGAACGGCATCCCCGAGCTGCGCGCCGCCGTCGCCGCCGACATTCTCCGCCGCCACAAGGTCGAGGTCTCGCCGGACCGCGTTCTCGTCGTGCCGGGCGGCAAGGTCACCATGTTCTTCGCCATCATGATGTTTGGCGAGCCGGGTGCCGAGATTCTCTACCCCAATCCGGGTTTTCCCATTTACGAGAGCGTCATCCGCTTCTCGGGCGCAAAGCCCGTGCCGATGGAGCTGCATGAGGGGAAGGGCTTCTCCTTCAGCGCCGAGGAGGTGCTGGCGAAGCTGACGCCGCAGACGCGCCTCATCATCGTCAATAGCCCGGCCAATCCGACGGGCGGCGTCGTCCCGCGCGGCGAGATCGAGCGCCTTGTGCAGGGCCTCGAGCGCTTCCCGCAGGTCGCCGTCATGAGCGATGAGATCTACAGCGAGATGGTCTATGACGGCGCCCAGCATGTCAGCCTTCTCTCTTATCCCGAGCTGCGCCAGCGCCTCATACTGCTCGATGGCTGGAGCAAGACCTATGCGATGACGGGATGGCGCATGGGCTATGGCGTCTGGCCGGAAAGCCTCATCGCGGCAGCAACGCGCCTTGCCATCAATTGCCACTCCTGCGTCAACGCGGCGGCGCAGCATGCCGGCATCGCCGCCTTGACCGGGCCGCAGGAGCCGGTGCGCAAGATGGTCGCCGCCTTCGCCGAGCGGCGGCAGATGATCGTCGCCGCGCTCAACGCGCTTCCCGGTTTCCGCTGCGTCAATCCGGGCGGCGCCTTCTATGCCTTTCCCAACATCACCGGCACCGGACTCGATTCGCGCAGCTTGCAGACGCGGCTTCTCGAAGAGGCCGGCGTCGCCACCATCTCGGGCACGAGCTTCGGGGCCATGGGCGAAGGCTATCTGCGCTTCTCCTATGCGAGCTCGCTCTCGGCCTTGCAGGAGGCCGTCGATCGTATCGGGCGGTTTTTGACCGAGAATCTGCCCGCCGCCGCCCAATAAAGCGGCACCTCCTGCCCAAAAATGAGGCGGCCGCGGCTCGGCGCCAAGACGGGTCAGCTCTCTCTCCGGCTCGCGGTATCGTTGGCAAACCCTCTCCCCTCTGAGGAGAGGGTTTGCGCCACAGCGCGAAAGGCAAGGATTTAGCCCTCACCCCGACCCTCTACCGCAAGCGGGAGAGGGGAATTGCGAGATCCCTCGAGCGGCTGAGGGGGCCTTCATCGGCGAACTGGCACGGCCTGTGCTTAGGGATGTGCTGACGGGTTCGCCCATTGCAGCAGAGCGCTCATGAAGAAGATCGAAGCCATCATCAAGCCCTTCAAGCTCGACGAGGTGAAGGAGGCGCTTCACGAGGTCGGCATCAAAGGGATCACGGTCACCGAGGCGAAAGGCTTCGGCCGCCAGAAGGGACATACGGAGCTCTATCGCGGCGCCGAATACGTCGTCGACTTCCTGCCGAAGGTCAAGATCGAGGTCGTCATGGAGGACGCGCTCGTCGAGCGCGCCGTCGAGGCGATCCAGCACGCCGCCCATACGGGCCGGATCGGCGATGGCAAGATCTTCGTCTCGACGATCGACGAGGCGATCCGCATCCGCACCGGCGAGCGCGGGGGCGACGCCATCTGATCGCCGCGTGCAGGGTCCAGCTTCGACGGCCCAGCTTCCATAGAAATATGACAACAGGAAAGAGACCGATGTCAGACAGCAAAAAAGTCATGTCGATGATCAAGGAACACGACGTCAAATACGTCGATTTCCGCTTCACCGACCCGCGCGGCAAGTGGCAGCACCTGACGCATCATGTGAAGACCATCAGCGAGGGCTTCCTCGCCGACGGCGTCATGTTCGACGGCTCCTCGATCGCCGGCTGGAAGGCGATCAACGAGAGCGACATGGTGCTGATGCCGGATTGCTCGACGGCCGTGCTCGATCCGTTCGCGGCGCAGACGCAGCTCATCCTCTTCTGCGATGTGCACGAGCCCGGTACTGGCCAGCCCTATGGCCGCGACCCGCGCTCGACGGCGCGCAAGGCCGAGGCCTATCTCGCCTCGACCGGCATCGGCGACAAGGCCTATTTCGGACCCGAGGCCGAGTTCTTCGTCTTCGACGACGTCCGCTTCAAGAATGCGATGAACACCTCCTTCTACGAGATCGACAGCGAGGAGGGGCCCTACGTCACCGACAAGAAATTCCCCGACGGCAATACCGGCCACCGCCCGCCGGTGAAGGGCGGCTATTTCCCGGTGCCGCCTGTCGACAGCGCCAACGACCTCCGGGCCGAAATGCTGTCGACCATGGAGCAGATGGGGCTCGACGTCGAGAAGCACCACCATGAGGTGGCGCCCTCGCAGCACGAGCTGGGCTTCGTCTATTCGACGCTGGTGCGCACCGCCGACAATATGCAGATCTACAAATACTGCGTGCACAATGTCGCCCACCAGTACGGCAAGACCGCGACCTTCATGCCGAAGCCGGTCAAGGGCGACAACGGCTCGGGCATGCATGTCCACCAGTCGATCTGGAAGGGCGAGAAGCCGCTCTTCGCCGGCTCCGGCTATGCCGACCTCTCCGAGACGGCGCTCTACTACATCGGCGGCATCATCAAGCATGCGAAAGCGATCAACGCCTTCACCAATCCGACGACGAACAGCTACAAGCGCCTCATCCCCGGATTCGAGGCGCCGGTCCTGCTCGCCTATTCCTCACGCAACCGCTCGGCCTCCTGCCGCATTCCCTATGTCGCGAGCCCCAAGGGCAAGCGCGTCGAGGTGCGCTTTCCCGACCCGGCGGCCAATCCCTATCTCGGCTATGCGGCGATGCTGATGGCCGGGCTGGACGGCATCCAGAACCGCATCCACCCGGGCGATCCGATGGACAAGAACCTCTACGATTTGCCGCCCGAGGAGCTGAAGGACGTGCCGCAAGTCTGCGGCTCGCTGCGTGAAGCCATTGGTCACCTCCAGGCCGACCATGCCTTCCTCCTCAAAGGCGACGTCTTCACCCGCGATCAGATCGAGAGCTACATCGAGCTGAAGTGGGAGGAAGTCTACAATTTCGAGCACACGCCGCACCCGATCGAGTATCAGATGTACTACTCGGTCTAGCGAAATCGTCGCCACGTTCCAAATCTGCGAGTCTTTTGGACTCGCCCGAAGCGAGAAGACCCCCTGAAACCCGCAGAAATCCAGGGGGTCTTTTCGCGAATCTGAACCCTCGACGCGGCGGCCGCCGAGCACCGCACCGACGCGGCAGCGGAAACCACCGAGTCCGCCGTCGGCAGCAGAGTCCCGCGCCGCCGCCGGTCCTTGCGATCAGTTTATGACAATGCGCTTGGGTAAAGCTTTTTTGGCTTTCCTCAGCGTCAAGGTGAGGATGCCGTCCGCCAACTCCGCGCCAATGCCATCCTGATCGATCTTTTCGGACAAGGTGAAGGCGCGGGCATAATGCCCGATATTATATTCGGAATAGACGGGTTCGAGCCCGTCATATTTCGAAAAGTCGATACGTCCTTCGATGCGGAGCACGTTGTTCTCGAGCTGCACGCTTATGTCCTTCTTTTCCACGCCTGGAACCTCCATCACCAGCGTGAGCGCATCATCCGTCTCGAAGATGTCGGTGTTTGGCAGGTAGTATCTGGCCGGGACCGTCTTCTCCTCCTTGGATTCGACCTCTTTCTTCTGCTGCACCGCGAGTTGCTGAGACTTTGCCATGGCAATCTCCAATCCGTCGTCTGGTTTCCCATCGATGTCAGGCGATCTTGATCGACCGGGGCTTGTCCTCCTCTGCCCGAGCGAGGAACAGCGCCAATATTCCGTCCCGATATTCCGCCTTGACGCGATCCGCATCGATTTGAACCGGGATGGTGACGGTGCGGTCGAAACGGCCGGCTGACCGCTCACGACGATGCAGGCTGGCGTTGTCCGAGTATTCGACGGATTTCGCGCCGGCTATGCGGATCGTGTTCTCTTTGACCTGAACCTCCAGGTCCGATTTCTTGATACCCGGCACTTCGGTGACGACCACGAAGTCGTCGCCCTTGCGGAAAACGTTAAGCGGCGGATAGGGGCCGGTGCCGCTCGGGGTGGACTGGAGCCAATTGCTCTCCCGGAAACTATCGAGCGCTCGCTGCAGCTCGCCGAGCGCCTCGAATGGATCGGCTAACCACATGACCATTGCCATCCCCTTTCGCTGTTTTCGCATCGTTGTCAGCGAAGCCAGGGGTGCGCGGCTCAAGGCAGAAAGTTCCCTCAGCCGAACTTCTGCTCGGCCGCTTAGCACTCTCTGACTTCGAGTGCCAACCGATTTGGGGGCGGCGAAAGGGTGGTTCAAGAGGGTGGTCGAGAGGATCAGACGTTGAGGACAGAGCTGGGAGCCAAAGCGCCGATCGTCGAGGCGCCCGGCGAGCCCGGCCCCAGCGCATGGCCGGCGGGCGAGGCCGACCGCTCTTTCGAGCGGCTCTCTCCAGGGGTTATGGCGCGATCTCGGCGGTCGGATAAAATCAGGGCAACCGATTACCCATTTGGAGGAGGACCGAATGCCGAGGATCACTCTTGTGGTCGATGCCGGCAACGAGCTCGGCGAAGGACCGCTTTGGGATGTCGAAGAAGGACGCCTCTACTGGGTCGACAGCCTCGGCAAGGCATTTTACCGCTGTACCGCCGAGGGCAAGGGGGTCGAGCGCTTCGATGTGCCCGAGCACATCGGCTCGATGGCGCTCAGAAGCGGCGGAGGCGCCGTGGTCGCGCTCCGGAGCGGCTTTCATTTCTACGATTTTGCGAGCGCGCGTTGCTCGCCGATCGTCGACCCCGAAGCCGACCAGCCGCGGACGCGATTCAATGACGGCAAGGTTGATCCCAAGGGGCGATTTCTGGCCGGCACGATGGATTACGAGGAGCGCGAAGGTCTCGGCGGGCTCTACCAGCTCGGCAGCGACCTTGCCTGCCGCAAGCTGGATCACGGAATCATCTGCGCGAACGGGCCATGCTGGAGCCCGGACGGGCGGATTCTGTATTTCGCCGATACGTGGCAGGAGACGATCTTCGCCTACGACTACGATCCCGAAACCGGCGCCGCCCGCAACCGCCGTCCCTGGGCAAGCAAGGGCGCCGGCTATCCGGATGGCGCCACAGTCGATGACGAGGGTTATCTCTGGAGCGCGCGGGTCCATGGCGGCCAGATCCTGCGCTATGCTCCTGACGGAAGCATCGATCGAGCAATCGATTTTCCGGTCAAGACCCTGACGAGCGTGATGTTCGGCGGCGAAAATCTCGACGTGCTTTATGTAACTTCGATGGCTCGACCGATCGCCGGCAAACCGCCAGCGGAGCGGGCCGCGGGCGGCCTTTTCGCCGTCCATGATCTCGGTGTCCGCGGGCTGCCCGAACGCCGCTTCGACGGTTGACATCGACAGAGGGCGGCGATACCGTCGTCCGGGTAAACGATTACCCTCGTAATCCGCAACCGCCGTACCGAGGCATCCTCGTGCGGGTGGCAAGACCGGAGGATCGCCATGGAGAGACAAGCCGGCGATGCCGCCTGAGCGGCGCCGGGCCGTAGCAGCGAGGGAGAGGGCGCGGGCTCCGGAAGCGGAGGACGCCGCGCTCAGCCTTGCGGCGCGTCAGCGCGTCGGTCCGCCGACCATCGATGATGTGGCGCAGCGCGCCGGAGTCTCGGTCGCGACCGTCTCGCGCATCATCAACAAGAAGGCGTTCAACAAGGCATCGGCCGATACGATCGACCGCGTCGAGCGGGCGGTCGCCGAGCTCAATTATCGGCCGATGCGGGCCGGACGCGCGTTGCGGACCCTCGAATCCCATCTCGTCGCATTCCTCATTCCGGACATCACCAACGCCTTCTATTCGGCGATTGCGCATTCGGTGGAGATCGCGATCCGCGATCTCGGCTATGCGATGATTTTGTGCAACACGGAGGAGTCGCCCGAGCTGCAAGACGCTTATCTCGACGAGATGCAGTCGCACCTCGTCCGCGCCGTCCTGTTACTTGGTGCCGTCGACAGCCCAGGATTGAGGCGGGCGGCGGCCACGGGCGTGCCGATTGTCTACCTCAATCGCAAGGCGCCGCCCGGTCTCTCCGGCCCATTCATCGGCATCGACAACGCGGCCGCAGGACGCGCCGTCGCCGAGCATTTCATCCGCCAAGGCTACCGGCGCTGCAGCGCTATTCACGGACCGCTCGGCTCCTCGGCGAGCCGTGAACGCTTCGAGGGATACCGGTCCCGCCTCGAGGCGGCCGGGTTGGCGCTCGAGGCGGACGATGTGCAGGCGGGCACGCTGACCATCGAATCGGGCTATGGCGCGGCAGTGGCGCTGCTGAGCGGCCGAACACGTCCGCGCGCCATCTTCTGCGGCAACGACCTCATGGCCTACGGCGCTTTTCGGCGCTGCCGCGAGCTCGGCCTCAAAGTGCCGGGGGACATCGCGTTGTTCGGCTTCGACGATAATCCGCTGAACGAATGGCTGGCGACGTGGCTCAGCACCATTCACGTCCCTCATGACCGCTTCGGGCCGGCGGCGTCGCGCGTCCTGCGGGCTCTCGGCGGGGCGGACAGCGCCGATGCCGCATCGGCACATATCCTGCTGCCATTTCGCCCGGTCTTCCGTGAATCCGCGTGAGGAGGAAAGAAAGGATGCAGAGGTCAGAGCGGAGATCGCCAATGCGAGGGGGCCTCGCCTTGATCCGCAGCTCGGGCCTGGTTCGTGCGGGCGCGGTTTGCTGATCGAGCTGGCGCCCATCGGAGGCGAGGATCCTCGGCCGGCGGCTTACGGATGTAGCCGCCGCGAGCGAAGCGGCGGGGCGGGGCCGTGCATTCAGAGGCCGCCAGTCAATGTCCGGCGACAGAGCGCCGGTGGGACCGCAACTCAGAGGGAGGCGAGGATGAGTGCGATCAGGACAGGTTTGCGATGCAGTGCAATGGCGCTGGCCGCCGCAGCGGTCTTCGGATTTGCCGCGCCCGATAGCGCGGCTGCGGCCGAGAAGTTCAAGATCTATCTCAGCATGAGCTATATCGGCAATGATTGGCAGGCCGAGGCGCAGCGCATGATCTCGGCGATGGCGGCGAGCAAGGACTACCGCGACAAGGTCGACCTGCGGATCCAGGTCGCGGGCCCGGATGCGCGCAAGCAGATCCAGCAGATCAACTCGATGGTCCAGGCGGGCGCCCAGGCGATTATCACCTTCCCGATCTCGCCGACGGCGCTCAACAACGTCGTCAAGAACGCATGCGACAAGAAGGTGTTCGTCATCGCCTATGACGCCGAGATAACCGAGCCTTGCGCCTACAACATTCATATCGACCAGAGCGAAGCCGGCCGCGTCACCGGCGAATGGCTGGTCAACGAGCTGCATGGCAAGGGCAATATCGTCGTGATTACCGGCGTGCCCGGCACCTCGGTCGACAAGTTCCGCACGGCGGCGGCAAAAGAGGTCTTCGCCAAGAACCCGGGGATCAAGATCATCGCCGAGGTCCCCGGCATGTGGTCGCAGGCCGTCGCGCGCGAGAAGCTGTCCGAGATTCTCGCGACGCACAGCTGGAACGACATCGACGGTTTGTGGATGCAGGTCGGATGCTACACGGCGGCATCAATGCAGATCGAGGCGGGAATCCCCACGGACAAGATCAAGCCTTGCGCCGGGGAGGCTGCCAATGGCCACCGCGTGCAGATGCTGCCGCCGGGTGCTGTCGAAGGCGTCGACAATAGCTATAAGCCTTTCGGCTATCACAGCATTTCCTATGGCTCTCCGCCCTATTCCGGCGCCCTCGCGCTGAAGAAGGCGGTCGACCTGCTCGAAGGCAAGCAGGTGCCGAAGACCATCATGCTCCCGCTGCCGCTAGCCAAGACCGGTGAGATGCGGCTGTGCGAGAAAGGGTCCTGGGAGGAGATGAAGAACGGCTGCAACGTCTTCGATCCGAAACTCGTGCCGCCCGGTTGGTTCGCCGACATTTTCGGCCCGGAGACGCCGGAGGTCGGCTTCGGGGCGGCCCTCCTCGGCCAGCCGGAGGAGTGACGACGGGTGGAGGCCGAGGCCAGGCTGCCTCGGCCTCCTCGCAAACCGAGTTATCGGAATGGCCAGCCTCGAATTGAGAGAAGCGGTCGCGGTCAAAGGCGTCACCAAGCGGTTCGGCGCCACGGTCGCGCTCGAGGGGACGAGTCTCGCCGTCAGCACCGGCGAGGTCCATGCGCTTCTCGGCGAGAACGGCGCCGGAAAATCGACGCTCGTCAAGCTGCTGAGCGGCCTCATGCAGCCGGACGAAGGAAAAATCCGCGTGCTCGGGAAGGAAGTCGCGATTGGGAGCCCGCGAGCGGCGCACGCGCTCGGTATACAGACGGCGTTCCAGGAGCTGACGCTGATCCCTGATCTGAGCGTGACGCAGAATCTCCTCCTTCCCTATGAACCCGCCTCGTGCGGCGGCCTTGTCCGGCGCCGCAAGGCGGCGCGGCAGGTCCAGGAAATCCTGTCGCGCTTCGGTCTCGAACAGCTCGATCCCGATCTTGATGTGCGCGATCTCGACCTGCCGGTGCGGCAGAAGATCGAGATCGTCAAGGCGGTGTCGCGCAAGCCCAAGATCTTGCTGCTCGACGAGCCGACATCGACCCTCTCGAGTGACGACGTCAAATGGCTCGGCGACGTCATCGCTCAGCTGCGCTCGGACGGCGTCACGGTCGTCTTCATTTCGCACCGGATGCCCGAGGTGCGGATGTTCTGCGACACACTCTCGGTGCTGCGGAACGGCAAGCATGTCGGAACTTTTCGCTCTCGCGATATCTCCGATGACGAGGTGATCCGTCTCGTCATCGGGCGAGAGCTGGCGCAAACCTTCCCCGACCGCGCTGACCGCCGCATCCGCCGCGAGGCGACCCCGGCGCTTGCGGCGCGACACCTTGCGACCGGCGGCAAGCTGCGGGAAGCCAGCCTCGATCTGTGGTCGGGCGAGATTCTCGGCGTCGCGGCGCTGCAAGGCATGGGCCAGCTCGAACTCTTTCTGGCGCTCTTCGGCATGGCGCCGTTGACGCGAGGAACGATCGCGATCGACGGCGCGCCGGTGACGCTGGCGAGCCCGCGTGACGCTCTGCGCGAGAACATCGGCATCAGCCTCATGCCGGAAGACCGCAAGACCGAGGCGCTCCTCCTGAAATTGCCGGGGCGCGACAATGTCAGCTTGCCGGTCCTCGATCGCTTCAGCCGGTTCGGTTGGATCGATACGGACCGAGAGATCCGTGCCGTCGATCAGGTACTGGCGCGCGTCAACGTCCATCCGCGCGCGCTCTACAGCGCGTGTTCGTCCTTCAGCGGCGGCAACCAGCAGAAGATTGCGCTGGCGAAATGGCTGCTCGCCGGAACGCGCGTGCTGCTCATGTACGATCCGACCCGTGGCGTCGATATCGGCACGAAGCACGAGATCTACGTCTTCATGAGCGATTTCGTCGCGCGCGGCGGCGCCATCCTCTTCTATTCGACGGAAATCGCCGAGCTGGTGCATATGTGCGACCGCGTCATCGTGATGTACCGCGGCGGCGTCGCAAAAACGCTGTCCGGGACGGAAATCGGCGAAGAAGCCATCATCCGCGCGGCGCTCGGCCATGTCGAGCCGCAGGCGCCGGCGCTCGCGCGCTCGGTGGTCGGATGAGCGCCCTTGTCGCGAACGGCTTGCCGCGCCGACCGAGGCTCAATCTCGGACGGCAACGCGGCCTCATCATTGCGGTCGCGGCCTTCGCCCTCATCATCGGCGTGCTCTATGCGCTGACGCCGGCCGGCTTCAGCTACTTCGATTTCAGCTTCATGTCCGCAGGCGGCGCGACGATGGTGCTGGCGGCGATGGGCGAGACCATGGTGATCCTGACGGGCGGCTTCGACCTTTCGGCGGGCGCTGTGATCTCGCTCGTCAACGTCGTGCTCGCGACGCACATGCACGAGACGGGCGCCTCGCAGATCGGCTGGTCGGCGGCGGCGCTCGCGATCGGTGCCCTCGCCGGCGCCTTCAACGCTCTCTTCATCGCCGTGATGCGCCTGCCGGCCATCGTGGTGACGCTTGCCAACATGTTCATCGTGCAGGGGGTGACCCTGCTCATTCTCGACCAGCCGGGCGGCAAGACGCCGGATGGGCTGACGAGCTTCTTCACCGGCGATGCCATTCCCGGCGCCCTACCTGCCCCGGTGGTCGTCGTCGCGGTTGCGCTCGCAATCTGGGCCGTCATCAAGAATTCGCGGCTCGGCACCGGCATTTATGCCGTCGGCAGCGACGAAGAAGGAGCACGCGCCAGCGGCATCCGCATCGTCGCTGTCAAATTCGCGACCTATGTCATCGCCGGTGCCTTTTACGCGGCCGGCGGCCTTTTCATCACAGCGCAGACAGGTTCGGGCGATCCGCTGATCGGCGCGCCCATCCTTTTGCAAGTCTTTGCCGCGACCGTCCTCGGCGGGACGCGTCTCGGCGGCGGCCGCGGCGGCTGCCTCGGCACCGCCTTCGGCGCGTACACGCTGATGCTGACGATCAATGTGCTCCTCGTCCTTAACGTCCCCGCCTATTACAGCACGGTGGCCGAAGGCGTGATCCTCATCCTTGCCGTCCTCGGCGGCTCCTTCGGGCACCAATCGCGGCTCGCGGAATACGGCGCGATGCTTCGGCTGCGCTGGCAAGCTTGGCGAAACGGGACCCGACCTTCGGCGCTGGCGCGGGTGTCGCGACGACTTGCACTCGACATCGACCCGGCAGCCGCGCCTCGCCGCGGCGACGAACTCGCCGGCGCCGCGTGGCGAGGCTGGGTGCGGCGGCACAAGGAGACGCTGCGCTATGTCGCGCCGTCCTATGCCTTTCTCGTTATCGTGATCGTCGTCACGCGCATCGTCTTTCGCGCCGAGATGTCGGCGCTGCCCTATCTGAACTCTGTCCTCGTCCTGTCCTCCTTCCTCGCCGTGCTCGGATTGGGGCAGGGCGCGGTCATCCTGACCGGAGGCCTCGATCTGTCGCTTCCGTGGACGATCGCGCTTTGCGGCATCTTGCTGACGGGAACGGTCGAGGGCTCCGATCAGGCGGCGGCTTGGGCCGTGCCGATGGTGCTCGGCGTCGGCATTCTCGTCGGTTTCGTGAACGGCGTGGGCGTCGCCTTTCTCGGATTGTCGCCGATCGTCATGACGCTGGCGATGAACGGCATTCTCGAAGGCCTTGCCCTCGTCTACGACAACGGCACGCCGCATGGCTGGTCGGCGCCGGCGCTGCGCTGGTTCATGACCGGCGAGCTTGGTGGGGTGGCGCCGGCGGTGTGGTTTCTTATCGCGTTCGTGGCGGCGGCGACGCTGCTCTTGAGCCGCACGAGCTTCGGCCGGCGCATCTACGCCATCGGCAACAGTGTGCGCGCGGCGCGCCTCTCAGGAGTGGCGGTCGGCACGACACTCCTCGGCGTCTACATGCTGAGCGGTTTCTGCTCGGCCCTCGTCGGAGTCATGCTGACCGGCTTCAATGGCCAGGCCTTCAACGGCATGGGCGACAATTATTTGCTGCCTTCGATCGCCGTGATCGTGGTCGGCGGGACGGTGATCACGGGAGGGCGCGGCCACTATCTCGGCATTCTCGGCGGCGCTCTCCTCTTGACGGCGTTGAGCACGGCGCTCGCGGGGACGGTCCTCCCCGATGCCGTGCGCCACATCATCTTCGGCGCGGTCGTCCTCGGCGCCATATTGGCGCTTCGCGAGCAGAGCGCGTGAGCGGCCGGACGCAAGGGAGCGGCAGAATGAGCGAACAGATCGTGAGCGGCCTCAAACCCGGATTGCGGGTTTTCGTCAGCGCCGGCGCAGCCGGGATCGGCCGCGCCATCGCCGAAGCCTTCCACGCGCATGGCGCCCGCGTCTATGTGTGCGATATCGCGGCGGACGCGCTCGAGACCTGTCGTCGCGAGCGGCCCGGCATCCTCGGCAGCGTCGCCGATGTCGCCGACGAAGGAGCCGTCGACCGTCTCTTCGAAGACATCGCTGCCCGGCTCGGCGGGCTCGACGTGCTCGTCAACAATGCCGGCATCGCCGGGCCCACCGCCGGCGTCGCCGAGATCGATCCTGCGGCATGGCGCCGGACGATCGATGTTAACCTCAACGGCCATTTCTATTGCACGCGCCGCGCCGTGCCGCTGCTCCGGGCGGCGGGCGAGGGGGCAATCATCAACATCGCTTCGGTCGCGGGCCGGCTCGGCTATGCTTACCGGCTTCCCTACGCCGCGAGCAAATGGGCGATCATCGGCATGACCGCGAGTCTCGCCAAGGAGCTCGGGCCCGACGGGATCCGGGTCAACGCGATTCTTCCCGGAATCGTCGCCGGTCCGCGCATCGAGCGGGTGATCGGCGATCGCGCGGCGGCGCTCGGCATCACCTACGAGGAAATGGAGAAGCAATATCTCGACAAGGTGTCGCTGCGCCGCATGGTGGCGGCGCAAGACATTGCGAGCATGGCGCTCTTTCTGTGTTCCCCGGCAGGCCGCAATATCTCGGGCCAGCCGCTCAGCGTCTGCGGCAACGTCGAAACCCTTTGAGGAGATGCGATGTCCGAGAAAATCGCCATCATCGGGTCCGGGTTGATCGGCCGCGCCTGGGCGATCAGCTTTGCGCGCGGCGGCTGCAGCGTGTCTCTCTTCGATGCGAGCCATGACGCTGTGGGCAGCGCGTTGGAGACGATCGCGACGCTTCTTTCCGAGCTCGAAGCGCGCGGGATGCTAATGGGACAAAGCAGCGCCGATGTGCGGGCGCGCATCCGGGCCGCCGCGTCGCTGGAGGCCGCCGTCGAAGAGGCGGTGCATGTCCAGGAGAACACGCCCGAGGATCTCGAGGTCAAGCGGCAGGTCTTCGGCGCGCTCGATGCGGCGGCCGGCCGCGAGACGGTGCTGGCGAGCTCGACTTCGGCGATCCTGCCTTCGAGCTTCACGGCGGCGCTCGCCGGGAAGGGCCGCTGCCTCGTCGCGCATCCGATCAACCCGCCCTATCTCGTCCCGGCCGTCGAAATCGTGCCGGCACCCTGGACGGAGCCGGCGGTCGTCGAGCGCACGCGGCAGCGCCTCGCCGGGATCGGCCAAGCACCGATCGTGATGCGGCGCGAGCTCGACGGCTTCATCATGAACCGCCTCCAGGGCGCGCTGCTGCATGAGGCGTTTCGGCTGGTCGCCGAGGGCTATGCCTCGACCGAGGACGTCGATATCGGCATCTGCCAGGGCATCGGGCTGCGCTGGGCCTTCATGGGCCCCTTCGAGACAATCGACCTCAATGCGCCGGGCGGCGTGCGGGACTACGTCGAGCGCTACGAGCGCCTCTACCAGACCCTGTCGCGCTCGCAGAAAGAACCGGTGGCATGGCGGGGCGAGCTCCTCGATCGCGTCGAGGCCGAGCGGCGGCGGCGCCTGCCGGCCGCCGATCTCGCGCAGCGCCAAACCTGGCGCGACCGCCGTCTCATGGCCTTGGCGACTCACCTCGCCGATGCGACGCGCAATATCGGCAAGTAGGAGACCAGGATGACGAGCACGACTGCGACGGCCGCGAAACCTGCCGCGCGAAAGGTGATCATCACCTGCGCGGTAACGGGAGCGATCCATACCCCGACCATGTCGCCGGCCCTTCCGGTCACGCCGGCCGAAATCGCCGCCGCGGCGATCGGCGCCGCCGAGGCGGGCGCGGCCATCCTGCATCTCCACGCGCGCGATCCCCGGGACGGCCATCCCACCCAAGACCCGGCCGTCTTCCGTGAGTTCCTGCCGCGCATCAAGCAGGCGACGAGCGCGGTCGTCAATCTGACGACGGGCGGCAGCCCCTATATGTCGGTGCAGGAGCGCCTGCAGCCGGCGCTCCAGTGCAAGCCCGAAGTCGCCTCGCTCAACATGGGCTCGATGAATTTCGGTCTCTTCCCGATGCTGGGGCGCTACAAGGAATTCAAGCACGCCTGGGAGCGCGAGCATCTCGAGAAGAGCCGAGAACTCGTCTTCAAGAACACCTTCGCCGACATTGAATACATCCTCAGCAGTTGCCGCGACAACGGCACCCGCTTCGAGTTCGAGTGCTACGATGTCTCGCATCTCTACAATCTCGCCCATTTTCTCGACCGCAAGCTCGTCGAGCCGCCGCTTTTCGTGCAGACGGTGTTCGGAATCCTGGGCGGGATCGGCACGCATCCCGAGGATCTGGTGCATATGAAGCGCACCGCCGATCGCCTCTTCGGCAAGGATTACGCCTGGTCGGTGCTCGGGGCCGGCCGCAGCCAGATTCCGATCGCGTCGATGGCGGCGGCGATGGGCGGCAACGTGCGCGTCGGCCTCGAGGATTCGTTGTGGATCGGGCCAGGACAGCTGGCCGAGAGCAATGCGGCGCAGGTCCAGAAGATCCGCACAGTCCTCCAGGGACTGTCGCTCGAAGTCGCAAGCCCCGACGAGGCGCGCGCCATGCTCCATCTCAAGGGCGGCGACAACGTCGCTTTCTGATCGGAGTAGCGGCTGATCGCGAATGCAGGCAGGCCAAGAGGAGGAACGGCATGCGCATCGAAGTTCTGGTCGACGTCAAGACGATCCTCGGCGAAGGCCCGTTGTGGGATGTCGAGGAGCAGCGGCTCTATTGGATCGACAGCTTCGGGATGATGGTGTACCGCTGCACCCATGACGGGCGTGAGATCCGCGCCTGGGATCTGCCGCAGAAGATCGGCTCGATGGCGCTGCGGCGATCCGGCGGAGCGGTGCTCTCGCTCGCCCGCGGCTTTCACTTCCTCGATTTCAAGACGGGCGAAGTGGAGCTGATCGTCGATCCCGAGCCCGACAAGCTCAACAATCGGCTGAACGACGGCAAGGTCGACCGGCGCGGCCGGTTCATTGCGGGGTCCATGGACACCATGGAGGAGGGCAAGAACGGCGCGCTCTATCGCCTCGATCCCGACCTCTCGGTTCACAAGATCGATGACGGCATCGTCGTGTCGAACGGGCCGTGCTGGAGTCCCGATGGCTCGATCCTCTACTTCGCCGATACCTGGTCCGGAGAAATCTGGGCCTACGACTACGACCTGCGGACGGGAGGAGTGACGAACCGTCGGACCTTTGCGAAAGTCGACACCTCGCGCGGCGGCGCGGCCGACGGCTCGACCGTCGATGCCGAGGGTTGCCTCTGGAATGCCCAGGTCTATGACGGCAAGATCGTCCGGTATGCGCCGAGCGGCGCGGTCGACCGGATCATCGAGATGCCGGTGAAGAAGGTCACCAGCGTGATGTTCGGCGGGCCCGATCTCGATGTCCTCTACGTGACGTCGATGGCGAAGCCGCCGCTGCCGCGCTTCCCGGGCGACGGCGTGTTGCGGGGCAGCTTGTTCGCCATTCACGGTCTCGGCGTCAAGGGTGTTCCGGAGCCGCGGTTCGCCGGGTGAGCCGGCGCCTCCACGGCCCCTGCCCGTGACGATCGGCCGAGCGACAGTTTTATGGCTTGCGCGACGGAGCGAGCGATTGCGCAGCTCCGTCTTGTCACGCAGCGCGCAGCGGCACCGAGTAGAGTACTTGGCTCTGAAAGAAGGTGAGGGGCACCTCCCACTTCGACAGCGGGCCGACCGAGAAGGCCGGTGACGACATTCCGCTCTGCATCGCCTCGCAGGCGTAGATGTCCTCGAGCATCACATTGTTCGATTTGAGAGGATGCACATCGGTCTTGCCGATCCGCGTCGTGGCGAAACGCCCCTTGGCGCTCACGATGTGATCCGGCAAGTCTTCGGTCGCCATCACCGGGGCGTCGCCCGTATCGATCTCGCTCGGCATCGCGCGGACCCGGCTGTGGACCAATGACAGGGCAGGGCCGACGGGAATGACGTGAAAGGTGCTCCAACTCGTCGCCGTCTGATAGAGGCCGAGATTGGGGAAGAGCCATTGATAGGCGGCGCCGAAGGTCGGCGGCACCCCGTCGATCACGGGAAGCGGCTGCTTGTCGTGCGTGATCCCCGGCTTCAGCGGCCGGTAGAAGGCCTGATGGCGGCCCGCCGGCTGCCATTTCTGGCGTCTGAAGTCGCCGTCGCCGAGCGAGATCGGGTGGAGCAGCGGCAGGTGGTAGCCGTCGATGAAGTTCTCGGCGACGATTTTCCAATTGGCGTTGACGCGGTAGACGACATTTGAGACCTCGACGAGCCGCTCGGGGTCGTGCACGCGGCGCTGGCCGGGCTCGAAGGGACCGAGCTTCAGCGGCACATCGGCGAGCCAATCCTCGAGCGCGGGCGCTCCGGGATCGGGATGGACGAAAACGAGGTTCTTCCAGGTCGCGACCTTCGCCGGGCGCAGGCCGAGACAGGACTTGTCGACCGCCGCAAAGAGCTCGCTCTCGAGGGTGATGCTCTTGAGCTCGCCCGAGAGCTCATAGCTCCAGTTGTGATAGAAGCAGGTGATGATGCGCCCGAGATTGCCGCCCCCTTCGACCAAGCGCGCGCCGCGATGTCGGCAGACATTGTGAAAGGCGCGGAGCTGCATCGCTTTGTCGCGCAGCACGAAGAGCGGCGGGCCGCCGTTCTGCAGGGCGATGTAATCGCCCGGCGCCTTCAGGTCCTCGACCATGCCGGCGAAGAGCCAGGTCGAGCCGAAGAGCTCGCGCTGCTCGCGACGGTACCATGCTTCCGAGGTATACGCCTCGACGGGGAGGAGCTGGCGCGGCTGCCGCTCCGGGCGATGCCATTCGTCGGAGGTGTAGGCTTCGGTGCTCACCATCTCGTGCAGGTCTTGCCGCGCATCCATCGCTCGTCTTCCGCGCTGCCCCGGCCCCTGCGGCGATCATCGCACTCCGCCGGACGCAGGGAAAGGATGAAGCTTTCACCCGGATCTGGACGCCAAGATCGGTTTCGAGACCAGGCGCCTTATGTATGATCATCGGCGAGGCGGCATGCCGGACTGCACCCGCGCTGGCCGTTGCTCGCCGCCTTGCCAAGGGAGGAAAGAAGTCATGGCCAATTCAACGGCTTTTCGCCCTGCCGCACCGCGCGTCGCGAGATCCTGGCCGAGCCGCCGGGACGTGCTCGGCGGCATCGGCGGCGCGGCGCTCGCCCTGAGCGCCGGCCCGCTCCGCGGCCGGGCAGCGCGCGCCGCCGGCAAGTTCGATGGTCGCCGCGTCGTCTTCGCCAGCTGGGGCGGCGCCTATCAGGATGCCGAGCGTCAATCCTACTGCGTTCCCTTCGCCGAAAAGACGGGTGCCGCCGTAGAGCAGGATGGCCCGGTCGAAGTCGCCAAGTTTCGCACCATGGCGGAATCGGGTGCGCCGATCTGGGATGTCGTCGATGTGACCGACGCCATGCTGTACGACGCGGGCGGCGCCGGGCTCCTCGAGAAGATCGACCGCGCTGCCGTCGACGTCAGCCGCGTCAGGCCCGAATTCGTCGACGAATTCGGCATCGGCAATATCGTTTGGTCCTACAATATCGGCTACAGCACGAAGGTCTACGGGCCCGACAATCATCCGCGCAGCTGGGCCGACGTGTTCGACGTCAAGCGCTTCCCCGGCAAGCGCATGCTGAGCAGCGGCCCCTCGCCGAATATGGAGATCGCCCTTCTCGCCGATGGCGTCGCGCCGGACAAGCTCTATCCGCTCGACGTCGACCGCGCCTTCAAGAAGCTCGACACCATCAAGAACGACCTCATTTTCTGGACGAGCAATTCCCAATCGCAGCAATTGCTGACCGATGGCGAGGTGGTGTGCGGCAATATCCTCAACGGCCGCGCTTATGATGCGGCGAAAAAAGGCGCCAAAGTCGCGATCGAGTGGAATCAGAACATCCAGTCGGTCGATTACCTCGTCGTCCCGAAGGGCGCCAAGAATGCCGATGTGGCGATGGGACTCATCGACGAAATGACGAAGGCGGAGAACCAGGCGAAGCTCGCCAACATGATCGCCTATTCGCCGACCAATCCGGCGGCGTTTTCGGCAATCCACCAGGACATCGCGCCCTGGCTTTGCACCAATCCGAACAACGCCGACAAAGGCTTCGTCATCAACGCCAAGTATTGGCGCAAGATCCTCAAACCGCTGACCGAGCGTTTCGAGCTGTGGAAGCTGTCCTGAACAGTCTCCGCGGCTCGGCATGAACAGGGTCGCCATGCCGCGGGGGCGCTGGTTCTGGCTGGCGGCCCCGGCGCTTCTTCTGATCGGCGCCGTCTTCCTCGTCCCCGTCGGCTGGCTGCTGCTGCGAAGCCTCAGCGATCCGCGCTGGGGCTTGCAGAACTATGCCGCCGTCTTCGCTCATCCGGTCTATCTTCGCGTCTTCTGGAACACCATCGTCATCGCCGGCTCGGTCACGGCGCTCTGCTTGCTGATCGGCTACCCCGTCGCCTACACGATGGCGCATGCCGGCGAGCGCGGCCGGCGCTTCCTCGTCTTCGTCATCCTCATCCCGTTCTGGACGAGCCTTCTGGTCCGCACCTATGCCTGGCTTGTCCTCTTGCAGCAGAACGGGCTCGTCAATCGCGTGCTTGTCGACAGCGGCCTTGTCGCAGCGCCGCTGCAACTCGTCTACAACCGGCTAGGCGTTTTGATCGGCATGGTGCAGGTACAGCTTCCCTTCATGGTGCTGCCGCTCTATGCCGTGCTCTCGCGGATCCACCCGCGATACGGCCAGGCGGCGGCGACGCTGGGCGCGCCGCCCGTCGCCGAGTTCCGGCGCGTTTATCTGCCGTTGAGCCTGCCCGGCGTCTTCACCGGCTGCGCCTTGGTGTTCATCACCTCTCTTGGCTATTACATCACGCCGGCGTTGCTGGGCGGGCGCCAGGATCTGATGATCGCGCAGTTGATCCTCATCCAGATCGGCGACTTCGGCAATTGGGGGCTTGCCGCCGCGCTCGCCATCATTCTGCTGTTCGGCGCAGCCGTGACGCTCGCGCTTTTCTATCGCATCCTCGCCGCCCGGCAGCGACCTTTGCGATGAAGAAGCCTCGCGCCTTGACGCCCTGGCGGGCGCTGCGGCTTGCGGTCTGCGGGCTGGTTGCAGCGATGATGCTGGCGCCGCTCGCCATCGTGCTCACCCTGTCGTTCAGCGCGGCGCCCTTCCTGACATTCCCGCCGCCCGGCTTCTCGCTGCAATGGTACGCCAAGTTCTTCGCTGATCCGGTGTGGATGGCGACGCTGCGGACCAGCGTCATGGTGATGATCCCATCCTCGCTCTGCGCGAGCGCTCTCGGCACCGCCGCGGCGATCGCGCTCTCGCGCGTGCGGTTTCGCGGTGCCTCGCTGCTGATCGGCCTTTTGATGGCGCCGCTCGTGGTGCCGGTCATCATCACGGCGGCGGCGATTTTCGGCGCCTTTCGCGTCTGGGGATTGTACGGCACGGTCACCGGCCTCATCCTCGCGCATACGGTGCTGACCATCCCCTTCGTGTTGTCGACGACCCTCGCCTCGCTGCGCATGGTCGACCGCACTCTCGAAAGCGCCGCGCTGACATTGGGCGCAACCCCATGGCGGAGTTTTTGGCGAGTGATATTTCCGCTCATCCTGCCGGGAGTGCTGTCGGGTCTTCTCTTCGCGCTTGTCATTTCCTTCGACGAGCTCACCGTGTCGCTCTTCATCAGCACGCCCACCGTCCGACCGATCACCGTGCAGATGTGGTCGGATGTGCGTGGGTCGGTCGACCCGACGATCACGGCGATCGCGACCTCGCTTTTTCTCTTCACCCTCGTCGTCATGCTGGCCGAGACGCTGGTGAGCCGGCGCGCGCGCGGCAGGCGCCCGCCGCTCGCGGCGCTCGGCTTCTGATCGGTCGATGCTGGCGCCGGTCCTCGAGCTCGTCGCCATCCGCAAGGTTTATGGCGATACCGTCGCGGTCGGCGATGTCTCCTTCGCGCTCGGCCGCGGCGAGTTTCTCACGCTTCTCGGCCCCTCGGGCTCGGGCAAGACGACGACGCTCATGATGGTTGCAGGGCTGGTCGCCCCCTCGGCCGGGACGATGCTGCTCGACGGCAAGCCGCTCGATCCGCTGCCGCCCTACAAGCGCAACATCGGCCTCGTCTTCCAGAGCTATGCCCTCTTCCCGCATATGACGGTGGCGCAAAACATCGCCTTTCCGCTCGAGATGCGCGGCATGGACCGCCGAGAAATTCAGCGCCGAACCGGACGCGCTCTCGACCTTGTCGGCCTTCCCGGCTACGAGACTCGCTATCCCGACCAGCTCTCAGGAGGCCAGCAGCAGCGCATCGCTCTCGCGCGCGCGATCGTCTTCGAGCCGCGGCTTCTGCTCATGGATGAGCCGCTCGGCGCTCTCGACAAGAAGCTCCGCGAGCAGATGCAAATCGAGATCATGCGGCTGCACAAGCAGCTCGATATCTCGGTGATTTATGTGACGCATGATCAGGACGAAGCGCTCGTGATGAGCGATCGCATCGCGGTCTTCAATTCGGGTCGCATCGAGCAGCTGGGCGCGCCGGAAGAGCTGTACGAGCGCCCGGCGAGCCGGTTCGTTGCCGATTTCCTCGGCGAATCGAATTTCTTCCCCGGGATCGCCAAGGTGGTCGGCGGCGAGCATTGCGAGATCGAGCATGGGAAAGATCGGCTGCGCGGTCGAAGTCGCGGCCTCGCGGCCGGGCAGGCGGCGGTTCTCGCTGTCCGGCCGGAACGTATTCGCCTCGCCCCTCCAGGCTCGCCGGCGCTTGCGTCGGAGAATTTCGTCTCGGGCCGCGTGCGAAATATCGTCTATCTCGGGAAGTCGAGGAAATACATCGTTCAAATTGATGACGGAGTGGAGATTGCCGTGTTCGAGCAGGCTCGAGGCGATCGGATACCGACGGTGGGTGTCGGCGATGCGGTGACGCTCATATGGCCCGTCGACGATAGCACTGTCCTCTCCGCATAGGCCAAAGGCGGCTCTGGTTCCCGTCGATCACGGCCATGGGCGTCAGCCTGCCGCATGGCCCGCTCGCGCCGCCTCTATCTTCGCAATGTCGATCCGGCGCATGGTCATCATCGCTTCCATCGCCCGCTTCGCGGCGGCGCGATCCGGATCCTTCAGCGCGGCCATGAGCGCGCGCGGCACGATCTGCCAGGAAAAGCCCCAGCGATCCTTGCACCAGCTGCACTCGCCTTCGCTGCCGCCATTTTCGATGATGGCATTCCAATAGCGGTCGGTTTCCGCCTGGTCGTCCGTCATCACCTGGAAGCTCACCGCCTCGTTCGGCGTAAAGGCGGACCCGCCATTGAGGCCGACGAAGGCTTGACCGAGCACGGTGAACTCGACGACGAGCTCGCCATCCTGTTTCCCGCCGGGGTAATCGGACGGCGATCGAAGCGCCGGCCCGACATGGCTGTCAGGAAAGGTGGCCGCGTAAAATTCCGCGGCTTTCCGGGCTTGGCCCTGCGCGAACCACAGACAAGTGACGATTTTGCTGCTCACGGATTTTCCTCCACCAGCCTCGGTGACAAACCTCGACACCGACAAGCGGTCGTTGCCGCCGCTCCATCATCGGCCTCAAATCGCGCTTCCGCGGTCCCCCTTTTGATCAGGTTCGGGCGCCGCCTCGCCTTGACGAAGCTCCTCGTCGATCACTTGGTGTACGGCTTCCACGGGATCCTCGGAACCCGGCAGTTTTTTCTCGACGGAGGCGTCGGCCTGGTTGTCGCGTTTCTGAGATTTCTGCCGCATGCGTTCGGTGCCGCGCCCAGTTGATCGTTCTTCCCTGGCGTTTTCATCGCCCATAGGACTTACCCTTGAAGCAGCGCTGCGCGAATTCCCGCCGGATCAGTTGGTCGAGACTGTCCCTTCCTCAGATATATGGAACGCGGTCTTCGGTCTTGCATAAGCGCGCCGGAAAATCGCGCGATGCGCGATCTGGAAGGGAACCAAATGCCGCATCGCGCCGTTCCGACAAGGGTAGATCAAATGGCCACCGCGTGGGAGACGGATCGGGCCGAGCCCCCGAGTTGACCGCTCCTCGCCGGTAGAGTCCCCGCCCCGCAAGCCGGTGACTTGGTCCTAAAGGCGTTCGCATGAAGCGCCGTTTGCGGCCGCGATCTAATCTGAGCCGAGGCCGCGCCTTCGGGAGGGCACCGGAGCCGCAGCGAATCGGTTATCTATAAATCCGATAGCATCTATCACGAATAATCTCTTTTACCGGGATTATTCTTCGGTCACTCTGACGGCGCCCGATACAAGGAGCCGCCGATGAGCCAGATTCGCCGCCGTGTCGAAGCGTTCTGCAGCCGCTTCGGCCTGCGCCTGCCGATCCTCCTGGCGCCGATGGCGGGGGCGAGCGCGCCCTCGCTCTCGATCGCCGTCGCCGCGGCGGGCGGCCTCGGCGCCTGCGGCGCCCTGCTGATGCGTCCCGACGAGATCATCGCCTGGGCCGAGGAGGTGCGCGTCGGCAGCGGGGGCGGCGTCTTCCAGCTCAATCTCTGGATCCCGGACCCGCCGCCGCGACGCGATGCGGCGCAGGAGCAGCGGGTCCGCGAGTTTCTCGCCGGATGGGGGCCGTCCGTAGCGGCCGAAGCGGGCGATGCGACGCCGCCCGATTTCGGCGAGCAATGCGCGGCTCTCCTCGCTGCGCGCCCGCCGATCGTGTCCTCGGTGATGGGGCTTTACCCGCCGGACTTCGTCATGAAGCTGAAGGAGCGCCGCATCGCCTGGTTTGCCAACGTATCGACCGTAGCGGAAGCGTGCGCGGCCGAGGCGGCGGGGGCCGATGTCATCGTGGCGCAGGGAATGGAGGCGGGCGGCCATCGCGGCTGCTTCGATGCGGCGGAGGCCGAGCGACGGCAGGTCGGGCTTTTCGCCCTCGTTCCGGCCATCGTCGATGCCGTCCGCCTGCCGGTCGTGGCGACGGGCGGCATCGCCGATGCGCGCGGCGTCGCGGCGGCGCTTGCCCTGGGCGCGAGCGCGGCGCAGATCGGAACGGGATTCTTGCGCTGTCCCGAGGCCAAGATCCACCCGGTCTGGGTGGAGGCGCTCGCCAGGACGGCGCCCGAAGACACCATGCTGAGCCGGGTCTTCAGCGGCCGCGCCGGGCGGAGCATCGCCACGGACTATGTGCGCGCGGCGACGGCTGCGACCGCACCACCGCCGGCGCCCTATCCGGTCCAGCGCGGCCTCACCGCGGCGATGCGGAGCGCGGCGCAGAAGGCGGGCGATCTCCACCGCATGCAGCTCTGGGCGGGGCAATCGGCCGCTCTTGCCCGCGCCGAGCCCGCCGGGGCGCTCGCCCGCGCAATCTGGGAGCGGGCATCGGCGCTGCTCGCGTGAATTCCAGAAGGGGATGCAGCGGACACCCGAATTTCGGGCGCTTTCGCGCTGGGGGCAGGTGCCGGTCCTGCAGCACGGAAAGGCGGTGCTCTGCCAATCGGCGGCCATTCTGGAATTTCTCGCCGAGACGCTGGGGACCTTCGGCTCGACGGATGCCGCGGCGCGCCGCTTCATCCGCGAGTGGCTCTATTGGGATGCGGACCGGCTGGCGCCGCCCGTCTATGGCTGCTACGGCGTCCGGTTGGGCGAGCAAGGGCTGCTGCCGATCGCCGTCGATCCCGTGCTCGCCGCCGATTGCCGCCGGCGCCTCGATGCCGCCTTGAACAGCCTCGATGCGGAGCTCGGCGGGCGAAGCTTCCTGGCCGCCGGAGCTCGGACCATCGCTGATCTCTGCTGCTACGGCGATGTGATCTTCGCGGAGCTCTGCGGCATCGCGCCTCATCGATGGCCTGCCTTCGCGGGTTGGGCTGGGAGACTCTCGGCGCTGTCCGGATGGCAGC
This sequence comes from Alphaproteobacteria bacterium, assembly GCA_021325525.1. GTDB lineage: Bacteria > Pseudomonadota > Alphaproteobacteria > ATCC43930 > CGMCC-115725 > URHD0088. Next base: position 26,414 of record JAJPHB010000170.1, read on the forward strand.
CGCCCTTCGATCTCCTGCCCATGGCCGACGCCGAGATTGCCTGAAAAGCGCCGCCGGCGCGTTGACGGAGGGAATGACCCGGCATGTATCGACTCTACTACTCCCCTGGTGCCTGCTCGCTCGCCGCTCACATCGCGCTCGAGGAAATCGGCGCGCCTTACGAGCTGGAGCTCGTCTCCTCGCGCGGCGAGCGCGAGGGCAGGATGACGGCGACGGCGGCTTGGCGCGCGGTCAATCCCAAGGGCCGGATTCCCGCGCTCAACCCCGTTCCTGGGCGGATCGGCGGCGCGCAAGACCTTCTGACCGAGCTGCCGGCGATCCTCTTCTATCTCGCGCGCTCCCACCCGGCGGCCGGGCTGCTGCCACGCGATCCAGCCGGGGAGGCGCGCTGCGTCGAATGGATGAACTGGCTCTCGAGCAGCGTCCATGCGCTTTCCTTCGGTCAGATCTGGCGCACGCACCGCTTCGTTCCGGACGAGGCAGACGCCGCCGCCGTTCAGGCGAGGGGGCGGCAGAACCTCGACGAGCAATACGCCTATATCGAAAGCCTGCTTGCCGATGGCCGCGATTGGGCGGTGCCCGGCGGCTATACGATCGTCGACCCCTATTTGCTCGTCTTCTATCAGTGGGGCGGCCGCATCGGCCTCGACATGGGCCGGCGTTATCCAGCCTGGACCGGTGCGACAAAGCGGGCGATTGCGCGCCCCGCCGTCGCGCGCGTGCTGGCGGCGGAGGGCATCGCGATCGTGTAGAGCCCGACATCCGCCATTCGGCGCTTCATAGCTTCGCAGGC
>JAJPHB010000132.1 GCA_021325525.1 Alphaproteobacteria bacterium
CCGGCCTCGCGCGGGCGGATATGGTCCTCTATGTCCTGCGCCATCGGCCTTCCGGATGCCACGTCGTTGGACGAACGCTACTCTTCGCAGGGAAGCTGCGGCAAGCATGCGAATCGGCTCTCCTCGCGGAGAGGAGCTCCCGCCTGCTCGCCTGTAAAAAACAGGTGAAAAACAGGAGCGGCGGGTGATGCATGTCCTCTTCGGGCATGGCACGCCGTCGGATCAGCCGCACAGCGCCGCCCGGCGGCCGAAGTCGAAGGATCAGGTCCGAGCCCCGGTCCCCGCCAACGACGGACCTCGCAAACATTGTCCATTTCGGACATATACACAATGATTGCTCACCCCGCAAGAGCGGCAGTCGAACAGCGTCAGCCGTCGAGGAGCTGGCCGACCAGCGCGTCGATGCGAGCACCGATCCCGACCGCCGAGAGGGCATCTCGGATAGCGCGCCGCTTGCGCCGGTAATCGCCATCGGGCAGCGGCACGGCCGCGGCAACCCGCTCCGCCTCCGTCGCAAGCTGCGCGAGTGTGCCGTGCAGCGGCACGCGGCGATCAAACTCGGGAACCGGCAATTCCCAGATCAACTTGTCGAAATCACGCGGATCGCGCCAACCGCGCGGCTGCATCGGAATGATTCGTGCGAGCGCGGTGCCGCTGTTGATGACCGCGCAGAGGTAGCGGCCTTCTTCCAGGCTGCGGATCGGCGCCCAATAGGCTTTATGGTCGATCGCAACAGTCGCGTCCTCCACGAGAGCGGCGCTGAGCAGCGTGCCGGCCTTGGTGTAGACGATCTTCGGGCCAGGAGCGGCCAATTGAATCGATAGCTTTCGCATGTGATCGATCTGCTGTCGCAGCGTCATTCGTGGCGTGCCGTCAGGCCGCTTGGACGCGTGCGCCGCCCATTTCGCCTCGATGTCGCGCAGCCAACCAGCGAGATGCCGGTGTCCGGCATCGCCCGCCGCCGCGGCGTCCAGTATTGTTGCCCCGCTCGCCGGGACGATGGCCAGCGCGGCTTCGAGCAGGCGGAAGGGGGCAATGCTCTCCCCCAACAGGAGAGGCCGCACGAATTCCCCTTCGACCGGTCCGACCGGCGGCGCCACGCGCAGCCACGGAGCTTTGTCGAGCGGTCCGACGCGGCCGCGAAAGCGCGGGGCAGAGCGGCTAGCGCCGAGGCGACCCGCTTGCTCGCGCTCAACCAGGAAAAACCGCCGCGGCACAAAAGTCGCGCCCTGCTTGAAACGGGCACGATACGGCGAAGCACCTTCAAGCGTCGTGATCGGCGGCCAATTCGAGGTCTGCCGATTCAGCACCCGGTCCGCCTCCGCTTCCGTCGCGTCGCGTCGCGGCAGAAAGCCGGCAAACCGCTCGACCTGCAAAGGCGTGGGAGCAGATGCTTCGCGGCGGCCGATCAGCACGGCGGCCGAGGTCGGGAAGAGCGGTCGCACGAGTTCGAGGCTCCAGGCGGCGACGATCCGCACGCTCGCAGTCTGAAAGTCTCCGGCTCGCAGACCGGCGAAAGCCGGGCGGTTCAACGCCGCATACGGAAGCACAAAGGCGATGATGCCGCCGGGTCTGAGGTAGCGCTCCGCGCTTCGCGCCCAGAAGAGCGCCGACAAATCCTGCTGCGTCGCCAGCACGCCGCCTGCCCAGAGATTCATCCGCTGGCAGGCATCCCGCAGGCGCGTCTTCATCTCCGGACTCAAATGGCGGTAGGCGACCCAGGGCGGGTTGCCGAGCAGCACGTCGGCGCGCTGCTCGGGCCGCGAAAGCCAGATCGGCCGGATGAGATTGCGCAGAATGAAAGGCCAGATGCCATTGCGGCCCTCGTGCTTCAGGATCGAGAGCCGCGCGAAGGTCTCGGCCATCGCACGCGCATCCCGCGCGGTGACGCCATCGATCCGCGCCAGCGCGCGTTCGACCTGATCGGGCGACGCGTCGTTATCCAGCCCCTCGGCAAGCTCGCGCAGGCCCGGGTCGAACTTCGCCTGGTCCTCGGCGAAGCCGGCGGGGATGTGCAGCGGTGCCTCGCCAGGGACCGGCAGCATCACCTCGCGCAAATCGACGGTCTCGCTGAGGTTCCACTGCATTGCATCGCCGAGGTAGACCGGTACGTGAAGCGGTTCGCTCCGATCCATCACCGCCTCGCCGAGCGCCAGCAACCAAGTGACGCGCGCAATAATGACGGCGACTGGGTGCACGTCGAGCCCGCGCACTCGTGCCGCAGTGACGCGCAAGGCCTCGCGGTTGGTCCATCCGGCCGCGCGCGCTGCCGCCAGCAGGCGGCGCACCGCATGGAAGAGAAAGGTACCGGACCCGCAGGCCGGATCGAGCACTGTCGCTGAAAGCGGATCGCCGATGGCCGCCGCGACCAGCTTCGCCGCGAGCCAATCAGGTGTGTAGTATTCGCCCAGGTCGTGGCGTTGTGCCGGATCGATAAGGCTCTCGTACAAAGCCTTCAGTACATCGACCTCGACGTCGCGAAGGCGGAAGCGCGATACCTGGCGTGCAATCCGCTGAACGAGGTCGCGCCCCACCTCATCGAGCAACACCCAATCGAAGAAATCACTTTCCACCGCACCGTAGATGCCCGCCTCGGCCAGGGCCTGCCCGGAGAGAATGGCGCCCGCATCGTTCGTCGGCAGATCAAGCACGCGAGCGGCAAGCGTCTTGGCGATGATCGTCAAATAGGTATGCTGCAAAAAGAGTGCGTCGTCACCGACCGCGGCGCCGTAGGCTTGTCGAAGCAATCCATCCCAAAGCTCCCGCTTGAGCGCGACCTCCGGATGGGTGCGCAGCGTTTGCCAGAGCTGCTGCAGCTCGAGCCGGGCGCGGCCGAAGGTGAGGCTCTCCCGCCCGAGTTCCCGGCGAAAGACGAGCGGCTCTGGAAGGAGATCATCGCGGTTAGAGAGCGCCGGCTCGATCCAAGCGAGCAGCGCATCCGCATCCTCCGGCCGAACCTCATGGCGGCCGATCTCGACCAATGCTCCGCTGCGGAGCTCAAAGGCAATAAATGTCGCTCCGTCGGTAGCAATGCCGAGATAACGGCGGCCTGTGCGGCGCTCGCGTTCGCGCAGATAGTCGGGCAAGCGCGCCTCGACATCCCCCATCTCGCGGCGCAGATCCGACTTGAATTCGAAGACCGTGGCGCCGAACAGCATATCGGCGCGGCCGCTGACCTCGGGCAATCGGACTTCGTGATCGAGAGCCGCGTAAGCGGCCCCGAAACCATGCCGCAACAGCTCGGCAAGAAGGGTGCGGACATTCTCGTGCCCGGGTCTCGTACAGAGCGTCGCGGCGAGTTCCGGGAGGTCGGTTTGGCGCCAGAGCGATACCATCGAAGGTAGAATGCGGGGTGGCGCCCGACATCGCAAGTCCTAGTATCTCGCCGTCCAGGAGTGCTATACATAGTGCATGCCTCCCTCGCAGCTCGATCTCTTCGCCGCGCCGAGCGAGTCGCCCGCGGCACCACGCCCCATCCTCCTCGAGGAGCCGCCGCCGGCGGATTTCATCGCGCGGATTCGCGCGGAGCTGGAGGCGACTCTGGCGACGGTGCGGCAAGCGGCGCGCTTTCCGTGGCCGGACCTGACGCGCACGACATTGGCGGAGATGCGCTTCAACTCGATTGCCGATTGGCTGCCGGCGGAAGAGGCGGCGGCGCTCCGGACCGCATTCGAAGTCGAGATGGCGCGGCTCTACGAGATCGAGGATCGGCTCCAGGCAGCCGAGTGAGCGGCTCGCCTCGCAAGCGCCCGCACGGCTGCTCTGAGATTTCATCGCGGGCGGCGGCAGGGGGCGGTGCGGTAAGCTCTGGTCATGAAGCGCCACGACCATCTCGATTTCGCCGCCATCCTCATCATGACGCTGTGCTGCGCCTGCTGGGGGCTGAACCAGGTGGCGATCAAAGTGGCGAACACCGGTTTCTCGCCGCTCTTCGGCGCCGGGCTGCGCGGCGTCGTCGCCGGCGCGCTCGTCCTCCTCTGGTCGATGGCGCGCGGCATCAGCCTCTTCGAGCGCGACGGGACGCTGAGATTGGGCGCGCTCATCGGCATCCTCTTCGCCGCCGAATTCGCGCTCCTCTATTGGGGGCTCGTCTATACGACGGCCTCGCGCTCCATCATCTTCATGTATCTCGCGCCTTTCGTCGTCGCCATCGGCGCCCATCTCTGGATTCCGGGCGAGCGGCTCGGCCTCTCTCAGGTGACGGGGCTCCTCTCGGCCTTCGCCGGCATGGCGCTGGCCTTCAGCGACGCGCTGCGCCTGCCGACGCATCAGCAGCTTCTGGGCGACCTCATGGTGGTCGGCGCCGCCATTCTCTGGGGCGCGACGACGGTCGTCGTCAAGGCGAGCCGGCTGACGCGGGTCAGCCCCAACAAGACGCTGCTCTACCAGCTTGCGGGCTCGGTCGTGCTGCTGCCCGCCTCGGCGCTGCTGGGCGAGCCCGGAGCGACGGCGCCGGGAGCCGTCGCGATTCTCGCCCTCGGCTACCAGGCCGTCGCCGTCGCCTTCGCCTCATACCTCGCCTGGTTCTGGCTGATGACGCATTACCCGGCCTCGCGCCTGTCCGCCTTCTCCTTCCTGGCGCCGCTCCTCGGCGTCATCGCCGGCGGCGTCCTTCTGGGCGAGAAGGTGACGCCGGCGCTCGCCCTTTCGCTGGTGCTCGTCGCCCTCGGGATCTACCTCGTCAACCGCCGCTCGCGGGCCGCCGCACCGGCCGGCGTCGCGGCGCCGCGCGAGGCGGCATGAGCGCGCCGGCGCCGCGCAGTCCCGCCGAACGCTGCCGGGCGCAGATCGCCGCCATTCTCGGCGCCTGGGGTATGGCGGCGGCACCCGCGGCGGCGACGGCCGAGATCATGACCTGGACCGATCTCTGCGGCATCGACTCGCACGGCATCTCGCTCCTTCCTTTTTACGACATGATCCGCCGCAAAGGGCAGCTCGACCTCAGGGCGAGCCCGCGCCTTCAGCGCGACAACGGCCCGACCGCCCTCATCGACGCGCGCTGCGGGCTCGGCCATCCCGCCGCGCTGCAGGCGATGCAGCTTGCCCTCGGCAAGGCGGCGGCGCACGGCATCGGCGCCGTCGGCGTCTGCAACTCGCATCATTTCGGCGCGGCCGGCTATTACGCCGCGCTGGCGCCGGAGCGCGGCATGATCGGCCTCGTCACCTCCTCGGCGCGCACCGTGGCGGTGGTGCCGACTTTCGCCGCCGAGCCGGTGCTCGGCACCAATCCCATCGCCTTCGCGGCGCCGGGCGGGCGCAACCCGCCGATCCTCCTGGACATGGCGACGAGCGTCGTCGCCGCCAACAAGGTCCGCGTCTATGCCGGCAAGGGCGAGCCCATCCCGCCGGGCTGGGTCGTCGATGGCGAGGGCCGGGCGGTGACGGACAGCGCCGAGGCGCTGCGCTATGCGATGGAGCGGCCGGAAGGCGGGCTCAACCCCATCGGCGGCACGCGCGAGATGGGGAGCCACAAGGGCTACGGCCTCGCCCTGATGGCGCAGATCCTGGCCGCGACGCTGACCGGCGGCTCCTTCTCGCCGAGCCGGCCGCCGGCGGCTCCCGACAATATCGGGCATTTCTTCCTGGCGCTCGACCCCGCGGCGTTCCGGCCGCTCGCCGATTTCACCGCCGATCTCGACGCGGTCGTTGACACGCTGCACGCGGCCCGGCCCGCCGATCCGGAACGGAAGGTCCTCGTCGCCGGCGATCCGGAGCGCGCCGCCCATGCCGAGCGGAGCGCGAACGGCATTCCGCTCCCGGAGGCGCTGCGGCGGCAGATCCGCGACATCGCCGAGGCGGCGGGGGTCGCGTACCTGCTCGCCGAGCAGTGAAACAGAGCCCCGGCGTCCCGCGAGGAACGCCGGGGCCTTCGCTCAGGCCGAGCGCAGATTGACCGCCGCGCTCTTGCCCTGCTGGCCGCGCTCGATGTCGTAGCCGAGCTTCTGGCCCTCGATGAGATTGGCGAAATCCGAGCGCTCGACGGCGGAGATGTGGACGAACACGTCCTTGGAGCCGTCATCCGGCTGGATGAAGCCGTAACCCTTTTGTGCGTTGAACCATTTAACGGTACCGATAGCCATGATGGCCTCCCGTGGATAAGTGGATGCGCACCACGCAAGATCGCGTCGTGCGCTGCAGTGTCGGCCTCATGGATCTTGAAGGAGCGCTCGGGGCGATCTGAAGAGAGTCGGGCGAGCGGTGCGGCAAGCGCCGAAGCGGAAACTGACGCCGCGTTATATGGCGGCCCTGGCGCGCGAATACAAGCACCAGCCGAGGCGTCGGTCCCGACGCGACATGACGACCGAGGTGATTTCCATTGAATAAGCAGGCCGGGATCGCCATATAAACTCTTCGCCGAACCTGAAAAAAGCGAGATGTGTTTCCCGCAGCGCCAGCAAAAAGCTGCGGAATGACAAAATTTCCAGAAGAGATTCTTCGAGTTTTTCTCCGGTTTGGCCGAAATCTAGTGCGGCGGGTCGCCGCGGCGAGGAGAATCATGATCAGCAAGCGGGTCGGCAATTGGTCGTGGGCCCTGTCCCCCGACGAGAGGCTGGCGGCAGCCATCGTCGACATCGCGCAACGCGAGAAGACCCATGTCGCCGCCGCAACGCGACGCCGGTACCGGGCGATGCTGGAAAAGCAGAAGAAGCTCCTTCTCCGCGGGACGGCGGGCGGGGCCGCGGCTCCGGGACATTCGCACGGACGATTCGCAATCTGACGAATTCCGCCGCGGCAGCGGCTGGGACCGGGGCGGCGGATGGAGCCGGCGGACAGCATCATCGGCTGGGTCCTTTTCGGGAGCTCCAGCATGGCGGCGCTTGGCCTCCTCGTCGCGGCTGGCGCCTGGCGGCTCGCCAGCCACGCTTGTCCCGGCTGCGGCGCCCGGCGCTCGTGGTCGAAGGGCGTGCCGCCCTGGCGATGCCGGCGCTGCGGCGGCCTCTACAGCCCTGCACCGCCGCGCCGCCGCAAGCGCGACGGAGGGCCGATGTAGCCGCGGCTTCGCGCCGGCTACGCTCTCGAAGGAAAAGCGATATGCCCGATCACAAGTTCAAAGCGGGGCAGACGGTGCGCATTCTGCCGAGCCGCTACATAACCGGCGCACAGGGGAGCTTCAAGATCATCCGCCTGCTCCCGGCGGAGCGCGGCATGAACCAATACCGGATCAAATCCAGCGTGGACGGGCACGAGCGCGTCGTCATGGAGCACGAGCTCGGCTGAAGGAGCGACGCGCCGCGGCGGGGGGGCGCCGCCTATTCCTCGGCCGAGGCGCGCCCCCTTCAGCGCAGCGGGAAGACGAAATCGATCGAAGGCGGCGCGTAGACCGGCGGCGCATAAACGACGGGCGGCGGCGCGTAGTACACGGGAGGCGGCGCGTAGTAGTAGCCCGGCGCCCAATAGGCGAAGGGCCGATGATGCTCGCGCCATTCATGCTCGCGCCATTCGCGGTGGCGCCAGCCCTCATGCCATTCCTGGCCGCGCCATTCGCGATGCCGCCAGCCATCCTCGTCGGCGCGAGCCGGCATGGCGAGAGCGCCCGCCGCGGCCGCGAACAGGATGGCGGCGGCGAGCCTGCGGAGGGACCTGCGGGCGGGAGAGGAGACTGCGGCGCTCATGACGTCCTGCTTTTCTGCTGAAAGCCCTGAAGCGTTCATGAGCACAACGATGATGAGCTAGCTTTTATTTCCAACGGGCTGTGGCAAAAAGTGGACGCGACGGGCTTGCGGCCATGGCAGCCGATGTACATACCCTTCTCCGCCCCGCTGGGGGCAGAGAGGGGCTGGTTTGGCAGCAACGCGCAAGCCTGGGAGCTTGGAAACGGCGGCACCTTGTCCTCGCCGGCGGGTCGTCTACACTCCGGCGCCGTGGCCGCCATCGACCCGATCGAATTCGAGCTCTTCAAGAACGCGATCCATTCGATCGCCGACGAGATGGCGCTTACCATCCACCGCACGACCTATTCGGCGGTGCTGAAGGACAATATGGATTACTCGACGGCGCTCTGCGACGGCGCCGGCGTGCTGGTGGCGCAAGGGCTGACCCTGCCGGGGCATCTGGGCTCGATGCCGACGGCGCTCGCGGCGATCCTGCGGAAATTCGGCGAGGATATCCGCCCCGGCGACGTCTTCGTCCTCAACGACCCCTTCGATGGCGGGATGCATCTGCCCGACATTTTCGTCGTGAAGCCGGTCTTCCACGCGGGCGAGCGACTCGCCTTCGCCGCCACCGTCTGCCACCACACCGATGTCGGCGGCCGCGTCGCCGGGTCGAACGCCTCCGATTCGACCGAGATCTATCAGGAGGGCGTCCGCATTCCGCCGCTGAAGCTCTATGAGGCGGGGCGGCGCAACGAGACCTTCTTCGCGCTGATGGCGGCCAATGTGCGGGTGCCGGTCAAGGTCTTCGGCGATTTCCGCGCCCAGCTCGCCGCCTGCCACATCGCCGAGAAGGGCGTCGCAGAGCTGGCGCGCCGCTACGGCGCGGCGGCCGTGAAGGCGCATATGGCGGAACTCCTCGCCTATACCGAGCGCCTGACGCGCGCCGCCATATCCGAGCTGCCGGACGGCGTCTTCTCCTTCGAGGACTGGATCGACGACGACGGCATCGACCGCGACCGGCCGATCCGGCTCTTCGTCACGTTGCGCAAGGAGGGCGACCGCCTCGCCGTCGACTGGACCGGCACCGCGCCGCAGGTGAAGGGCGCCATCAACAACACACTCTCCTACACGAAATCGGCGAGCTATTGCGCGATCAAATCCGTGCTCTCGGCCAGCATCCCCAACAATGAAGGCGTCTTCCGCGCGATCGAAGTGACGGCGCCGCCCGGCACCATCGCCAATGCCGTCCTCCCCGCCGCCTGCGCCGCGCGCGGCCTCACCGGCTTCCGCATGGTCGATTGCATGTTCGGCGCGCTCGCCATGATGCTGCCGGACAAGGTCTTCGCCGCCTCCGACGGCGGCAATGTCGGCGTCTCGATCGGCGGCTGGCATGCCGACCACAAGCCCTTCATCTGGGTCGATTTCAGCTGCGCCGCCTGGGGCGCGCGGCCCTGGGCGGACGGGCTCGACGGCAATTCGCATATTTTCGCCAACATGGCCTCGCAATCGATCGAGGTGACCGAGGCCGAGCAGCCCTTCCAGATCCTGCGCTACGAATTCATCGAGGATGCGGGCGGCGCCGGCAAGTTCCGCGGCGGCGTGCCGTTCCGCCGCGATTTCCGCTTCCTCGAAGCCGAGGGCGTGCTGCAGGTGCGCTCCGACCGCCGCCGCTTCCGCCCTTTCGGCCTCTATGGCGGCGGCCCCGGCCGGGCATCGATGAACTATATCGCCGAGGGCGGCGAGATGCGCCCGCTGCCCTCGAAATTCACGATGACGATCCGCCGCGGCGACATCTTCCGCGAGGAGGTGGCGGGCGCCGGCGGCTGGGGCGACCCGCTGGAGCGCGACCCCGAGCGCGTGCTGCGCGACTGCCGCAACGGCCTCGTCAGCCGCAAGGCGGCGGCGAGGGAATACGGCGTCGTCATCGAGAGGGAGCGCTGGGCCGTCGATGCCGCCGCGACGGCCGCGCTGCGCCAGCGCCTGCGCGGCGCGCGCGGCGCGGCGGCGATGCCGGCGGTCCGGCGCGAGGCTGCGGGCTGACGGCATGACTCGCTACCGGCTCGGCGTCGATATCGGCGGCACCTTCACCGATATCGTGCTCCTCGCCGAGAGCGGGCGCGTCGCCACCAAGAAAGTCGCGTCGACGGTCGATGATTACGCGCGCGCCATCATCGCGGGGATCGCCGAGCTCTTCGCCGAGGAAGGCGCCGACGGGGCGGCCATCGCCGAGATTCTGCATGCGACGACGGTCGGCTCCAACGCCATCCTCGAGCTGAAAGGCGCCAAGACGGGGCTCATCACGACGGCGGGCTTCCGCGACGTCCTCGAGATCCGCAGCCTCCGCATGCCGCGGCTCTACGACCTCGCCTGGGAGAAGCCGCCGCCCCTCGTCGAGCGGCATCTCCGCCTCGAAGTCGCGGAGCGCGTCACCGCCACAGGCGATGTCGAGACGCCGCTCGACGCGGCCGAGGCGGAGCGCGCCGTGGAACGCCTCCTCGCCGAAGACGTCGAGGCCATCGCCGTCTCGCTCCTTCATTCCTACGCCAACCCCGCGCATGAGCGGCGGATCAAGGCGATCGTGGCGCGGCGCGCGCCTCGTCTCGTCTGCTGCCTCAGCAGCGAGGTCCTGCCCGAGATCAAGGAATACGAGCGGACATCGACGACGGTCATCAACGCCTATGTGCGGCCGATCGTCGAGCGCTACCTCCGGGCGCTCGCCGCCGAGCTGCGCCGCATCGGCATCGCCGCGCCGCTCCTTCTCATGCAGTCGAATGGCGGCCTCATCGCCGCCGAGGCGGCGGCGGAGCTGCCGATGCACATCATCGAATCGGGGCCCGCCGCCGGCGTCGTCGGCGCGCAGGCGCTGGCGCGGCGGAGCGGGCTGGACCGCGTGATCAGCTTCGATATGGGCGGCACGACGGCGAAGGCCTCGCTCGTCGAAGAGGGCGCCGTCACCCGCGCCGAGGAATATGCGGTGGGCGCCGGCATCATGATCGGCTCGCGCCTGCTTTCGGGCGCCGGCTACGCGCTGAAGGTGCCGGCGATCGACCTCGCCGAGGTCGGCGCCGGCGGCGGCTCCATCGTCTGGATCGATGCGGGCGGCGCGCCGCAGGTCGGGCCGCGCAGCGCCGGCGCCGCGCCCGGCCCCGTCTGCTACGGCGCGGGCGGCACGGAGCCCACCATCACCGACGCCAACGTCATTCTCGGATACCTCAACCCCGATGCCCTGGTCGGCGGGGCGCTGCCGCTCGACGCCGCGAAGGCGCGGCGAGTCTTCGCCGAGAGGATCGCAGCGCCGCTCGGCCTTGCCGTCGAGCGCGCCGCCTTCGGCGCCCATCGGATCGCCGCCGCGACGATGATCCGCGCCATCCGCGCCGTCTCGAGCGAGCGCGGCCGCGATCCGCGCGGCTTCGCGCTCGTCGCCTTCGGCGGCAACGGCCCGCTCTTCGCCGCCGGCATGGCCGAGACGCTCGGCATCGGCCGCATCGTCGTGCCGCCGCTCGCCGGCGTCTTCTCCGCCTTGGGCCTCCTCCATTCCGAGATCGAATGGCACCGCTCGCGGACATATCGCCGCCTGCTGCGCGGCGCCGACCCGGCGGAGCTCGCCGCCGTCATCGACGCGCTGGAGCGCGAGGTGGCGGCGCGCCTCGCCGCGGATGGCTTTACCGGCGCGCGCGCCGAGCTGCGGCGCATCGGGAAGCTGCGCTACCAGGGCCAATCCTACGAGCTGCCGGCGCCGATCGCCCCGGGGCCGGTGACGGCAGCCTCGCTCGCGGCGCTCGCCGAGGCCTTCGCCGCCGAGCACGAGCGCACCTACGGCCATCGCGCCGGCGAGGACGAGCCCATCGAGATCGTCGCCCTCCAGATCATCGGGCGCGGCATCCCCGAACAGCCGCGGGTTCCGGAGCGCCTCGCCATCGCCGCGGCGGCGAGCGGCGCCGCGCTGCCGCCCCGCCGCGCCTATTTCGGCCCGGAGCGCGGCTGGATGACGACGCCGGTGCTGCGCCGCTGCGATCTCGCGGCCGCGGCCGCCGGCCCCGCGATCATCGAGGAATACGACGCCACCTGCCTCGTCCCGCCGGGCTGGACCGCGCGGCGCGACGGATTCGGGAATATTCTTCTCACCCTCGCCCGCTTGCGGGATAAGGCAGGGTGAGGGCGAGCCATCGCAATTTCATGGGGCGCGGTCCGCGCGCCCACCCTCACCCCGACCCTCTCCCACACGCGGGAGAGGGAGATTTCCTTCGTTTACGCAGCGCCCCGCCGCTCGAAGAGCGTGTGCGCGACCACGGCGCTGAGGACGATGGCGCCGCCGGCGAGGGCGCGAGGGCCCGGATTCTCGCCATAGACGAGCCACACCCAGAACGGCATCAGGATGACTTCGAGCGTCGAGACCAAGCCGGCATCGGCGGCCGGCATGAGGCGCACCCCGGCCGTGAACATGATGAGGCCGAGCCCCATTTGCCCGATGCCGAAAAGGACGAGCAGGAGCATGTCGAAGGGGGCGATCGCGAAGCTGGAGAAGGGCGCGGTGACGAGCGCCAGGAGCGCCGTCGCGAGGCAGGCCGCGACCGTCATCGAGACATCGCGCCGCCGCCGCGCCAGCACGATCATGACGGCGAAGCTCGTCCCCATGACGAGCGAGAGCGCGTCGCCCAGGACCCGGCCCTGCCCGACCGAATCGGAGACCATGACGACGATGCCGAGAAAGCTCGCGAGGATGGCGGCGAGGCTGAGCCCGCCGACGCGCTCGCCGAGCCAGGCCCAGGCGAGGAGCGCGGCGATGAAGGGCGCGGCCGCCTGGAAGATGATGACATTGGCGACCGCCGTCTTCTCGAGCGCGGTGATGAAGGTGAAGGAGGAAAGCGCGAAGGAGACGGCGACGCCCAATCCCGTGCGGTCGAGCTTGCGGAAGGCCGCGTAGCCGGCGCGCCCGTCGCGCCAACCGATATAGAGGAGAACGAAGAGGCAGGCATAGAGCGAGCGCCAGAAGAGCGTCGTCCAGGCATCCGTCGTGGCGGTGCGGGCGATGAGCCCGGCGCTGCTCCAGACGAGGGCGGCGCCGGCGACGAGAAGGGCGCCGCGGCGGTATTGCGCCCGCAGGACGGGGCGGGAGGGCGTCAGCTCGACGATCTCGGTCACCACGGGCTCGCAGCGCAAGAGAGGGCCGGAGCCGAGGCTACGCGATCCGCGCCGGCAAGAGAACCGCTGCGGCGCGCGGATCAGCCCTGCGGGCGCCAGTGCCGGCGGAGCGGGCCCGCCGCGCCGAGCACGGGGTCCGCCTCGGGAAGCGGCACCTGCTCCACATTCCGCAGCACGCTCTCGCGCTCCTCCGGCCGGCCGCGGCGGAGGTCGGGGCCGCGCCCCTCGGCATAGGCGCCGATGACGAGGAGGTCGGGCGTGGCGCTTTCCTTCTTGTGGGCGACGCCGGCCGGAATGACGACGACATCGCCCGCGGCGACCTCGACGACGGGCCCGTTCGGGCCGCCGAAGCGCACGCGCGCCGAGCCGGCGACGAAGCCCAGCGCCTCATGCGCGTTGCTGTGGAAGTGGTGGTAGGGGTAGACGCCGTCGCGCCAGCCGCCGCTCCAGCCGTGCCGCGCGAACAGCCGCTCGCATTCGGCCGCGGCATCGCCCGCGAGCGCCAGGGCGGCGCGGTAGACGAGAAGCGGGCAATTCGGATTGCCCGGAAAGGGTCCGTCCGCGCCGAGCGGATAGGTCTCGACCATCCTCGCATGCGTGCCGGCTTCGTCTGTCATCGCCTTCTCCCATCGCAACGCTCATCCCCGCAAACGCCGAGCCTCGGGATGATACGCCGAAGGCGGACAAGCCCCTCTACCCGCTTGCGGGGAAAGGAAGGGTGAGGGGTCCCCTCAGCAGACTCGTTCCGGCGAGGGCCCCCGGCGGCACGCCCCCTCACCTCGATCCTCTCCCCGCTCGCGGGGAGAGGAGGTTCGCTCGATTGCCGTGCGGCAAGCGACGCTTTCTTTACAGCCGCGCGGCACGCGGGAATAATCGCCGCCTCTCCCGAGGGACATTCCATGGGCATGCTTCTCTTCCGCCGCTGCAACCTCCTCGACCCAGGGAGCGGCGAATACCGGCCGAATTCCGAGATCCTCATCGAAGGCGAGCGCATCCGCGAAGTGTCGGAGCGCGCGATCCGCAGCGAGAGCGCCGCGGTCGTCGATGTCGGCGGGCGCACCGTGATGCCGGGCCTCATCGACGCGCATATCCACGTCTATCTCTCGGAGGTCAATCTGCACCTCCTCGAGGACGTGCCGCTGACGCTGATGGCGGGGCGGGCGGCGACGCTCATGCGCGCCATGCTCGACCGCGGCTTCACGACGGTGCGCGACACGGGCGGCGCCGATTTCGGCATCCGCGAGGCTGTCGAGACGGGACATCTCGTCGGCCCCCGCCTCTTCATCGCCGGCCAGGGCATCAGCCAGACCGGCGGGCATGGCGATTTCCGCAGCCGCACGGCGGGTCCGCAAACCTGCGCCTGCTGCAGCGGCGTCAGCCTCATCTCGCGCATCGTCGACGGCGTGCCGGAGATGCTGCGCGCCGTGCGCGACGAGCTGCGCAAGGGCGCCGACCACATCAAGCTCATGGTCTCGGGCGGCGTCGCCTCGCCCAACGACCCGCTCGACAGCCTGCAATTCACCGAGGCGGAGATCGCGGCCGCGGTCGGCGAGGCGCGCGCCTGGAAGCGCTATGTCTGCGCCCATGCCTATGGCGCCGACGCGATCGCGAGAGCCGTCGCCTGCGGCGTCCGCTCGATCGAGCACGGCAACCTCATCGACGAGCCGACGGCGCGCCTCATGCGCGAGAAGGGCGCCTTCATCGTCCCGACGCTCGTCGCCTATGACGCGATGCGCCGGCGCGGCCACGAATTCGGCCTGCCGCCGGTCAGCCAGGAGAAGAACAAGATCGTGCTCGAAGCCGGGCTGCGCTCGCTCGAACTCTGCCAGGCGGCGGGCGTGCCGATCGGCTTCGGCAGCGATCTCCTGGGCCAGCTCCAGACCGACCAGTCGCGCGAGTTCCTGATCCGCGCCGAGGCCATGTCGCCGCTCGAGATCATCCGCTCGGCGACCCTCGTCAATGCCCGCCTCCTCCAGCGCGAGGGCGAGCTCGGCGTCATCGCGCCAGGCGCCTTCGCCGACCTCCTCGTCCTCGACGGCGACCCGCTCAAGGATCTGGGCCTCCTCCAGGACCAGGGCGCGCATCTGCGGGCGATCGTCAAGGGCGGCGCCTTCCACAAGAACCGCCTGGCGGGGTAGCGATCGCGGTGACACCGAGCGCCACCTTTTCCGCCTTCCAATTGCCATTCCCTCTCCCGCTTGCGGGAGAGGGCAGGGTGAGGGTGTCTCCGTCCAGCACGCCGATGCCCTCACCCTCTCCCTCTCCCGCACGCGGGAGAGGGGGGCGGCCGGGGCAAAGATAGATGCGGCAAACACGCCGCCGCCCCCTCACCTCGCTCCGCCTCGGCGGCGCGGCGCTGCGCGCGGTGACCGCCGTCACCTACGCGGTCATGCTGCTGCCGATCGTCTTCGTCTGCTGGCTCAGCTTCTTCAAGAACGAGCTGCTGGCCTTCCCGCCCGAGGGCTACACGCTGCGCTGGTTCTCGCAGATCTGGGCGCAGAGCCAGTTCGCCGAGGGCTTCGCCACCAGCCTCGAAGTCGGGATCGTCGCCATGCTGGGCGGGCTCGTCCTCGGCGTGCCCGCGAGCCTCGCCCTCGCCCGCCACGCCTTCCGCGGCAAGGAGGCAACGGCGACGCTGCTGACGGCGCCTCTCATCGTGCCGAGCATCGTCATCGGCACGGCGCTCTACATCTTCTTCATCGAGGTCGAGATCGTGACGGGCTGGCCGTTGACCGGCTCCATCGTCGGCCTCGCCCTCGCGCACATCCTCATCACCATTCCCTGGACCGTGCGCCTCATCACCGCGAGCCTTCTCGGCCTCGACCCCGCGCTCGAGGAGGCGGCGATGAATCTCGGCGCCGACCGCTGGCGGACGCTGCTGCGCGTGACCTTGCCGGTGATCCGGCCCGCGGTCGTCGCGGCGGCACTCTTCAGCTTCGTCGTCTCCTTCGGCAATCTCGAAATCTCGCTCTTTCTCGTGGCGCCCGGCACGACGACCCTGCCGATTGCCATCCTGCAATATCTCGAATGGAAGATCGATCCGACGATCGCCGCCGTCTCGCTGGTGCAGATCGCGATCATCGCCGCCGGCATGCTGCTGACGAACCGGTTCGTCAAGCTGAGCCAGGTGGTGTGAGGGATGCGGCAAGATGCGGCGTCGCCCTCACCCCTCACCCTCCCGTTGCTGCGCAACGGGCCCCTCCCTCTCCCGCTCTCCCCGAGGGGAGAGGGGCGAGGGAATGCCTGGCCCGATCCTTCAGCCTCGTCCCTCCCCCCTCTCCCGCCGGGAGAGGGGAGAGGTTAGGTGAGGGGTGAGGGCTCTCGCCGACGATCGCATGCCGACGCCATAATCCATGTCCGACCTCCGCCTCGAACACCTCGGCAAGAGCTTCGGCGAGTTTCGCGCCGTCGACGACGTGTCGCTCTCGGTGGCGGAAGGCGAGCTCCTGGTGCTGCTCGGCCCCTCGGGCTGCGGCAAGACGACGACGCTGCGGATGATCGCCGGCTTCATCGAGGCGACGACGGGGCGCATTCTTCTCGGCGGGCGCGACGTCACCTATCTGCCGCCCTATCGCCGCAACACCGGCCTCGTCTTCCAGGGCTACGCGCTCTTCCCGCACCTCTCCGTCTTCGAGAACGTCGCCTTCGGCCTCGAAATGCGCCGCCTCGACCGCACGACGATCAAGGCGAAAGTCGCCGACGCGCTCCGCCTCGTGCGCCTCGAAGCGCTGGGCCAGCGCATGCCGCGCCAGCTCTCGGGCGGGCAGCAGCAGCGCGTCGCCCTGGCGCGCGCCCTCGTCATCGCGCCCGACATCCTGCTGCTCGACGAGCCGCTCTCCAACCTCGACGCCAAGCTGCGCCAGGAGGTGCGGGTCGAAATCCGCGAGCTGCAGAAGAAGCTCGGCCTCACCGCGGTCATGGTGACGCATGACCAGGAAGAGGCGCTCTCGATGGCCGACCGGCTCGTCGTCATGAATGAGGGGCGGGTGCAGCAGATCGGGACCCAGCGCGAGCTCTACAACCACCCGCAGAACCGCTTCGTCGCCAATTTCATCGGCCGCACCAATTTCTTCGAGGGCGCGGTAACGGCGCCGGGGCGCTTCCGCAGCGCCGGCGGGCTCGACATCGCCTTCGCCGCCGGCGCCGCCGAGCGCCGGCTCCTCGCGGTGCGGCCGGAGAAGATACGGCTCGGCCGCGAGGCGTCGCCGAACTGCTTTCCCGGCGTCGTCGAGCGCGTCACATATCTCGGCTCGCAGACGGAGTATCAGGTGCGCCTCGCCTCGGGTGAGGCGGTCGCCATTCATGCCCAGAATGCGCAGAACGGCGCCGATGAGCCGTTGGCGCCGGGCCTGCCGGTGCACGTCGCGTGGGACGCCGAATCCTGTCAGCTTCTCGACTAGCCGCGTCCATGGCACACTCGACCGCAAAAGCATCATCAGGGAGGGTTCGCATGACCAAGATCCACTCGCTTTCGCCATCGCGTCGCGCCGTGCTGCAGGGCATGGCGGCGGCCGGCGCCGCCGGCCTCGTGCCGCTGCCGGGAAGAGCCGCCGGCGGCCGCGTCATCGTCGGCACCTGGGGCGGCGACTATCAGAACCTGCAGCAGAAGCACATCGTGACGCCGATCATGGAGAAGGAGGGCATCCAGGTCATCTTCGCGACCGACAATGATTCGCCGCGCAAGACGAAGCTTCTCGCCGAGCAGCGCCTGCCGCGCGGGTCGATGGATGTCGTCGCGCTCAACGGCTCGGGCATGTACGAGATGTACAAGAAGGGCACACTGCTCGAGCTCGACTTCTCGAAGCTCAAGAATGCGAAGCACATCCTGCCCAAGCTGAGGACCAAATATTCGGTGCCGCACATCTTCACCGACCGGGTGATCCTCTATAACCCGAGCAAGATCACCGAGGCGCCGACTTCCTACAACGACCTCTGGAACCCGAAATACGCCGGCAAGATCGGCGTCATCGACATCCAATACCAGACGACGATCGAATCGGCGGCGCTCATCAATGGCGGCAGCCTGCACAATTACGAGCCGGGCAAGCCGAAGCTGCTCGAGCTGAAGAAGATGGGCGTCAAGATCGTGCCGACCAACGAGGCGATGGCGCAGGCGCTGAAGAGCGAAGAGATCTGGATGTGCATCATGTGGAAGGCGCGCGGCGTGCAATGGCAGAACGCCGGCGTCCCCATCAAGATGGCCTCGCCCAAGGAAGGCCTCGTCCTCTTCATCTCGGAATTCGGCATCGCCAAGAACGCCCCGGACAAGGACGCCGCCTACGCCTATCTCGACGCGACGCTGGATCCGCGGCCGCAGCAGGGCTTCATCGAGGATATGGGCTACAACCCCACCGTCGACGACGTGAAGCCCGAAGGCGAGATGGCCAAACGCGTCGCCTTCTCGCCGGCCGAAGCCGAGTCGATGATGGTGCAGGACTACGACTACCTCGCCAAGAACGACGCGCAGCTCAAGGAATGGTGGGACAAGGTGTTCAAGGCGTGAGGGGTGGGTCAGCCCGCGCAGGAGCCCTCTCCCACGTGCGGGAGAGGGCAGGGTGAGTGACCCTCTCCCCGTTGGGCGAGAGAATCTTGTGTCGTGACAGCGCTTACCAGCTCATCCCCGCGCCGCCGCCACGATGCCGCCGCCCTCCTCGCGCCGGCGATGGCGAGCGTCGTCCTCGTCCTGGTGCTGCCGCTCGTCCTCCTCTTCCGATACAGCTTCAATCACTTCGAGCCCGGCCAGTTCATGGTCGAGGCGGCGACGCCGGAGAACTACGTCAAATTCTTCGCCGACCCCTATTACCGCAAGGTCATGCTGGTGACGGTCGGCGTCGCCGCGATCAGCACCCTGCTCTGCCTCGTTCTCGGATATCCCGCCGCCTATCTGCTGGCGCGCAGCAAATGGCGGCACAAGAGCCTCCTCGTCATGCTCGTCGTCATGCCGCTCTTCGTCGGCAACGCCGTGCGCGCCGCCGGCTGGATCGTCGTCTTCGGCCATGAGGGCTTCCTCAACGCGGCCCTCCTCTGGCTCGGCCTCATCCGCGACCCGCTCGACATCATGTATACGCCGCTTGCCGTCATCATCGGCATCACCGGCTTCAACCTGCCCTTCATGGTGCTCACCCTGCAAAGCGTCATTGAGGGCATCGACGAGGCGCTCGAAGAAGCGGCGCTCGGCATGGGGGCGGGGCCGCTCCGCACCTTCCGCCGGGTGACGCTGCCGCTGTCGCTGCCCGGCATCATCGCCGGCACCATCCTCTGCTTCATCCTGGCGATGAATGCCTATGCGACGCCCGTGCTGCTCGGCGGGCCGCGCTTCCAGATGATGGCGCCCATCGTCTACGACCAGATCTCGAACCAGGCGAATTGGCCGCTCGGCAGCGCCCTCGCCTTCATCCTCATGGCGGCGACCCTCATCCTGACCGGCGCCGCCAACGCGCTGCTGCGGCGGCGCCTGCGCGCCTGAGCGGCGCCCCCGGGGCAAATTTCGCTTGCCTTGCGCGCGGGTTTGCCGGCGGTAATTTCCGCGTCACGGTTTCGCCATGCGGGAGTGCGGGGGCGTGTGGACCTATGTTGCGATCGCGATCGGCGGCATCGTCGGCTGCTGCTTGCGCTACGGCCAGACCGGCTTCGTCCAGGCGGTCTGGGGCCGCGATTTTCCCTATGCGACGCTCAGCATCAATGTCATCGGCAGCTTCCTCATGGGCTTCCTCTTCATCGCGACGGTGGAGCGCGTCACGATGGCGCCGGAGCTGCGCGCCGGCATTCTCACCGGCTTCCTCGGCGGCTACACGACCTTCTCGACCTTCTCGATGGAGGCGCTGCTGCTGATCGAGCAGGGCGAGGCGGGGTCGGCGATCCTCTACCTCGCGCTTTCGGTCGGGCTGGGGCTGTTGGCCGCGTTCAGCGGTGCCTATATCGCACGTAACCTCTGAATGGAGGGCGCGATGCCGGACGAGGTCACCGTCGTGCGCATCTATATCAGCGAGGCCGATCACGGCCGCCGCCACAACCGCATGCACGAGATCCTGGCGCTGCTCCGCGACCAGCACGGCATTCACGGCGTCACCGTCTTCCGCGGCATCGCCGGCTTCGGCAGCAGCGGCGAGGTGCATGCGGCGGATCTCCTGCGCCTCACCGCGGACCTGCCGATCGTCATCGAATTCTTCGACGCGCCCGACCTTGCCGAAGCGGCGCTGACGGCGCTGCGCGGCCTCGTGCCGGACGGACATGTCATTTCATGGAGCGCAAGGCGACGTTGAAGGAGAGCCATTCGCCCGACGTCGCGGGCTGGGTGACGGAGGCGGGGCTCGCCGGCCACTCCGAGCCCGATCTGTTGAGCGGCTTCTGCGAGCGCGCGATCGCCGCGGGATTGCCGCTCGCCCGCGCGACGGTCATCGTCGACACCCTGCACCCGATCTATGAAGGGCGCGTCTTCCGCTGGCAGCGCGGCGCCAAGGAGGCGACGCTCTCCGAATACGGCCGCACCGATGTGGGCGACGCGGCGGCGGCGTGGCGGCGCAGCCCCTTCTTCCATCTGCTGCAGACGGGCGGGTCGAGCTTGCGCGCCCGCCTGCGCCCCGGCGACAAACTCGGCTTCCCGGTGCTCGAGGAGATGCGCGAGGCCGGCATCACCGACTATCTCGCCCTGGTCAACCGCTTCGCGGCGGACGGGGTCATCGGCGAGATGGACTGCATCCTCTCCTCCTGGATGACGGACGCGCCGGAGGGGTTCGGCGAGAGCGCCCTCGCCGAGCTTCGCCGCATCGTCCCCTGCCTCGCGCTGGCCGTCAAATCGGCATCGCTGGGCCGCATCGCCGCGACCCTGGTCGAGACCTATCTCGGGCGCGACGCCGGCCGCCGCGTGCTCAGCGGCCGCATCTCGCGCGGCATCGCCGAGCGCATCAGCGCCGTCATCTGGTTCAGCGATCTGCGCGGCTATACGACGATCACCGACACGGCGGCGCCAGAGCACATCATCCCGCTGCTCAACGACTATGCCGAGGCCGTCATCTCGGCGATCGACGAGCGGGGCGGCGAGGTCCTGAAGCTGATCGGCGACGGCACGCTCGCCATTTTCCGCGCCGAGGAGAGCGGGCGCGCCTGCGCCGCCGCCCTCGCCGCGGCAGTGGAGGCGCGGCGCCGGATCGCGGCCCTCAACCAGAGCCGCGGCGCCAAATCGCTGCCGGTGACCGACCTCTATCTCGGCCTTCATGTCGGCGAGGTCTTCTACGGCAACATCGGCAGCAAAGACCGGCTCGACTTCACCGTCGTCGGCCCCGCCGTCAACGAGGCGAGCCGGGTCGCCGCGATGTGCCGCTCGGCCGACCAGACCGTGCTGCTCTCCTCCGCCTTCGCCGCCGCGGCGCGCGGAACGGGCTGGCGCCTCGCCTCGGTCGGGCGCTATGCGCTGCGCGGCATCGGCCGGCCGCAAGAGCTGTTCACGCTCGACGCCGCGGAGGAGGCGGCGGGCTCCGGCCTCCGCCTCTGAGGGCGTCGCTCCGTCCGGCGCGCATCGCCCGCGGATGACACGGACTTTCCTTCCGCTTTGTGGTTGAATGGGCGCCAGGATCGAGCAACCAATAGAAGCTCGAACGGAACCGGTCGCCGAGGCAACGGCGATCCCGAGGGGCACCGCCGAATGTCGAAGCTGCGCCTCACCCTCGCCTGCTGGGATTACGACCGCACGCGCGCGCTCGCCGATGGCAGCGTCGTGCCCGAAGGGATCGACCTCAACTACCTCACCCTGCCCGTCGAGGAGACCTTCTTCCGCATGCTGCGGAACCGCGAGTTCGACGTCGCCGAGGTCTCGCTCTCCTCCTATGTCGTCTCGCTCGGCGGCGCGGAGCCGCCCTTCATCGCCATCCCCGTCTTCCCCTCGCGCTTCTTCCGCCATTCCTGCATCTTCATCGCCGCCAAGAGCGGCATCCGCGAGCCGAAGGACCTCGCCGGCAAGAGAATCGGCGTGCCCGAATACCAGATGACGGCCCCAGTCTGGATCCGCGGCATCCTCCAGGACGAGTACGGCGTCGATCCGGCGAGCCCCGAATATCTGACGGGCGGCGAGGAGCAGCCCGGGCGCAGCGAGAAGGTGCCGGTCGAGATCCCGCCGCGCTTTCGCGTGCGCCCCATCGGTCCGGGGGAGACCCTGGCGGCGATGCTCGCCGCCGGCGAGATCGACGCGCTCTATACGGCGCGCGCCCCCTCGACCTACGCGACGCGGCCGCGGGCGGTCAAGCGGCTGTTCGAGAATTATGTCGCGGTCGAGCGCGCCTATTACCGCAAGACCAGGATCTTTCCCATCATGCACGCCGTCGCGATCCGCCGCGAAATCTACCTCGCCAATCGCTGGATCGCGCAGTCGCTGGCCAAAGCCTTCGCGGCGGCGCAGCGCGCCACATACGAGAGCCTCGCGACTACGGCGGCGCTGAAGGCGATGCTGCCCTGGCAGAACGCGCATGTCGAAGAGGCGCGGCGCGAGATGGGCGATGATTGGTGGCCCTACGGCTTCGCCGCGAACCGCCACGTCCTCGACACCTTCCTGCGCTACCACCACGAGCAGGGCCTGTCGCCGCGCCGCCTGCGGCCCGAGGAGCTCTTTGCGCCGGAAACGCTGGAGGACTACAGGATCTGACCCGCTAGTCGCCTGGATTCCGGGCTAGGCGGTGGTCGGCGCCAACGGCGTCGGCGACCGATGCGAAGCCGTCGGCGCGGAGGAGCGCCGCGAGCTCGCGCTTGATGCGCGCGGCGAGGGCCGGTCCCGCGAAGACGAGGGCGGAGTAGAGCTGCACCAGCGATGCGCCGGCGCGGATCTTCGCGTAGGCGTCGGCGCCGCTGGCGACGCCGCCGCAGCCGATCAGCGGCAGCCGGCCGGCGAGGCGGCGATAGGCCATCCGAAGGCAAGCCGTGGCAAGCGGCATGAGCGGCCGGCCGGAGAGCCCGCCCGCCTCGGCGCGGTGGCGGCTCGCGAGGCCCGGCGGCCGCGTCACCGTCGTGTTGCCGATGATGAGGCCGTCGATGCCGGCGGCGAGGGCGACCTCGACGATGTCCTCGATTTCGGCCTCGGAGAGGTCGGGCCCGACCTTGGCGAGAAGCGGCGGCGGTCGCGTCGGATCGGGCGCCGTCCGCCGCCGCGCCGCATCGACGCGCGAAAGGAGCTCGGCCATGGGCCGGCGCGCCTGCAGCCCGCGGAGGCCCGGCGTGTTGGGCGAGGAGAGATTGACGACGAGGTAGTCGGCGAGGCCGCAGACGGCGTCGATGCCGGCGACGTAATCCGCCGCGGCGTCGCTCGTCGCGCGGTTCTTGCCGAGGTTGGCGCCGACGACCCCCGTCGCGCCGGCGGCGCGGCGCCGCTTCAGCCGCTCGGCGAAGCCGGCGAGCCCCTGGCTGTTGAAGCCGAAGCGGTTGATGACGGCCTCGTCCTCGTCGAGGCGGAAGAGGCGCGGCTTGGGGTTGCCCGGCTGCGGCTGCGGCGTCACCGTTCCGGCCTCGACGAAGCCGAAGCCGAGGGCCAGCATTGCATCCGCGACCTCGGCGTCCTTGTCGAAGCCGGCGGCGAGGCCGATGGGGTTGGGGAACTCGATCCCCCAGAGGCGCGTCGCCAGGATCGGGTCGTCATCGCCGCGCGCGCCGCAGACGAGTCCCGCCTTCAGGACCCGGATCGCGAGGTGGTGCGCCGTCTCCGGCGAGAGGCGGTAGAGGGCCGGCCGCAGCAGGCGATAGGCGAGGCCGGCCATGCGCCTCCGGCGGGTCAGGACGTCCGGCCGGTGACGAGCCGCACCAGCGCGTTCCAGAGGACGCGCAGCATCAGCGAGACGCCCGAGATGGGCTTGGCGGCGGGCGGCAGAGGCGGCGGCGGGGCCGGCGCCGCCGTGCCCGGCTCGGCCGCCACCGGCGCGGGCTGCGCAGGACGCGCCGCGAGCTGCGCCTTGAGGCAGGTCGCGAACTGGCCCATGAGCTGCCCGGCGAGGTCGCGGATCATGCCGACGCCGCGGCCGTATTGGGCGACGGCGCCGGTCAGGGTGAGGTCGGTGCGGACGACGACGCGCGAGCCTGCCGGCGACGGCTCCAGGCGGAAGGCGACGAGAGCGTTGGCGGCGCCGCGGCCCTTGGCGTCGTTGCCGCGGGCGCGGACCTTCGCGGTGTGCCCCGCCGCATCGATCTCCTCGAATTTCGCCGTGCCGGCGAAGCTGAGGGCCACCGGGCCGAGGCGGACCTGCACCTTCCCCTTGTAGGTCTCCTTGTCGACGACCTCGGTAAGCTCGGCGCCCGGCATGCAGGGCGCGATCCGCTCGATATCCATCAGCACCGGCCAGGCCTCGGCGGGCGGCAGGGGCACCTCGAAGGAATTCTCGAACTCCATCCTGTACCTTCCTTGGATCCGGGCTCAGCGGGCCACGGCGGCGGCCGCGGAGCGGCCGGCGATGCGGCCGAAGACCGCGCCCGAAGTGAGGCCGGTGCCGCCCGGATAGTTGAAATAGAAGAGCCCGCCGACCAGCTCGCCGGCGGCATAAAGACCCGGAATGGGGCGGTAATCGAGGCTCACCACCTCGGCCTTGTCGGTGATGCGCAAGCCGCCGAAGGTGAAGGTGATGCCGCAAGTGACGGCATAGCCCTCGAAAGGCGGCACCGAGATCGTGTTCGCCCAGTTGCTCTTGTCGATGGCGAGTCCTTCCGTGCGCCGCCCGTCCTTGATGTTGGGATTGAAGGGAATATCGGTCCGCACCGCGGCATTGTAGGCGGCCACCTCCGCGAGGAACGCCGCCTTGTCGACGCCGTCGAGCTTGCCGGCCAGCTCTTCCAGCGAATCCGCCGTCACCTTGGTGATCTGCCGGATGTTGTACTCGCCGCGCTGGAGGTGCTTCACCTTGTTATCGAAGATCTGCCAGGCGAACTGGCCCGGCTGCTCCAGGATGACGCGGCCGTATTTCGCATAGGTGTAGTTGCGGAAATCGGCGCCCTCATCGACGAAGCGGCGGCCGCGCGCATTCACCATGATGGCGAAAGGGTAGGAGTGCTTCTGGAACTGGTCGCCGACGGCGAGGTCGCCGAATTCGGGCGCGTTCATGTCCCAGCCGACGGCATGGCAGCCCGACCAGTTGCCGCAGGGGCTGGCGCCGATGGCGAGCGCCATGCGGAGGCCTTCGCCGGTGTTGAAGCGGGAGCCGCGCACCTTGGCGAGGTCCCAGCCGGGGCCGAGATAGCGCGTCCGCCACTCGGCATTCGCCTCGAAGCCGCCGCAGGCGAGAATGACCGCCTTGGCGCGCAGCACGCTCACCCTCCCGCCGGCGCGGATGCGGCAGCCGATGACGGCGCCGTCCTCTGTGAGAAGGTCGAGCGCGCGGGTCTCGTAGCGGATCGGGACGCCTTCCCGCCGCGCCGCCTCGGTCCACATCGCGATGAGGCCGGGGCCGCCGCCCACGGCCTCGAGAGTGAGGCCGCCCCAGAATTTGAAGCGGCCCTCGACCTTGAAGGCCTGGCGCCCGTAGATCGGCACGAAGCGGATGCCCTTCTCGCGCATCCAGCGCAGCGCGCCGAGGCTTTGCGTCACCAGCAGCTCGACGAGGTTCGGATCGGCGCGGTACTGCGTCACCCGCGCCATGTCGTCGAAGAACTGGTCGCGCGTGTAGGTACCGAAATCGGTGGTCGCGATTTCCTCGGCCGAGAGGTCGGGGACGAGGCTCTTGATGTCCTCGAGCCCGTCATAGGCGACGCGCATCGCGCCCGCGGTGAAGCGGCTGTTGCCCCCGCCCTCGGCTTCGGGCGCGGCTTCGAGCATGAGGACGGAGGCGCCGCTCTCGCGCGCGGCGAGCGCCGCCGCGAAGGCGGCATTGCCGCCGCCGACGACGATGACGTCCCATTCCGTGGCGTCCATGTTATTCCGAGACCTCCGCGATGCCGCCATGTGCCTTCGACCAGCCCGGCGGGTCGCGCATGAATTTCTCGACCTCCTCCAGCATGGCGCTGCCGAACTGGCCGCTCTCCTTGGCGACGGCGAGGACGTCCCACCACGTCGCGAGGCGATGCAGCTTGACGCCGAGCTCGTCGAGGATCCGCGTGCCGCCCGGCATAATGTCGTAATAGAAAATGACGAAGCAGTGCTCGACCCTGGCGCCCGCCTCGCGCAGCCCTTTGCAGAAATTGACCTTGCTCCGCCCGTCGGTCGTCAGGTCCTCGACGAGGAGCACGCGCTGGCCCTCCTCGACATGGCCCTCGATGAGGGCGTTGCGGCCGAAGCCCTTCGGCTTCTTGCGCACATATTGCATGGGCAGCATCAGGCGCTCGGCCATCCAGGCGGCGAAAGGAATGCCCGCCGTCTCGCCGCCCGCCACCGCGTCGAACTGCTCGGCGCCGATGTCGCGCAGCACCGTGGCGACGCCGAAATCGATGAGCTGCCGGCGCACGCGCGGGAAGGAGATGAGGCGGCGGCAATCGGTATAGACCGGGCTCGCCCAGCCCGAGGTGAAGATGAAGGGCTTCTCGGCGCTGAAGCGCACCGCCTCCACTTCGAGCAGCATCTTCGCCGTCATTTCGGCGATCGCCTTCTTGTCGAAAATGCTCATCCTCTCCTGCCCGCTCACCTGCGCTCCGCGCGCGGGCGGGAGAGGTAGCACAGCTCGGCGCGGCAGGCCATGGCTCGCGCGGCGCGCGCCGGGACGAGGATCCCGGCGAGCGCTGCACTCATTCGCCGGGCGCGGCGGTCTCCGGATCTTTCCAGCGCTTCACCACCTCGGCGTCAATATCGAAGAGGTCGAGGGCGCGCCCCACGGTCTGCGTCACGACGTCGTCAATCGTCCGCGGCCGGTGATAGAAGGCGGGAACGGGCGGCATCACGACGGCGCCGTTGCGCGTCGCCGCCGCCATGGCGGCAATATGCCCGGCATGGAGCGGCGTCTCGCGGAAGAGCAGCACGAGGCGCCGGCGCTCCTTGAGGCAGACATCGGCGGCGCGCACGACGAGCTCGTCGGCAAAGCCATAGGCGATGCCGCTCAGCGTCTTCGCTGAGCAGGGCGCGATCAGCATCCCCGCCGTGCGGAACGAGCCGCTGGCGATCGCCGCCCCGACATCGCGGTAGCTGTGGACGCAATCGGCGAGCGCGCGGACCTCGTCGAGGCTGCGCGGCGTCTCCTCGGCGATGGTCCGGCCGGCGGCCGGCGAGAGGACGAGGTGAGTCTCGATCCCGCCGAGGCGGCGCAGCAATTCGAGCGCGCGAATGCCGTAGATCGCCCCCGAGGCACCGGTAATGGCGACGATGAGGCGCTTCATCGAAATTCGGCCCCGCGCATCTGGCGCATGCTGCCCGCCCCCCGAGCGCCGGCCGCGGGAGTTGCCGCCGCCGGCGGCCCGTTCTATCACGCGCCGAATCGGCGCGGCGACGGAAAACGGCGGGACGCGTCTGCGCCGGGTCCGGTCACTCGGTCTTCTGCTCGGGCTGCCCCGGATGGCGGCCCTTCCCCTGCTGCTCGTGCGGCTTCGCCGCTTCCTGCGGCTTGCCCTGATGCTGGGCGCTTTGCTGCGGCGGCGGTTGCGGCGGCTGCGGCGCCCGCACCCAGCCATGCTGAGTCGGCTGCAGCATGGTCTGCTGCGTCGGGTGCGGCACGGCGCGCTCGGGAACCGGCGCCGGACGGGCGGCAGCTGCGTGGCTTGCCTGCGGCTGCGGATGGGGCTGCGGATGCGGCGCCGCTTTCGCCTCGTTCTGCTGCCCATGGTTCGGCCGCAGCGCCTCGGAAGGCGGCGCGGGCGCCGGATGCGGGGCAGGCGTCGCCGTCGCGGCATGGTTGATGGGCGGGCCCGGAGAAACCGGGTGCGGGGGCGTCGTGGCC
>JAJPHB010000148.1 GCA_021325525.1 Alphaproteobacteria bacterium
ACAGCCTAGCGCCGGCCCTTCCGCGCCGCTGTGACCGCAGTCACTCGGGATGCGATAGCGCCGCATCCATCGTGACCCACGGATTGACGCCTTCGCGCGAATTGGTTAGTGTATGAGAATATGCATACACAAGTGCAGAGGACGCTGGACGCGCTGCGTATCGAACCCTCGGGCGTTCCGATCTATGTGCAAATTCGCGAGCAGCTTCTGGGGGCCATCGGGGCGGGATGGCTCGCGCCCGGCGCTCAGATGCCGACGATGCGGCAGGTGGCGGTCGCGCTCCGCGTCGATCTCAATACGGTGCGCCACGCCTATGACGAGCTCGACGCGATGGGGGCGATCCGAACCGTGCGCGGCGTCGGCACCTTCGTCGCGGAGCGGCCGCCGCGGCGCGATCTCGCGGCGGAGGCGGCGCGCATCGACAGCCTCGCGCATCGGCTCGTCGCGATGGCGATG
This sequence comes from Alphaproteobacteria bacterium, assembly GCA_021325525.1. Lineage (GTDB taxonomy): Bacteria > Pseudomonadota > Alphaproteobacteria > ATCC43930 > CGMCC-115725 > URHD0088. Next base: position 457 of record JAJPHB010000148.1, read on the forward strand.
ACGGAAGGGGTGGACCCCGTCGCGGTGGCCCACCGCGTGCTCACGCTCGAGGAGCGGCAGGAGCAGGGAGGTGAAGGATGAACACGCTTCGCGGTGCCAGTGCCCTCGCCGGCGTCCTCGCCGTCATATGCCTGCTGCTTGCGGGTTTCTGCGCCTGGCTCGGCTTCGTGCAGGGCGCGGGCTTCTACGTCCTCGCCGGGCTGCTCGTCCTCTTGGCGATCCTCTTGCCGCAATCGCTGATGATGGCCAATCAATGGGAGAAGGCGGTGGTGCTGCGCCTCGGGAAATTGCAGGCGATCCGCGGTCCCGGTCTCTTCTTCATCCTGCCCGTCATCGACGCCGTCGCGAGCTGGGTCGACCAGCGCATCCAGACGACGGAGTTCGTCGCCGAGCAGGCGCTGACCCGCGACACCGTGCCGGTCAATGTCGACGCCATCATCTTCTGGCAGGTCCACGACGCCGAGAAGGCATCGCTGGAGATCACCGACTACCGCCAGGCGATCGCCCGGGTCGCGCAGACCTCGCTGCGCGAGATGATCGGCTCGACCGCGCTCTCGGCGCTCCTCTCCGAGCGCAAGGCGGCGGACGCGCAGCTGAAGGACGAAATCGGACGCAAGACCGCCGAATGGGGCGTCGCCGTCATGTCGGTCGAGATTCGCGACGTCGCCATCCCGATGGCGCTCCAGGACGCGATGAGCCGCCAAGCCCAGGCAGAGCGCGAGCGCGAGGCCCGCGTCATTCTCGGCAACGCCGAGCGCGAGGTGGCGCAGAAATTCGTCGAAGCGGCCGAGATCTACGCGCAGAACGCCGCGGCCTTCCAGCTCCGCGCCATGAACATCATCTACGAGACGACGAAGGAGCGCGGCGCCACCATCCTCATTCCGACCGCGATGGTCGACGCCATGAATCCCGGGACGATGCCGGGCCTCGTCGCCGCGCTGACGAAGACGGGGGCGGGTGCATAGCCGACAGCCTCCCTCACTCCTTCAGGGACGCGTCGATTGCCTCGACGGCACTCTTCAGCGGCGGGAGATGTTGCAGGAAGACATTCCAAATTACACGATCGGAAATGTCGTGGTATTCGTGTCGAAGCACGTTGCCGATCCCCATCACCTGCTGCCATGGGATCTCCGGGCGGGTCTTGCGCAATTCTTCAGGAATGCGCCGGCTCGCCTCGGAAATGATCTCGATCCCACGCTGCGTTCCATGCCGTAGCAGCCAATCGTTCTGATACTCCTCGAAGGATTTGCACGCAGCGCCGCCTCGATCCCGTCAATGGCTCCGAGAATTGCCTGTAGAGCGGGCCTGACCTTGCGCTGCATCAGAAGACGCGCTCGGCGGTGCGCTCGATCTCCTCTCTGAGGACGGGATGGAGACTGTCGCGCGTCGTCACATCGACCGGATGACCGAGTCGCGCCTCGAGGAGCTGCTTAACCGCCACGAGCTCGATCAACGAGAACTTGCCGACGGCATCGTATTCGACGAAGAGGTCGAGATCGCTCGTCGAACGCGCCTCGCCCCGCAGCGTCGAACCGAAGAGATAGAGAGAGGTGACGCCGAGCGCCTTGATGGCGTCAGCGTGTCGGCGGAGTCCGTCAATCGCCTCTCTTTTCGTCATCATATGAACTATGCCACGTCTTTGGGATGCCGAAAAAGAATCCTGCCTACCGTGAGACCGCCGCCTGCAGCGCGGCGAAGCTTTCCTCGACGGTGCGGCCGGCGGTGTCGACGGCGGCGTCGGCCTTGGCGTAAAGCGCCTCGCGCCCGGCGAGAATGCGGCGGAGATCGGCCATGGCCTCGTCATTCTCGGCCATGGGCCGCGTATCGCCTTGCGCCAGGACGCGGCTCATATGCTCCTCGGGCGCCGCCTTGATCCAGATGGTGAAGCAGGCGGCGAGCAGGAGGTCGAAGGTTCCGGGCTCCGAGACGAGGCTGCCGCCGGTCGCGATCACCGCTTCGCGATGCCGCTCGATCACCGTTTCGAGGCAGCGCCGCTCATAGCGGCGGAAGGCGGGCTGGCCGTAGAGCTGGAAGATCTCGCCGAGCGCGAGACCGGAGAGGCGCTCGATCTCGCGGTCGAGCTCGATGAAGGGGACGCCGCGCGCCGCGGCGAGGCGCCGACCCAGAGTCGATTTGCCGGCGCCGCGCAGGCCGATGAGGGCGATGCGCCGACGCCGGTCCGCCGCGATCGCGCCGCCGAAGGCGGTGGCGAGGAGCTGGCGCGCCTGCGTCAGCTCCTGCGGCGACAGGCGCTCGAGGCTTTGCAGCAGCAGCGCGAGCTCGACCGGACGCTCCGGCCCCTCGCGCACGAGATCGGCGAGGGGAAGGCCCATCGCTTCCGCCACCTGGCGCAAGAGGATGATCGAGATGTTGCCCTGGCCGCCTTCGAGCTGGGCGAGATAGCGCTCCGAGACGCCGGAATCGCGCGCCAGGATTCTGCGCGTCATGCCGCGCCGCGCCCGCGCCTCGCGGATGCGCTCGCCGAGCTGGCGCAGATACTCGCTCTCGGCGCCCGCGCCGCGCGGGACACGCTCCGTGCTCCGGTCCGCCGCCATGGCCTCCGAAGATGTATTATATTGCCTGTAATGATTGTAACATGCATTATAGCCTTTTCCTAGCAGAGCATCTGGCAAGGGAGTTTCGGGTTTGGCGATCGCGATCACGATCTTGACCGGCACCATGACCGGCACGGCCGAGCTCGTCGCCGAGGAAGTGCGCGACCGCCTGCGGGCGGCGGGCGCCGCCGTCGAGATCGTGCCGATGGACGGTCAGGGCGTCGAGGTCTTCGCGCGCCGCGGCGTCTTCCTGATCTGCACCTCGACTTACGGGCAGGGCGACGTGCCGGATAATGCGCAGGCGCTTTTCGCCGCGCTCGAAGCCGAGAAGCCGGCGCTCGCCCATGTCGAATACGGCGTCATCGCCCTCGGCGACCGCACCTATGCCGCCACCTTCTGCTTCGGCGGCAAGCGCTTCGATCAGCTTTTATCCTCGCTCGGCGCGCGCCGGGTCGGCGAGATCATGCTGCACGACGCGAGCGCGGGAACCATTCCCGAGGAGGTCGCGGTCGAATGGGCGGAGAGCTGGCTCGACATGCTGCGCGAGGCGCGCGACGAAGCGGCTTAGGCCGAGGGACCGCGATCCACCACCAAAGGACACCAAGCGCACCAAGCCGCAGCCGCGCAGCGTCAGGAGAGGCGCGAATCGACCGCCCTCGATATTTGGCGCCGGCGCCACGTGCCCTCTGTCGCCTCTTGGTGTCCTTCGTGTCCTTGGTGGTAGATTCACCCAAGGCCCGGCACAGAACCGGGCATGAAGAGCGGATAGGGAGGTGACATGGCAAAGCAATCCGCAGCGGTGCCGCTGCGCGTCTTTCCGGGCGAATACAACGCCGCGGCCGATCTCTTGGGCCGCAACCTCGAAGCGGGGCGCGGCGGCAAGGTCGCGATCCGCGACGGATCGGGCGGCTACACCTATGCCGAGCTCGCCGAGCGCGTCGACCGTTTTGCCGGCCTCATGGGATCGCTTGGCATCGCGATGGAGCAGCGCATCCTGCTCTGCCTCCTCGACACGATCGACTTCCCGACCGCCTTCCTCGGCGCCATCAAGGCGGGGGTGGTTCCGGTGCCGGTCAACACGCTCCTCACCGCCGCCGATTACGATTTCATGCTGCGCGACAGCCGCGCCCGGCTGCTCGTCGTGTCGGCGGCGCTGCTCCCCGCCTTTGCGCCGATTCTCGGCAACCATCCCGGCCTCGAAATCATCGTTTCCGGCGCGGAGGGGCAGGGCCACCGCCGCCTTTCCGAATTGATGGCCGGAGCGAAGAGCGGCGGCAAAGCGGCGCCGACGCGACCCGACGATGTCTGCTTCTGGCTCTACTCCTCGGGCTCGACCGGAACGCCGAAAGGCGCCGTCCATCTCCAGACGCATCTGGCGCTGACCGCCGATCTCTACGCGCTGCCGGTGCTCGGCATCGAGGAGGAGGACATCGTCTTCTCGGCGGCGAAACTGTTCTTCGCCTATGGGCTCGGCAACGCCCTCACCTTTCCGCTCGCCGTCGGCGCCACCAGCATTCTCCTCGCCGAGCGGCCGACCCCGGCGGCGGTCTCGCGCGTTCTGCGCGAGGGGCGGCCGACGATCTTCTACGGCGTGCCGACGCTCTATGCCGCGCTCCTCGCCGGCACCGATCTGCCGGAGAAGGGCGAGCTGGCGCTGCGGCGCTGCGTCTCCGCCGGCGAGGCGCTGCCCGAGGATATCGGCCGGCGCTGGGAGGAGCGCACCGGCGTTCCCATTCTCGACGGCATCGGCTCGACGGAGATGCTGCATATCTTCCTGTCGAACTGGCCGGGACGCGTGCGCTACGGGACGACGGGCACGCCGGTGCCGGGCTATGCGATCCGCCTCCTCGATGAGGAGGGGCGGCCCGTGAAGCCCGGCGAGATCGGCGAATTGCAGGTGAGCGGACCCACCAGCGCCGCCTATTACTGGAACAACCGCGAGCGCTCGCGCGCGACTTTCCTCGGCCCGTGGACGCGGAGCGGCGACAAATATGTCGAGAACGCCGACGGCACCTTCACCTATTGCGGGCGCACCGACGACATGCTGAAGGTGGGGGGCATTTACGTCTCGCCCTTCGAGGTGGAGGCGGCGCTCCTTGCCCATGAGGCGGTGCTGGAGGCCGCCGTCATCGGCCGCGCCGATGCCGAAGGGCTGATCAAGCCCATGGCCTATGTCGTGCTGAAGCCGGGGCGCACCGGAGACGCCGCGCTCGCCGAGGCTTTGCAGCGCCACGTCAAGGAGCGCCTCGCGCCCTACAAATACCCGCGCTGGATCGAGTTCATCGGCGAGCTGCCGAAGACGGCGACGGGCAAGATCCAGCGCTTCAAGCTGCGCCAGCGCGTCGGCGGCTGAGGCCGGATGCCTTTCGTCGCCATCGGCGGCTGCCGGCTCGAATATGAATGGATCGCCGAGACGCGCCCCGGCGTCCCCACCCTGGTCTTCCTCCATGAAGGGCTGGGCTCGGTCGCCCTCTGGCGCGATTTTCCGGCGAAGCTCGCGGCGGCGACCGGCGCCGCGGCGCTCGTCTATTCGCGCCGCGGCTACGGAAGCTCGGATGCGCTGGAGGCGCCGCACGCCGTCGACTACATGCATCGTGAGGCGCTCGAGGTCTTGCCGGCGCTGCTCGATCGCTTCGCGATCGCCGCGCCGGTCCTCGTCGGCCACAGCGACGGCGCCTCGATCGCGCTCATTCATGCGGGCGGCGCGGGCCGGGACGTGCGCGGCCTCGTGCTCGAAGCGCCGCATGTCTTCGTCGAGGACGTGACGATCGCCAGCATAGCGGCGGCGAAGGCGAGTTATGCCGCAAGCGGGCTCGGCCGCCGGCTCGCGCCCTACCACGCCGATCCCGACGCCGCCTTTCGCGGCTGGAACGACATCTGGCTCGATCCGGAATTCCGCGCCTGGAACATCGAGGCGTATCTTCCGGCGATCGCCTGCCCCGCGCTCGCGATCCAGGGCGAGGAGGACGAATACGGCACCGTGGCGCAGCTCCACGCGATCCGCCGCGGCGTCGCCGGCCCCTGCGAGCTGCTGCTCCTGCCGGGCTGCCGCCATTCGCCGCATCGCGACCAGGCCGAGGCGACGCTTCAGGCCATGGTGCGCTTCATCGGCGGGCTCGGATAGCGCGGGGCAAGCAGCCGCGAGCGCCTCGATCTTCCCCTTCCCTCTTGCGGTCCTTGCGGGGGAGGGTCGTGCAGGGGGTCATGCTCCGCCGTCAAGAACAATCACACTCGCATCGCCGTCCCCGAACAGCCGCTCGACGGAGGCGGCGCGGCGCTCCAGCACCGCGCGCTGGTTGATGTAGCCCTTGTCCGTGATCTCGTTGCCGTCGATCGAAGGCGGCTCGGCGAGGAGGAGAGCGCGGGCGATGCGCGTCGAGCTGCCGGTCGCCGCGGCATTGAAGCGCAGGAGCGCCGCGCGGAAGGCCGCCAGCACCACTGGCGCGGCGACGATCGCGGCGGGCGCCGCCTCGGCAAGCTCCGGAGCGCAGCTTCGGCAGGCGGCGACATTGGGGATGAGGAGAAGCCCGATGCGGTCGCGGTCGTGCCCGGCGATGACGGCGTCGGCGAGGAGCGGGGCGCAGGCGGCGATGACGGCAATGCGCAGCGCCCCGACATCGACCCAGACGCCGGAGCTCAGCTTGAAGTTCTCGGCAAGGCGCCCGTCGAAGACGAGGCCGCGCGCCGGCGCCCGGTCCTCGGCGAAGCGCGCGGCGTCGCCCGTGCGGTAGAAGCCGTCCTCGTCGAAGGCGGCGCGGGTGAGGTCGGGGCGGCGCCAGTATCCGGGCGTCACATGCGGACCCTTGACGCGCAGCTCGCGCTTGCCGCCGAGCAGCGCCAGCTTCAGCGCTCCGCCGGGCGGCGGCAGGCCGATATTGCCGGCGCGCTCGGTCGCGTAGTGGACGGCGGTCGCCATCGGCGCCGTCTCGGTCGTGCCCCAGGCCGAGACCATCGGCAGGGCGGCGCCGCGCGCCTTGCGGCTGACGCGCTCGAGGCGTTCCCAGATCGTCTGCGGCAGCGCCGCCGCGGCGTAGAAGAGGAAATCGAGCTCGCGGAAGAAATGGCGGGCGAAACCCTCGTCGCGCTCCAGCGCATCGGCCAGCATGGCGTAGCCGAGCGGCACGTTGAAATAGAGCGTCGGGGCCGCCGCGCGCAGATTGGCGAGCGAGCGCTCGATGAGTCCCGGCGCCGGCTTGCCGTCGTCGATATAGAGCGTGCCGCCATGGCGGAGCACGAGGTTGAAATTGTGATTGCCGCCGAAAGTGTGATTCCAGGGCAGCCAATCGACGATGACCGGTGGGCGGTCTTCGAGAAACGGCCAGAGCTGCGCGATCATCTGCTGGTTGGCGCAAAGCATGCGCTGGGTGTTGACGACGCCCTTCGGCAGTCCCGTCGAGCCGGAGGTGAAGAGGATCTTGGCGACGGTGTCGGGACCGACCGCGGCGAAGGCGGCATCGAGCGCCGGCCCGGGCGTCGCCTCGAGCAGCGCCGCGAAGGGCGTCGAGCGGCGGTCCCGGGGTGGATCGCGGCCGAGGACGAGCTCGGCTTCGCCGAGATCGAGCGCGACGAGCGGCGTCTCGAATTCGGCGCCGCTTTCGGCGAAGACGAGGCCGGGGCGGACAAGACTGAGGATATGGCGCAGCTTCGCGAAATCCTGCGACAGCCGCGAATAGGCGACCGAGACGGGGACGACCGGCACGCCGACATGCATGGCGCCCAGCGCAAGAAGCGCGTGGTCGATGCCGTTGCCGGAAAGAATGAGGACCGGCCGCTCCGCCGAAAGCCCGCGATCGAGAAGCGCCTGACCGATGGCGCGCACGGCCTGTCGCGCCTCGCCATAGCAAAGCCGCCGCCAGCCTTGGGGCGCGCGCTCGGCGAGAAAGAGGCGCTGCGGCGCCCGCGCCGCCCACTCCTCGAGGAAGTCGCCGAGACAGCGCCCATAGGGAAGGAGCGGCGTCCGCGAGCGCAGAAGAAGGCTGCCATCGGCGAGATGATCGAGGGCGATGTCGGGCTCGGCGAAACGCGGCGGCATGGCCTCAGACTACCATCTTTCCTCGTGGGCGAGAGGAAGGGGAGGTCGTCTATTCGGTCGGCGCGATCGGCTTGTCGAGCTCGATGTCGTAAGGGCGGAAGCCGTATTTCTCGTAAGCGCGCCGCGCCGGAGCGTTGGCGGCGAGAACCGTGAGGCGCATGCGCGTCACCGCGCCCGTGGCGGCGAGGTGGCGCTCGGCGGCGGCGAGCAGCCGCGCCGCCACGCCCTGCCCGCGCCAGGCCGGATCGACTTCGAGATCGGAGACATAGCCGTAACGCGTATAGGCCTCGGTCTCGACGAGGGAGCGGCTGTCCTTGACGCGGCAGGCAATGAACCCCACGACGGAACCGCCGGCCTCGGCGACGAAGACGGCGCCCATCGCCTCCGCCGTGCGCCGCAGCAGATGGTCGAGATAGACCGCAGCGATCGCGGTTCCGGTGCGCCGGCTGCCGGGATGGACGGCTTCCTCATGGTCTTGCAGGGCGTCGATCGCGCGCAGGAGCGCGGCGCGGTCCTCGGCGCGATAGGGGCGGATCGTCGGCGTCATCGAGGATGAGTAGCGCCCGACACGCCGGCTTACAACCCCACATAGGCTTGGCGCACGCGGTCATCGGCAAGGAGCGCCGCGCCCGCGCCGGTCATGACGATCCGGCCGTTTTCGAGGACGTAGCCGCGATCGGCGAGGGCGAGCGAGATCGCGACGTTCTGCTCGACGAGGACGATGGTCAGCCCTTCCTCGCGGCGCAGGCGCGCGATCACGGCGAAGACGTCCTCGACGATGACGGGGGCGAGGCCGAGCGAGGGTTCGTCGAGCATGACGAGGCGCGGCCGGCCCATGAGGCAGCGCGCGATCGCCAGCATCTGCTGCTCGCCGCCGGAGAGCGTGCCGGCGGCCTGCCGCCGCCGCTCGGCAAGCCGCGGGAAGAGCGCGAAGGCGCGCTCGAGCTGCGCTTTCGCGCCCTGCCGCGCCCGCTTCAGCGCGGCGCCCATTTCGAGATTCTCGAGCACCGTCATCGTCGGGAAGATCTGCCGGCCCTCGGCGACTTGCCCCAGCCCCATCTCGCAGACGCGATGGCTGGGTTCCCCGGCGATCTCGCGTCCGGCGAAGCGGATCGAGCCGCGCGCCGGGCGGTGGATGCCGGCGATCGTGCGGATGAGCGAGCTCTTGCCGGCGCCATTGGCGCCGATGATGGCGACGATCTCGCCTTCGCCGACCTCGAGGGCGACGGCGTCGAGCGCCTGCGCGTCGCCGTAGAAGAGGTCGAGGTCGCGGACGCTCAGCATGGCACCGCGACTCCCCCGCCATGCCGGCCGACGCTGCCGAGATAGGAGCGGAGGACCTGCGGGTCGCGCGCCACGATGGCGGGCGGGCCCTCGCAGATCTTCTGCCCGTGATGCAGCACGACGATCTTGTGCGACAGCGCCATGACGGCGCGCATCACATGCTCGGTCAGGAGGATGGTGAGGCCGGTCTCGCGGCAAAGCGCCGTCAGCACCGCCACCATGCCGTCGATTTCGACAGGCCGGAGCCCGGCCATCACCTCGTCGAGCAGCAGGAGCTTCGGCCGCGTCGCGAGGGCGCGCGCCGTTTCGAGGCGCTTGCGCTCGGGCAGGGTGAGAGCGTGCGCCGGCTGCGCCGCCTTCGCGGCAAGGCCGAGGCGCTCCAGAATGGCGAGGGCGGCGCGGCGGGCGGCGGCGAGGTCGGCCGTCTGCCGCAGCGCGCCGACGACGACATTGTCGAGGACCGAGAGGCCGCCGAAGGGACGGACGATCTGGAAGGTACGGGCGATCCCCGCCTTGCAGATCTGATCGGGCCGCAGCCCGGTGATGTCGGCGCCGTCGAGGAAAATGCGCCCGGCATCCGGCCGGTAGACGCCGGCGATGAGGTTGAAGACGGTGGTCTTGCCGGCGCCGTTGGGGCCGATGAGGGCGACGATGCCGCCCTGCGGCACGTCGAAGCCGACGCCGTCGACGGCGCGGAGGCCGCGAAAGCGCTTGGCGATGCCGTCGACGGCGAGGAGCGGGCGCGCGGTCACGGCTGGCCCTGCGGCAAAGCCCCCTCGCTCCGCTCGCGGGCAGAGGGAGGGACCCGCGAAGCGGGAGGGTGAGGGGCCGCGCCGAGGCCGAGCCGCGCCGCGATCCATGGCCAGATCCCGTCCGGCCGCAGCACGACAACGATGGCGAGGACGAGGCCGTAGAGGAGCTGCTTCAGCCCGTCGATGCCCCAATCGGCGGTGGCGTTGGTCAAAGCCTCGCTGAGCCCGGTGAGCAGGAAGGCGCCGAGGATCGGGCCGAAGAGCGTGCCGAGCCCGCCGATGATGGCGGGCAGCATCAGCTCGACCGAGCGGCCGATGGCGAAGATCGTCTCCGGGTAGAGGTTGTTGTAATAGAAGGCGTGGAAGACGCCGGCAACCGCCGTGAGCCCGGCCGAAAGCGTCACCGCGGCGAGCTTGCAGCGGAAGACATCGATGCCGAGCGCCTTCGCCGCCTCCTCGTCCTCGCGGATCGCCTGCCAGTAATAGCCGATGCGGCGCCCGAGCAGCAGGCGCCCGAGCGCGAGCAGCGCCAGCACGGCGGCGAGCAGCAGGTAATAGAACATGACGGGTGCGCCGCGCAGGTGCCAGACATCGCTCGTCGCGCGGTTGGCGACCGGCAGGAAGAGGCCGCTCGACGCGCCGATCCAGCCGAAATGGTCGGCGAGGATGCGGGTGAACTCGGCGAAGGCGATGGTGAGGAGCGCGAAATAGACGCCGCCCACCTTGAAGCGGAAGCTGAGCGCGCCGATGGCGGCGCCGGCGAGGGCGGCGATGGTGACGCCGGCCAGCATGCCGATCCAGGGCGAGGTGCCGTAATGGACGAAGAGCGCCGCGCTCGCATAGGCGCCGATGCCGATATAGAGGGCATGGCCGATCGAGAGGAGCCCGGCGAAGCCCATCATGATGTTCCAGGCCTGCGCCAGATATGCGGCGAAGAGCACGAGGATGAGGACCGAGAGAAGATAGTCGCCGGCGACGAGCGGCATCGCCGCCATGGCCGCGACGAAGAGCGCGAGCGCCGCCGGCGCGCGGCGCGGCCGCCCCGCGAAGAGCGACGAAAAGGGCGCGCGCATCAGAGGCGCCGGCCCAAGAGGCCCTGCGGCCGCACCAGCAGGACGAGGATGAGGAGCCCGTAGCTGAACATGCTCTTCATCGAGGGATCGATGAAGAAGCCGGAGAGCGCCTCCGAGAGGCCGATGAGCAGCCCGCCGAGGAGGGCGCCGCCGAGGCTGCCGAGCCCGCCGACGATGACGATGATGAAGGCGAGGAGCGTGTAGTCGGTGGCGAGGTAGGGATGGACGTCGACGAGGAGCAGCATGAGGCTGCCGGCGGCGCCGACGCAGGCGGCGCCGATCCCGAAGGTGATGGCGTAGAGGCGCTTGACGTCGAGCCCCACCACCTGCGCCCCGAGGTAATTGTCGGCGCAGGCGCGGATCGCCTTGCCGGTCCGGGCGAAGCGGAAGAAGGCCCAGAGGAGCGCCGCCCCGGCGACGGCTCCGCCTGCGGCCAGCACGCGCACCTTGTCGACGAGGAGGCCGCCCAGATCGTAGCTGTCGAAGGCGTAGTCGAGCTGGACGTTGCGCGCATCGGGGCCGAAGCCCATCAGCATGGCGCTCGTCAGCATGATGGCGATGGCGAGCATCAGCAGGAACTGCATGTGCTCGGGCCTGGCGACGAAGCGGTTGATGAGGCCGCGCTGCAACGCGTAGCCGGCAAGGAAGAGCGCCGCGGCGACGAGCGGCATCGCCCAGAGCGGATCGAGATGCAGGAAGCGGTTGAGCGCCCAGGCGCCGAACATGCCGAGCACCATCATCTCGCCATGCGCGAAATTGACGATGCGGATGACCCCGAAGATGACCGAGAGGCCGAGCGCCATCAGCGCATAGACGGCGCCGGTCAGGAGTCCGGCGACAAGGATGTTGGCGAGCAGCATCGACGCTGGCGGAGGCCGAGAGCCTGCGATCAAACCCCCTCCCGCTCGCGGGAGAGGGCAGGGTGAGGGCACGTCTCGCTGCGTGTCACGGGCGGGGTGTTCGGTGTCCGGCGCTTGCCCTCACCCCGACCCTCTCCCGTAAACGGGAGAGGGAGATTCGCGAAGCTCCCGCGAGCGGGAGAGGGAGGAGGAAGATCGAGACAGCGCCTCACGTCCGCTGCTGCCAGCCCGGCACCGGGAAGACCGGCTTCTCGGCGGCGCTGTCGGGGGGCAGCACGACGAGCGGCTTGCCGCCGCGATTCTGCACCGCCGCCGAGACCTGATCGGGGTTCTGGCCGTTGGCGGCGAAGCGGATGGGGCCGCCGATCATGACGCGCTTCTCGATATGCGTCGCCTTCAGCGCCTCGACGAGCGCCTGCGGCGCGTTCGAGCCGGCGCGCTTGGCGGCATCGGCGCAGATCTGGATGCCCTCGAAGGAGAAGCCGATATTGAGGTCGAAATCCTGGTCGGGATAGGCCTTGTGGAAGGCCTTCTCCAGAGTCTGGCTCATCTCCTGCTTGGGGTTGATCCAGGGCACGTTGGAGACGCAGTAATCGGCGTATTTGCCGAGCGTCTTGAGGAACTGGCCTTCATACATGCCGGGACTGCCGGGGCTGATGACGCCCATCGGCTCGTATTTCTGCTTCACCATCTCGCGGATCATGAGGATGGCGTCGTTGAGGCGCGTCACCACCATGTGCAGCTCGGCGCCCGCCGCCTTCGCCTTGGCGACCTCGATCGAAAGGTCGCGCGTCTTCGGGTCGTAGGCGATGGTCTCGACGATCTTGAAGGGCAGGCCGATCTTCGGCGCCAGGGCGTTGATGCCGGCCAGCATCGACTGGCCGAAGGTGTCGTTGACATGCATCAGCACCGCCGTCTTCGGCGTCGTGCCCGTCGTCTCGAAGAAGCTCTTCATCCGGTTGAGCCCGTTCGTCACCAGCATCGGGCTCGTCGGGAAGTTGCGGAAGACGAATTTGTAGCCCTGCTCGGTGATCTTCGGCTCCGAGCCGATATTGATGACGCAGGGCGTGCCCTTCTGCTCCGCGACCTGGGCGATCGCCGCCGTCGCGCCCGATTCGAAGGCGCCGACAATGACGTGCGCGCCTTCGCGGATGAGCTTCTCGGCCTGGGTCCGGGCGACGTCGGGGCTCGATTCCGTGTCGGCGTTCATCAGCTCGACGGCGTAGCCCATGTCCTTCAGCACCGGCACGGCGATGTCGCAGCCGCGCTGGCAGGCCTGGCCGATGAGGGCGAGGAAGCCCGAGCGCGGCAGCAGCACGCCGATCTTGACCGGCTCCGCCGCGCCGGCCCGCCAGCGCAGCAGCGCCGGCGCCGCTACGAGCGCGCCCGCCGCGGCGGCGCCGCGGCCGAAGGCGCGCCGGCTGAGGCGCCGCGAAGTCTCCTTGCCCATGCTGATCTCCCTCGGTCCCTGTCGTTCGGTGCCGCGCCGCGGCGCGCCGGCCGCTGTGCGGCGCGGCCATTGCCGGCGGGTTTCGCTCATATCACAAAAAAGTTAGTTCCGGTACGTCGCCGCGGCGTATACCGTGTCATGCAACCGGACGGTGGTTGCCGGGGCAACCACAGCGTGCGCGGTGTAATTGCTGAATGCTCCCCGCTCGACGAAGCGAGGCGCTCGCGCTCAGGGTCGACAATCTTGCCGGCCAGTTCATCCCCACTGGCGGGCTTGCCCCCCCTCACTCACTTCCTCCCCCGGCCTAGCGGCGGGTGAGGGGGGGAACCTTATCTCACGCGGCGGCGGCCAGCAAGAATCCGTTCGTCTACGAACGGTCTCCCTCAGAAGCGCTTCAGCAGCCGGTCGATATATTCGCGCTCGATGACCGGCCGCGAACGCTCGCCCGCCCGCCGCCGCAGCTCGTCGAGAATCTCGCGCGAGCGCTGCACATCGGCCTGGTCCGGGATCTTGACGTCCTCGTCGGTGCCGTTGCCGCCGGACGGCGTGCGGCCGAGCGGGTCGCGATCGGCACGGGGCGACGGCATGCCGTTGGTGCGGCCGTTGCGGTCGCCCTGGCCCATCCCGTACTGGTTCGCCATCTGATCCGCGAGATCGCGCGCCGCCTGCTGGAGCTGGTCGAGCGCCTCGGTCTGCGGCCCCACCGCATCGCCCGGCGCGTTGCGCTTCAGCGCTTCGACGGCATCGCGCATCGCCCGCTCGGCGCGGCCGAGCGGCTGCGGAATGTCGCCCTGGCCCTCGCCCATGCGGCGCATCATTTCGCCCAGCATGCGCCGCAGCGCCTCCTGCTGCCCGGCGGCGTCCGACTGATCGCCGAGCTGGTCGCCCTCCTCGCCTTGCTGTCCCATCTGCCCGTTCTGCTGGCCGCGCTGGCCGCGGCGCGAGGAGCGGAAGGAGCGGTCGAGGAGCTGCTGCTGGCGCTGCATCAGCTCGCGCATCTGCCGCATGGCTTCGCGCTGGCGCTGCTGTTGCGGGCTGCCGCCCTGCATCTGGTCCATCCGCCCCGCCTGCAAATTCTCCAGCATCTCCTGGAGCTGGGCCAGCAGGTCGCGCGCGGCATCGCGCGAACCGGTGCGCGCCAGCTGGCGCGCGCGGTCGAGCATGCGCTGCAGATCGTCGCGATTGACCATGCGCGAGCGGTCCATGGGCGGCAGGTTCTTGAGCTGGTCGGGGTCGAGGCGCTGCATGTTCTGGGCGAGCGCCTGCAAATAGCGGTCGATCGCCTGCTGCAGCTCGTTCATCAGCCGCTCGATCTCGGCATCGGGCGCGTTGTTGGCGAGCGCGTCCTGCAGCTTTCTCTGGAGGTCGCGCAGCTCGCGCTGGGCGAGCGAGACCTGCCCGTCCTCGATCTGGAGCGCGGCGTCCCACAGCATCTGCTGGACCTCGCCGATCGCCTTCGGCGTGCGGTCGAGGAGGAGGCGGTCGGCCGCCATGCGCAGGCCGAGGAAGACGGCGATGTCGTCATGGAAGAGGCCGGGGCGCGAGGAGAGGTCGCTGAGGATCTCGCTGACCGCCTGGCGCTGCGTCGGATCGAGCGTGAGCTGCTTGCGCTGGTCGATGACGGCGCGGGCGATCGGGTTGTGGAAGACGCGCTCGGGCAGCGTCATCTTGACGGGGTCGCTTTCGCCCGTCTGACCCGCCGCATCCGTGGCGACGAGGCGAATCTCGACCGGCAGGCCGGCCCACACATGCGGCGTCAAATCGTGGAAGCTGGTGTTCTTCGCGTCCTTCGCATGCGCTCCCGGCAGCGGCAGGTCGAGCTCGATCTTCTCGCCCGCCGGGCCGTCCGGACGGGTGATCACCGCCTTGACGCGCTCGACGCCGTAATCGTCGGTCGCGTGGTATTCGAGGCGGAGAGCGGCGCGTTCGGTCGCCTGAGGCGGCGCCGCGAACTCGACGCTCGGCGGCTCGTCCGGAATGATGCGGATGGGCCAGGCGGCGAGCGGCGCGCCGCCCTGCTCGACGGTGAGCTTGCTGCCTTTCGTCAGCTTGGCCGAGACCTTGAAATTCTGGGCGTCGATTGCGGTGAAATCGGTCGCCGCGTCGTCGAGCTCGAGGCGCGGCGTCGTGCCGCCGCCATGCGCCTGCGCAAGGAGCACGCTCCCCACCGGCACACCGATCGCCTCGCCCTTGTAGCCGCGCTGCAGGAATTGCGGCGGCAGCCCCGTATAGTCGGGCGGCGTCACCCAGATATCGAGGCTCGGCGGCGGGGCCGGAGGGCCGCTGTGGAAGTCGGGCGTCAGCGCCCGCAGCAGGCGCGCGTCCCATTGCGTGCCGGCGCCGACCGCGCCGATGACGAGGAGAAGCGCGAGCGCGCCGCGCAAGGCGAAGGGATCGCGCATGACGAGCCCGGCGGCCGGCAGGCCGACGCGCAAGCGCCGGGTCGCCGCGGCGACGCGGGCGCGATGGGCTTCCCACAGCAGCGCCGCGGCCGGGTCGGCGCCGCTGGCGAGGCGGTCGGCGAGCGTCGTCAGAGGGCGGTGCACGAGGCCGCTTGCGCGCTCGATCCGCCGCCGCGCCATGGCGATGCCGGGCATGCGCAATCGCCAGAGCGCCTGCGCCAGGCCGGCGAGCACCGCGCCCGCGAAGAGCGCGAGCAGCGCCGCATGGAGCCAGCCCGGGAGCGGGTCGAAGGCGTCGAAGAGGGCGAGGACGAGGAAGAGCCCGGCGGCGCCGGTCGCCGGCCACAGCGCTGGCCACACCCTCTCCCACAGGATCGCCGAGCGGGCGAGAGCGAGGCGCAGGCCGAACATCCCGCGCCCTGCCTGCGGCGTCAACCGATCGGGCTCGTCGTGGCTCATCGCACAACCTCGCGGCCTCTGAGCCGGCGGGCTCTTCTCAGCGGAGCCAATCCGGCATCGCATCCTGCGACAGCATTTCGTCAAATGTGGGGCGCGGCCGCACCACGGCGAAGCTCTCGCCGCGCACCAGCACCTCGGGGACGAGCCGTCGCGAATTGTAGCTCGAGCTCATGACGGCGCCATAAGCGCCGGCCGAGAGAAACGCCAAGAGATCGCCGGCGGCGAGCGGCGGCAGCATCCGCGATGTCGCGAAAGTGTCGCCCGATTCGCAGACCGGGCCGACGACATCGACGGGCATGCTCTCGGCATCCGGGCGCGGCTCGGCCAGCGGAACGATCTCGTGCCATGCCTCGTAAAGCGCCGGGCGGATGAGATCGTTCATCGCCGCGTCGAGGACGAGGAAAGAACGCGTCGCGCCCGCCTTCCGGTAGATGATGCGCGCCACCAGCACGCCGGCGCTGCCGACGAGCGCGCGCCCCGGCTCGAGGCTGAGGGCGAGGTCGAGGCCGCGCGTCGCGTCCCGGACGATGGCGGCGTAATCCGCGAGCGAGGGCGGCGTCTCGTCGCGGTAGGCGATGCCGAGGCCGCCGCCGAGATCGAGCCGGCGCAGCCCCACCCCCTCCGCGCGCAGCTCGCGAACGAGCTCGGCGAGGCGCGAGAAGGCGAGGCGGTAGGGCGCAAGATCGGTGAGCTGCGAGCCGATATGGACGGCGAGCCCTTCGAGCGCGATGCCGGGCAATCCGGCCGCGCGCTTGGCGCTGGCGTGGACGAGGCCGAGATCGATGCCGAATTTGTTCTCCTTCTTGCCGGTCGAAATCTTGGCGTGGGTGCGGGCATCGACATCGGGGTTGACGCGGAGCGCGACCGGCGCGCGCAGGCCCATCGACGACGCGACCTCGCTCAAGGCTTCGAGCTCGGGCTCCGATTCGACATTGATCTGGTGGATGCCGCGGGCGAGGGCGAAGGCGAGCTCCTCGCGCGTCTTGCCGACGCCAGAAAAGACGATGCGGTCGGGCGGGACGCCGGCGGCCAGGGCGCGGCGCAGCTCGCCTTCGGAGACGACGTCGGCGCCGGCGCCGAGCCGCGCCAGCGTGCGGATGACGGCGAGGTTGTGGTTCGCCTTGACGGCGTAGTGGATGCGGGCGTCCTGGTCGGCGAAGGCCTCGGCGTAGCGCCGGTACTGCGCCTCGATGGCGCCGCTCGCATAGCAGTAGAAGGGCGTGCCGATATCGGCGGCGATCTGCGCCAGCGGCACGCCCTCGGCGGCGAGCATTCCCGCGCGATAGGCGAAGCCCGCCGCGGCGCGAAGAGCGGCAGGGCGGGGCGGCACGGGACCGGCGCTATTCACTGGGATAGGTCTGCGGAAACGTGTCGGGCTGCCCTTCGGGGGCGCGCGGGTCGCCGCGCTTGGCGCAGCCGGCGAGAGCGGCGGCGACGAGCAGGGCCAAGGCGAGGCGGCGAAGCAGCATCGGCGCCCTCACAGGAAGCGCTCTCGCGCGGCTTTCGCCGCCGCCGCGACATTGGCCGGCGCCGTGCCGCCGAAGCTCGTCCGGCTCGCCACCGATCGCTCCGGATCGAGCACGTCGTAGACGCCTGCCGTGATCCGCGGCTCGACCGCCTGCATCTCGGCGAGGAGCAGGCGCGACAAGGGAACGCCCTTCGCCTCCGCCGTCTTGACCAGCGTGCCGGTCACGTGATGCGCCGTGCGGAAGGGGAGGCCGAGCACGCGCACCAGCCAGTCGGCGAGGTCCGTCGCCGTGCTGTAGCCGCGCTCGGCGGCGGCGCGCATCGCCGCGACGTCGGCGTCGAGGTCGAGCACCATCCCGGTCATGGCGGCGAGGCACAGCTCCAGCGTGTCGGCGGCCTCGAAGCTCGGTTCCTTGTCTTCCTGCATGTCCTTGCCATAGGCGAGAGGCAGTCCCTTCATCGCCGTCAAGAGGCCGATGAGCGTGCCGGCGAGGCGCCCGGTCTTGGCGCGGATGAGCTCGGCCGCATCGGGATTGCGCTTCTGCGGCATGATCGAGCTGCCGGTGGTGAACGCGTCGGTGAGGCGGATGAAGCGGAAGCCGTCGCTGCACCAGAGCACGATCTCTTCGGCAAGGCGCGAGAGGTGGACGCCGCAGATCGCGGCGGCGGCCATGAATTCGAGCGCGTAGTCGCGGTCGGCGACGGCATCCATCGAATTCGCCATCGGCCGGTCGAAGCCGAGCGCCTTGGCGGTCGCCTCGCGGTCGATCGGGAAGGAGGTGCCGGCGAGCGCCGCCGCCCCGAGCGGGCATTCATTGAGGCGGCGCCGGCAATCCGCCATGCGTCCGCGGTCGCGCCCCAGCATCTCGACATAGGCCATGAGATGGTGGCCGAAAGTGACGGGCTGGGCGATCTGGAGGTGCGTGAAGCCGGGCATGACGGTCGCCGCATGGCGCTCCGCCTGGCCGATGAGCGCCGCCTGCAAGCCTTGCATCTGGCGCAGGATGCGGTCGATCGCGTTGCGCAGCCAGAGCCGCAGGTCGAGGGCGACCTGGTCGTTGCGCGAGCGCGCGGTGTGGAGGCGCCCCGCCGCCGGGCCGATGATCTCGCCGAGCCGCGCCTCGACATTCATGTGGATGTCTTCGAGCGCGCGCTTGAAGGTGAAGCCGCCGCTCTCGATCTCTTGAAGCACCTGCGCTAGACCCGCGGCGATCCTCTCGCCATCTTCGGCGCTGATGATCTTCTGCCGGACGAGCATGGCGCAATGCGCCTGGCTGCCGGCGATGTCCTCGGCATAGAGGCGCTTGTCGAAATCGATCGAGGCATTGATGCGCTCCATGATCTCGGCGTTGCCCCCGGCGAAGCGGCCGCCCCAGAGGGCGTTGGCGGCGGGGGCGCCGCGTTCCTTCGCCGCCGTCATGCCGAGCCTTGCCGCGGCGCGGAGGGTTGCTTGACCACTGTTCGTTCTCGCGCCGTCATCCTGGCGATCGTCCTTTGTCTCGCGGCCGCCGGGCTCGGCGGCTTTGCCTTGTCGCGCTTCCATGCCGCGCCAACCGCTCCGGCGCAGCCGGCGCTCGGGCAGTTTATCGCCGCCGACGCGCCGCGGCCAGCGCCGGACGCCGCCTTCACCGACCTCGCCGGCAAGCGCGTCACCTTGGCCGATTTCCGCGGCCGCTTCGTCCTCGTCAATCTCTGGGCCACCTGGTGCGCGCCCTGCATCCGCGAGATGCCGGCGCTCGATCGGCTGGCGGCGGCGATGGGCGGCGCCGACTTCAGCATCCTCCTCGTCTCGCAGGACCGCGGCGGCGCCGCCAAGGTCGATCCGTTCTTCGAGAAGCTCGGCCTGACGAAGCTCTCGACATATCTCGATCCGGAAGGCGCGCTCGGCCGCGCCTTCGGCGTGCGCGGCCTGCCGACGAGCGTTCTCATCGGCCGCGACGGCGAGGAGCTCGGCCGTATCGAGGGCGCCGCCGATTGGGATGGCGCGGCTCTCGAGGCAACGCTGCGCCGCTACCTCGCCGCGGGGCCGAAGAGCGCGGCGCGGTAGCCTCAGGCGCCGAGGACCGTCTTCAGGAATCGCGCGCCCCGTTTCAGCCCCTCCTCGTCGATGCCGTGCTGGAGGCCGGGCCGGGTCACCGTCTCGACCTTGACGCCGGCGGCGGCGAGCGCCTTTTCCGCCATGCCGAGCGCGGCGAAGGGGACGATGGGGTCGGCATCGCCGTGGACGAGGAGGACGGGCGGCTTCGCGCGGATCTCCCGCGCCAGCGTCTCGGCGCCGATGAGCGCGCCCGAGAAGCCGAGGATGCCGGCGACCGGCGCGGCGCGGCGGAGGCCGACATAGAGCGACATCATCGTCCCCTGCGAGAAGCCGACGAGCGCCAGATCCTTCTCGGCGAGGCCGCGCTCGGAGAGCGCCGCGTCGATGGCGGCATCGAGGATAGGCGCCGCCGCCCGCACCCCGGCGAGCACCGCCATGGGCGACCGGTCCTGCAGGCTGAACCATTGATAGCCATAAGGCCCCATATCGCAGGGGAAGGGCGCGTTCGGCGACAGGAACTCGGCCTCGGGCAGGAGCCGCGCCCAATAGGGGGCAAGGCCGATGAGGTCGTTGCCATCGGCCCCGAGCCCATGCAGCAGCAGGACGAGCTGCCGCGGCTTGCCGCCGGAAGCGGGAGGATGCGAGGGACCGGTGAGGCGCGGCAGCATGCGGTGTCTTTCTCGATGAAGGGTGCCGTTGAGGGATAGCCGAGGCGCCCGCCGCCTGTCATCCCCCTAAGGGCTTCGCTATGCTGCGGCCTCGCCATGACCATCGTCACGCGTTTCGCGCCGAGCCCGACGGGGCTGCTGCATTTGGGCCACGCTCATGCCGCGCTCTATGCATGGCGCCGCGCGCGCGAAGCGGGCGGGCGGTTTCTGCTGCGGATCGAGGACATCGACGCGACGCGCTGCCGCGCCGAGTTCGCGCAGGCGATTCTCGACGATCTCGCCTGGCTCGGCCTCAATTGGGACGGCGCCGTGCGCCGGCAATCCTCGGCCTTTGCCGATTACGCGGCGGCGCTCGCCCGCCTCGACGCGCTCGGCCTTCTTTATCCCTGCTTCTGCACGCGCGGCGAAATCCAGGCCGAGATCGCCCGCGCCGGCGCCGCGCCGCACGGGCCGGAAGGCGCGATCTATCCGGGCCTCTGCCGCGCGCGGCCGCGCGCGGAGGGGCGCCGCCGCATCGCCGCCGGCGCGCCGCACGCGCTGCGCCTCGATGTGGCGAAGGCGCTGGCGAAGGTCGGCGCGCTTTTCTGGGAGGACGAGGAGGCGGGCCGCATCGCCGCCGATCCGGCGAGCCATGGCGACGTCGTCCTCGCGCGGAAGGATGTCCCGACCAGCTATCATCTTGCCGTGACCGTCGATGATGCGCTGCAGGGCGTCACGCTCGTGACGCGCGGCGAGGATCTCTTCACCGCGACGCATGTCCACCGCCTGTTGCAGGCGCTGCTCGGCCTGCCGGTGCCGCGCTACCACCATCACAAGCTGTTGACCGACGCCTCGGGCCGGCGCTACGCCAAGCGCGACCGCGCCCTCACTCTGCGCGCGCTGCGCGAAGCCGGCCGCAGCCCTGCCGAAGTGCGGGCGATGGCGGGGCATTCGTGAAGG
>JAJPHB010000001.1 GCA_021325525.1 Alphaproteobacteria bacterium
AAGGGGAGAGGGATTGAAAGAAGGGCGCGTAAACGGGAGAGGGTTTCTACCCGCCGATCCCGTAGCGCTTCGCCCAGCCGAGCCCGGCCAAGGTCCCGGCTTTCGGCCGGTACTCGCAGCCGATCCAGCCCTGATAGCCGAGCTCGTCGAGGAGGTCATAGAGGAAGGGATAGTTGATCTCGCCGACATCCGGCTCGAAGCGGCCGGGATTGCCGGCGATCTGCACATGGCCGACGCGCGGGAGAAGGCGCTTTATGCGCTCGGCGAGATCGCCCTCCATGATCTGGCAATGGTAGAGATCGAGCTGGAGCCGCGCATTGGGCCGCGCCACGCGATCGAGGATGGCGATGCCCTGCGTCGTCGTGTTGAGGAAATAGCCCGGAATGTCGCGCGTGTTGATGGGCTCGATGACGAGAGTGATGCCGTGCGGCGCCATGGCGTCGGCGGCATGGCGGAGATTGGCGACATAGACCTCCTCGCCCTCGGCGCGCGGCCGCTCCTGCGGCCAGAGCCCGGCCATGGCGTGCAGCGTCCTGCACCCCGTCGCCTTCGCATAGTGGATGGCGCGCTCGACGCCCTCGCGGAACTCGGCCTCGCGGCCGGGGAGCGCCGCCACGCCGCGCTCGCCCGCACCCCAATTGCCGGGCGGCAGGTTGAAGAGCGCCTGCGTCAGCTCGTGCCGGCGCAGACGGTCGGCGATGTCGGCGGCGGCGAAATCGTAGGGAAAGAGATACTCGACGCCGCGAAACCCCGCCTTCGCCGCCGCCCCGAACCGGTCGAGGAACCCCACCTCCTGGAACATCATGCTGAGATTGGCGGCGAATTTCGGCATCGCATTTCCTCCTTCGTCCCGCTCCCTCGCTTTGTTCCCTCTTCCTTCGGGGAGAGGGAAAGGTGAGCGGCGCGCGTGGACGCGCTTTCCCATCGGCGCTAGTCTTCCCGCCTTTCACCGCGGAGACAAGAGGCGATGGCGCTGCTGCTCGGCTCGATCGCGGACGATTTCACCGGCGCGACCGATCTCGCCAATACCCTCGTCCGCCAGGGCATGCGGACGGTGCAGCTCATCGACGTGCCGGACCCGGCGATGCCCCTGCCCGAGGCCGAAGCCGTCGTCGTTGCGCTGAAGAGCCGGACGATCCCGGCAGCCGACGCGGTCAAGCAATCGCTCGCCGCGCTCGCCTGGCTGCGCCGCGCAGGGGCGCGGCAGATTCTCTTCAAATACTGCTCGACCTTCGATTCGACCGACGCCGGCAATATCGGTCCCGTCGCCGACGCTCTGCTCGAGGCGCTGGGCGGCGATTTCACCGTCTTCTGCCCGGCTTTCCCCGAGAATGGCCGGACGATCTACAAGGGCTATCTCTTCGTCGGCGACGTGCTGCTCTCGGAATCGGGAATGCGCGACCACCCGCTGACGCCGATGCGCGACCCCTCCCTCCTCCGCGTCCTCCAGCGCCAGACGCCCCACAAGGTCGGCCTCGTCCCGCATGCGGTGGTGAGGCGCGGCACCGATGCCGTCCGTGCCGCCTTTGCGGCGCTGCGGCGGGAGGGCATCCGCCACGCCGTGCTCGACGCCATCGCCGACGACGACCTCCTTACCCTCGGCGCCGCCATCGCCGACCTGCCGCTTATCACCGGCGGCTCGGGAATCGCGCTCGGCCTGCCGGAGAATTTTCGCCGCGCCGGCCTTCTCGCGCCGACGCGCTCGGCCGATGCGCTGGAGCCGGTGCGTGGCGCCGAGCTCGTCCTCTCGGGGTCCTGCTCGCTGGCAACGCTGGCGCAGGTGGCGGCGATGCGGCAGCGCCGGCCGGTCTTCGAGCTCGATCCCTTGCGCCTTGCCGCCGGCGAGGATGTGGCGGGCGCCGCCATCGACTGGGCCGCGGCACGCATGGCGGAGGGGCCGGTGCTGGTGTCGGCGAGCGCGCCGCCCGAGGCGGTCCGGATGGCGCAGGAGAAGCTCGGCCGGGCGCGCGCCGGCGAGCTCATCGAATCGGCCCTCGCCGCCATCGCGAAGGGCCTCGTCGCGCGCGGCGCCCGGCGCCTCGTCGTCGCCGGCGGCGAGACGGCGGGAGCGGTGGTGAAGGCGCTCGGGATCAAGGGGCTGCGCATCGGTCCGCAGATCGACCCCGGCGTCCCCTGGACGGCGAGCCTCGGCGAGCCGCGCCTCGCCCTTGCCTTGAAATCAGGCAATTTCGGCGGCCCTGACTTCTTTTTGCGCAGCTTCACGGTGCTGCCATGAGCGCGGAAGCACGGCTTCGCGAGGAGATCTGCCGCCTCGGCGCTTCGATCTTCGCCCGCGGCCTCACATCAGGGAGCTCGGGCAATATCAGCGCCCGCCTCGCCGATGGCTGGCTCATGACGCCGACCAATGCCTCGCTGGGCGGCCTCGACCCGGCGCGGCTCTCGAAGCTCGATGGCGCCGGAAGGCTCGTCGCGGGCGATCGGCCGACCAAGGAGAGCTTCCTTCACCGCGTCATGTACGAGGAGCGCGCCAAGACGGGGGCGGTCATTCACCTCCATTCGACGCATTCGGTCGCCGTCTCGTGCCTCGCCGAGATCGACCCCGCCGATGTGCTGCCACCGATCACTGCCTATTACATCATGCGGGTCGGCCGGCTGCCCCTCGTTCCCTATTTCAAGCCGGGCGACCTCGCCTTGGCGGAGGCGGTGCGCGGCTTCGCCGGCAAGCACCACGCGGTGCTCCTCGCCAATCACGGGCCGGTCGTCGCCGGCAGCTCGCTCGCGGCGGCGCAGAACGCCATCGAGGAGCTGGAGGAGACGGCGAAGCTTTTCCTGCTGCTGCGCGGCATGAAGGCGCGCTTCCTCACCGCCGAGCAGGTCGCCGAGCTGCGCGCGGCGCCCTCCTAGACTCTGGCAAGCCCTAGAGCAGAACGCCCTTGTCGAGCACGACCGCCGTGTAGTCGCGGTAGCTCATCCCGAGCTCCTCGGCGCGCTTGAGGCGCGCGAGCGCGATCTCGCGCGGCGGCGTCTTCCAGGCGCGGGCATGGGCCTTGCGCCAGCAGTAATGCTGCCAGGTGACGACGCGCAGCTCCTCATCGAGCGGCGGTCCGCCATTATGCCCGATCGCGGGAGGTGCCATCGGATGCCCTGTGCGATGCGCTTCTCGCTCGCTGGCGATGCAAGAAGCGCACCACCTCGCGGAGATCTCGCCAGGCGGCTCCGCGTGTCAGTGCAGGAGAGCCGCGCTCGCGGCCGCGAAAAGAGCATCGAGCTCGGCGCGCACCGCTTTGCCGACGGCGAGATCCCAGCAATTGACGATCGCGAGACGGAAGCCGCCGGGCGGCATCGCATGCGCCTCGCGCGGAATGTCGTCGTCGAAGGTGATCTGGATCGACGAGACGCCGGGCGTGCGCAGGAGATCGCGGACGGCGCCGCGGTCGATCTGCCAGGCGACGCCATGGGCGCCGAAGAGGACGACGCTGTAGCCGGTCCGCCGCTCGCCATCGTCGAACCGCCAGAAGCCGTCCGTGTAGAGCGCGACGACGGAGGCGAGCCAGCCCGCGCCGTTCAGATCAAGCCACTGCTCCGACATGCGCAGGTGGCATTCGATGATGTGGCCGCCGATCGTCTCGAAATTGACGATGCCGGTGAAGCCGCGGAGGTTGCGCTGCGCCCATTCGCGCAGATAAGCCTCGAGCGCGGGCCGCGGCTCGGCATGGACGATCCAGTAGTCGAAGGTCCCCTCGCCGCGGGCGACGCCGGTCGCGTGCCGCACCCACCTGGCGCTCCCGTCGGCGAGCGCCATATCGGTGCTGACATGCTCGCCTTCGAGGAGCGGCATCCAGAGATGACCCGGCTGGATCGCGAGCTCGTACTCCGCCGCCGAGGCGATGACGCGGCTGCCCGTCCCCATGCCGCGCATGTTGTAGATTGGCTTCGAGAAGACCGGGAAGGCGGGCGGCATCGTGCCGTGCGGCCCGTTCGGCAGTCCTTGCGAATCGCAGATGAAGAGCTTGTTGTAGATGCGGCGGAACTCGGGATGGGCGTCCCAGGCCGTGGCATCGTCGATCGGCACGACGACGTGATCGGGGCAAGGCTGCCCGGCGAAATACTGCCAACGCCAGGAATCGACGCCGAGGAAGGGCATGATCGTCACTCCTGCGCGGCGATCGCGGCGAGGAACATCTCGCCGTAGCGCTCTAGCTTGCTGCGGCCGACGCCGGGGATCTGCGCGAGGGCGGCGAGACTGCCTGGCCGGCGCCTTACCATCTCCATCAAGGTGGCGTCGTGGAAGATGACGTAGGGCGGCACGCCTTGCTCATGCGCAAGGTCGAGCCGCTTCGCGCGCAGGCGCCGCCACAGCCGGTCTTCCTCGGGCGACAGCGCGCCCGCCGGCGTTCCCCCCGCTTCCCGCAATCCTCGGCGCCGGCCGCGCCCGGCCTCGGCCTCCTTGCGCAGGCTGACCGGGACCTCGCCGCGCAGCACGGAAGGCGCGGTCTCGCCGAGATAGAGCCCGCCATGGCCTTCGACATCGACCGCGAGGTGGCCCTGCGCGACGAGCTGGCGGAAGACCGATTGCCATTCCTGCTTGCCGAGCTCGGTGCCGATGCCGAAGGTCTTGATCCGGTCGTGACCGAACTGCCGGATGCGGTCGGTCATTTTGCCGAGCAGCACGTCGACAAGGTGCTGGACGCCGAAGCGCTGGCCGGTGCGGAAGACGGCGGAGAGCGCCTTCTGCGCCGCGACGAGGCCGTCCCAAATGGTCACCGGCTCGAGACAGGTGTCGCAATTGCCGCAGGGCGGATGCTGACGCTCGCCAAAATAGCCGAGCAGGACCTGGCGACGGCAGCCGGCCGTCTCGCAATAGCCGAGGAGGGCGTCGAGCTTCTGCCGTTCGATGCGGCGCTGGCGCTCATCGATATCGGTGGCTTGGAGCAGACCGACCAGCGCCATGACGTCGGACATGCCATAGGTCATCCACGCATCGGCCGGAAGGCCGTCGCGCCCGGCGCGGCCCGTCTCCTGGTAATAGGCTTCGAGGCTCTTCGGCGCATCGAGATGCGCGACGAAGCGCACATTCGGCTTGTCGATGCCCATGCCGAAGGCGACCGTCGCGACGATGACGACGCCCTCCTCCTTGAGGAAGCGGTCCTGGTGACGCTGGCGCACCGCGGCCTCGAGCCCGGCATGGTAGGGCAAGGCGAGCCGTCCCTTGAGCGTCAGCCAGTCGGCGACCTCCTCGACCTTGCGCCGGGTCTGGCAATAGACGATGCCGGCATCCGAGGGATGCTCCTCGGCGATGAAGGCCAGGAGCTGCGCTTTCGCGTCCCGCTTCGGCACCACGCGATAGCGGATGTTCGGCCGGTCGAAACCGGCGGCGAAGATGCGCGCCTCGTCCAGCTTCAGCCGCTCGAGGATGTCGCGCCGCGTCGGGCCGTCGGCGGTCGCCGTGAGGGCGATCCGCGGCACCTGCGGGAAACGCTCGTGCAGCACCGAGAGCTGCCGGTACTCTGGGCGGAAATCATGGCCCCATTGCGAGACGCAATGCGCTTCGTCGATGGCGAAGAGGGCGATCCGGGCCGCGCCGAGGAGATCGAGGCAGCGCGGCGTCA
>JAJPHB010000094.1 GCA_021325525.1 Alphaproteobacteria bacterium
CGCACTCGGCTCCAGCGCGAAGCGCGCCTCCGTACCCGGCGCCACCGCCGCGTCGGTCGGCCGCGCTCCACGGCACCATTCGGGAAACAGGAGGGGCCGGCAGGGCGTATTCCGAGCCGCCGGAAGAGGGAAAGGAGCGGGTCGACGCTAAATCGCGGCGCGCCAGGCGAGGCGCGCGCGGAGCGGCAGGTGGTCGGAGGCGAGGCGAGCGAGGGGCGAGCGATGCACGTCGAATTGCAGCAGCTCGGCCGGGGGCGCGACATAGATCCGGTCGAGCGGCAGGATCGGGCACCAGGAGGGGAAGGTGCGCGGCGCCGGGGCCCGGCCGAAGGCGCGGTCGAGCGCGCGAATGCCGCCGCGCCGCCCCCGCCATTCGTTGAGATCGCCCATCATGAGCGTCGCCTCGGAGCCGCCATTGACCCGTCCGCCTTCGGCCGCCAGCGCCGCCAGAAGCCGGCGCGTCTGCACTTGCCGCTCCTTGCCGCGCAGCCCGAGATGCGTGGCGACGACGCGCAGCAGCCGGCCGCCCGCATCGAGATCAACATCGAGGGCGCCGCGCCGTTCGTAGCCTTCGACGCTGAGATCGATGTGGCGCACGGCGAGCACGGGAAAGCGCGTCAGGATGGCGTTGCCCATGCGCCCGCGATGGTCGCTCCGCTGCGCGGCGAAGACGGCGCGCAGCCCGGTCGCCTCGGCGAGGAACGCCTCCTGGTCGAGCGGCCGCGGGCCGCCATCCTGCGTCATCACCTCCTGGAGGCAGATGATATCGGCATCGAGCTCGCGCAGCACCGCGGCGATGCGCGCCGGGTCGTGGCGGCGATCGACCCCGATGCATTTGTGGACATTGTAGGTGGCGACGACGAAACCGGGCTCGCCGGCGCCGGTGGGTGGCGCGGCGCGCCGGGACGCCGTGCGCCGGCCGAGTCTCTTGGGGCGGTTGGCGATCACGTCAAGTACAACAATCTTGCGGCAATCATGCCGCGATGTTCCGGGAAATGGCAGCGATCCGGCCCCACGTCAATAACGGGCAGGCGGGGAACCCCGCCCTCCCTCGCGCGGTTGGCACCCGCGGATGGCATCGACCCGGAGCAGAGCGCCTCTCGCCGCCGCGCCCGCGGCGGGGGGATGGCCGGCATCGCCCGCCGCGGCGGCGGCCCCTTGCCATGGCTGGAAATCCGGCGCTGCCCTGGTCGCCCGGCTTCTCAGCTTCAGCCTCGTCGGCGCCGCCGCGACCGGCGTCCAATATCTCGTTCTCGCGCTCCTGGTCCGCGGCTTCGCAATGGAGCCGGTGCTCGCTTCGGGACTCGGCTTCTCGCTCAGCGCCGCCCTCAACTATGCGCTCAACTACCGCTTCACCTTCCGCAGCCGCAAGCGCCACTGCGAAGCGGCGGCGAAATTCGCGGCGCTCGCCCTGATGGGCCTCCTCTGGAACAGCCTCGTCATGGCCGTGGCGATCCGCGCCTTCGGGCTTTCCTATCTCACCGCTCAGCTCGCGGCGACGGCGACCGTGCTGGCGTGGAATTTCATCGGCAGCGAGCTGTGGGCGTTTCGCGCAAGGGCCTGACGAGGAGAGGCGGCGATCGGGACGGCGCAGGGCCGCCCGATCATCGCGCCATGCCTATGTCGGCGCCTGTTCGGCCGAACGGCTGCCGAGCTTGGAGATGAGGCGCAGCACATCCGCCTGGAGATGCGGATCCTTGATGCCGTAGTAGCCGCGGATCAGCGACATGATCTCGCGACGGTCGAAGGTCTCGTTCCCTGGCGACGCCTCGCCGGCGAGGTTCTTCGCGACCATCCCGTCGGGATAGCCCTCGAAGAAGAAGCCGGGCGAAACGTCGAGCACTTGCGCCACATCGTAGAGGCGGCTTGCCGAAATCCGAATATCCCCGGATTCGTATTTCTGCACCGCCTGGAAGGAAACGCCGATCTTGCTGGCGAGAGCGCCCTGGCTCAGGCCGAGTTGAATGCGCCGCAGCCGCATTCTGCCGCCGACATAGACGTCGATCGGATGCGGCTCATTGTCCTTGCGTGATATCGCCACAGTGTCCCCCATAGCCTAGCGGCACCTCAGAGTTGCAAGGTGACGTGTATAGACATTGTGTCAGCAATTCCCCGCCCGGTAAACTCTCTTGCGGCCGTCTGCCACAAAACATGAACGTCACGGTCGGGCGCGCATGACTCTGCCGCGCCCTCGCGCAACGAGCGCGCTGCGGGGATTGTCGCGCCGCGCCGGCGGTGGTTAGAGTGACGGCGCTGGGCAACCGATAAGGTAGACGTTCCGTGGGGCGCGATCTTTCTTGTGGGGACGGCGAGCCTGATGCCACCACCTGGCCGCGAACTGTCGCCGCCGAGCGCGGGCTGCGGCGCGAGGATTTCTGCGACGAATGGGTCGCGCGAGTGACGGCCCGAGCGGCGCGGCTCGGGAACTACAAGATGCTGACGGCCGAGGAGCGCGAGGCGTCACGCCAGGCCTTCCTCGCCGAAATCGGCGCCGCCGATGCCTGGGTCTTCGCTTACGGCTCGCTCATGTGGAACCCGGCCATGCACGTCGCCGAAAGCCGGCCCGGGCTGCTCCACGGCTATCACCGGCAGTTCTGTCTCGACATGCTGATGGGACGCGGTTCGCCCGAATGCCCGGGTCTCATGCTCGCGCTCGACCGCGGCGGCTCGTGCCGCGGCATCCTGCACCGCCTCGCCGCGGCCGATCTCGATTCCGAGCTCCGCATCCTGTGGATGCGCGAGATGCTGGGCGGCGCCTACCGTCCGCGCTGGGTCGAGGTGCGCATCGCCGGCGGCAGCCTCCGCGCCATCGCCTTCGTCGCCAACCGCTCGCACCCGCGTTATGCCGGCAAGCTTCCCGAGCCCGTCCTCGCTGCGCGCATCGCGAGCGCGGCAGGCGAGCTAGGCACGAACCGGAACTACCTCTTCCGCCTTGTCGACCATCTCGACAGCCTCGGCCTCCGCGACGGCCCGATGCACCGCCTGGCCGAGCGTGTCCGCGCCGCCGGCGCCGGCTGATCCGTCACGCCGTCAGCGCGCGCAGCACCGGTCGCAGCGCCACGGAAAGCGCATCCGTCTTCGCCAGGATGTAGCCGCCGAGCGCGATCATCGCGTAAGGGAGCACGAGATTGGTCCAGCGCGGGGCCAGCCGCAGCAGCCCCGTCCCGCGCCGGGCAAGGCGAAGGGCAACGCCGCACCACAGCGCAGTGAGGCCGAGAAAGGCCACGCAAAAGAATGCGACTTCGCCGGCGCCGTGAACCGAGAAGAGCGGAATGTAGAGGCTGAGATTGTCGCCGCCATTGGCGAGGGTGACGAGCGCCACGGTGGCCGCCGATGCCGGGCGGAGCGTCGGCGCTGCGGTGAGCCCGCCGCCGCGGCGACGCAGGAGCTGGCCGAGCCCGATCGCGATCGGCAGCAGGCCGAGGAGGCCGAGCCAGACGCCGGGCACGATGAGCCCGATGAGCGAGCCAAGAAGGCTGAGCGCAATGATCGCCGCCATGCCGGCGAACTGGCCGCAAAGGATGGGGCCGACTCTGAGCGAGCGATCGGCGAAGAACGTCACCAGCAGGACGAGATCGTCGAGGTTGGTCGAGGCGAAGGCGACGATCGCGATGCCGCAGAGAGATAGAAGCTGGCCCATGGCCCTCGGAGGTGACGCGCCGCGCTCCGGCCGCAATCTCGCGGCACTCTGTGCCGGCACGCGGCCGCAGGGTCAAGGAGGATGATGGGTGAGCATCTGGGTCGGATCGGGCATAGAGGCATCGCAACGTGCCGCGCTCCGCCGCAACAAGCGGCGAGCGACGTTGCTGCTGCTGGCCGTCGCCAGCATTTTTCTCGCGACGACCGCGGCGCGGGAAGTCGGATTTTGGCTGCTGCTCCTGCGCGCCGCCGCCGAAGCCGCCGTGGTGGGCGCCCTCGCCGACTGGTTCGCGGTGACCGCGGTATTCCGCCGGCCGCTCGGGCTGCCGATACCGCATACGGCGATCGTGCCGCGCAACCAGGACCGGATCGGCGAAGGGCTCGGCAGCTTCGTCGCCGCCAACTTCCTGACGCCGGGCCTGCTCGCCGAGAAGCTGCGACAAATCGACGTCGCCGCCCGCATCGCGGCCTTTCTCGGCGAGGAGGCGCAGGCGGAGCGCCTTGCCGAGCGGATCGTCGCCTTGCTGCCTTACGTCATCCGCTCGCTCGAGGACGAGGACATCCGAAACTTCGCCGCCCGCGCTCTCGGCGAGCAGCTTCGCGAGGCTGATCTCGCGGCCGCCTTCGGCAAGTCTCTGGGGACGCTGACGCAGGGGGCGCCCTTCGATACGGTTTTCGACCGCGCCCTCGACGGGCTGAGGCGAACCGTGGAGCGCGAGCAGGGCACGATCTATCGCCTTGTCGAGGAGCGCACGGCCTGGTGGATTCCGCGGGCGATCGACCGCCGCATCGCCGGGGCGATCATGGCTGCGATCGCCGAGTTCCTCACCGAGCTCCGGCGCCCCGAGAGCCGGCGCCGGCGGGCGCTGCGCGCGCGCCTCGCCAAGCTCGCCCGCGATCTCGTCTCATCGCCGCCGCAGCGCGAGCGCTTCGATGCGCTGAAAAACCAGCTTCTCGATCAGCCCGCCGTCGCCGCTTGGCTGGGCGCCGCCTGGGACGCGCTGCGCGCGATCGTGCTCGACGACCTGGCATCGCCGCGCTCGCGCACGCGCGAGGCCCTCGCCCGCGGCTTCTGCTCGCTCGGCCGGGCGCTCGCCGCCGACGAGGCGATGCGCGCCCGCCTCAACGCCGCGATCGAGGAAGCGGCAGTGAAGGCGGTCGTGCCCTGGCGCAACGAGATCGGCCGGTTCATCAGCGAGGTCGTGCGCGGCTGGGAGACGCGCACGGTCGTCGAGCGCCTCGAACTCGCCCTCGGCTCCGACCTGCAATATATCCGCATCACCGGCACGCTCGTCGGCGCCTGCGTCGGCTGTCTCCTCTTCCTGCTCTCGGCGCTGCTCGGGTGACGGCTCAGGTCTCGCGCATGTAATGGTTGAAGTATTTGCCGACGATCCGGTCCATCACGACGATGATGCAGACATCGGTCGTGTTGAAATCGTGGTCGATGACGGCGCCTTCGCCGATCAGCGCCCCGATCCGCAAATAGCCCTTGATGAGCGGCGGCAGCGCCGACACCGTCGCGCGCTTGTCGAGTTGAGCGACGACCGCGGCGGTGTCGATATCGTCAGGCGGCAACAGGTCCATGCGCACGAAGCGCTCGGGCAGGGCACGGGCGCGCAGCGCCGGCGGCGCCAGGTGGTTGTAGTGGAGATAGGCCAAGGCCGGGGCGAGCGTTGCGATATTCGTCCCCGGCAGGCTGGCGCAGCCGAACATCAGGCTGATGCCGTGGCCAAAGCAGTATTCGGCGATGCCGCGCCAGAGAAGCTGCATGGTCGGGCGCGTCCGGTAGGCGGCCTCGACGCAGGAGCGGCCGAGCTCGAGCGGCTCGCCCGGGACCGCCAGCAGCGGCGTAATGTCGAACTCGGTCGCGGTGTAGAAGCCGCCATGTCGGCGGGCGACTGAGCCGCGCAGCAGGCGATAGGTGCCGACGACGCTGTCGGGCCCGGCGGAGCGCGCGTGGTCGATGACGAGGAGGTGATCGCAATACGCATCGAAGCGGTCGCGGTCGCGCCGGCTCGCGGCGACCTCGGGCGTCGCCCGCGCGCCCATCTCCTCGTAGAAGACGCGGTAGCGCAATGCCTGCGCCGCATCGATCTCGGCCGCCGTTGCGGCGAGGCGCACTTCGAGATCGCCGGAGCGGATGCTTCGCTGCTGGTGTCCTGCGAGCGGTGTGCGTGAAAGGCGCGGCTGCAAGATCATGTCATCGCCCCCTGGCCTCGACCCATCCGCTGGAGCCGGCTCAGGGCCTGCCCCTTTGCTGCGAAGAGCGCGTCGCTTCGTCGTTGGTCGAGGCCGCGGTGGTCCCGACCTGCCCCCTCTTGCCTCCTATATACGGCTCCGCCGCGCCGAGATGAAGAGGCCAAAAGCCACCCCGGCGGCAGAGGCGCGGAGCCGCAAGCGGGAATGCGCCGCCCGGTTCATGCGCGAGGTTAGCCGTCATCGGTTGCAGCGGTATGACAGGGAGGCGCCGCGGCTTTGACATGTCGCCTCCGTCTCCCCAGATGTGAGGCAACGGTCGGACGGCCGGGTTGCAGCTCGGGCCGCCGCCATGGGAGAGCAGCATGACGCCACAGGAACGCGATCTCATCACTCAACTCCTCGCGCGGCTCAAGCAGACGGCCGGCCAGCCCAAGGATGCCGAGGCCGAGCAGCTCATCCGCCAGGGGATGGCCGAGCAGCCCGATGCGCCTTACCTTCTGGTCCAGACCGTGCTCATCCAGGACATGGCGCTGGCGAACGCGCAGAACCGCATCGCCGAGCTGGAGAAACAGCTCGCGGCCGCCAAGCCGGCGCAGCCGACCAGCTTCCTCGGCGGGTTGTTCGGGCGCAGCGCTCCGGCCGGAGGCGGCATGGCGGCGAGTCCCGGGCCCTGGAGCACGCGGCCGAGCCCGGCTGCGCCGCCCTCCTATCAGGCCGCACCGCAGCCGATGGCGGCGCAGCCGATGATGGCGCAGGCGATGCCGATGATGGCCTCGGGCGGCTCGGGCTTCCTGCGGCAAGCGGCGGCGACGGCGGCCGGCATCGCCGGCGGCGCGCTCCTTTTCGACGGCATTCAGTCGCTGTTCGGCCACCATGCCGGCGCCATCCTGTCGAATGCGACGATGCAGCCCGGCCTCAGCGAGACGGTGATCAACAATTATTACGGCAATGATCCGGCAGGCGGCGCGACGCAGGCGGGCTGGGAGCCGGCCGATTACGCCGGCAACGCCTCCGATCCGAATGCCGGCGGCATCGACACCGCGTCGGGCGACCCCAACGCCGACTACGCCGACAACCAGGATTACGGCGCCGATCAGGACTACGCCTCCGACCAGGATTTCGGCTCGGATCAGGATTTCGGCGGCTCGGACACCGACCTCGTCTGAGATTGGCGCGGCGCCCTGCGCCGCGCGCAACCCTGCCTTGCTCGACTTTGGCGTGACCATGGGTGAGTAATGACTTACTTAGCGCGCCATGGCTGCCATCCGGCTCGATAACGAGGAGCGGCGCAAGGC
>JAJPHB010000036.1 GCA_021325525.1 Alphaproteobacteria bacterium
GTGACCCTCGCCGACGACGCGCCGGGGACGGCGACGGCGACGGCGACGAGCACGGCCAACGTCTCGGCTCCGACGGGGCAGACCTTCACCCTCACCAAGAACGCCGACTCGGTGCATGGCGGGGCGGGCGACGACACGGTCGACGCCACGACGGGCACGCTGACGGCGGGCGATGTCATCGATGGCGGCGGCGGCAGCAACACGCTGGCGCTCATCGGTGCGGGCAGCTTCGACATGCGGGCGCCGACGACGCTCACCAACATCGCGACGATCACCGCCCAGGAAGGGCAGGTCGCGTTCACCAACGGCTCGCAAACCTTCCCGAGCCAGGTCCAGACGATCTTCCTGCGCGATGGGCTCGATGCCACCGTCAATGTCGCTCCGGCCACGCTGACGCCCGGCAATCCCAAGGCGCCGACCATCAACATCACCGGCGCGCACAATGCCGCGGTGATCAACCTCGCCTCCGGCAACGACGTGGTGACCGTCGGCGATGCGCATGAGACGGTGCATGGCGGCACCGGCATCGACCAGATCTTCGTCAACAGCGCCACGATCGGCGCCACCATCGACGGCGGCAGCTCGGGCAAGAGCACGCTCGTCGCGACCGGCGGTGGGACGATGGCGATGGGCGGAAACATCACGAACATCGCGACGGTCGTGCTGAATCCGGCGACGGTCGCCTACAACTTCACCGCCAACGCGATCGACGGTCTCGTGGTGCGCGACGCCAGCAGCGGATTCGACACGATCCAGGCCGGCGGCTCGAACCAGACGCTGACCGGCGGGGCGGCGGGCAAGCTGACCATGGTCGGGGCCGCGGCGGGAGGCGACACCTTCAAGGACACGGCCGCCCTCCTCAACCACGACACCATCAAGGGTTTCCTCGCGCCGGGCGATGTCATCGACCTGACCGATGTGAATGCCGCGACCGCATCCGTCTCCTTCGTTCAGAATGCGACGAGCGGCGTCCTTACCGTCAGCGACGGGACGCACAGCGCGGCGATCACTCTCTTCGGCCAATTCGCGGCGGCGGGCTTCCAGCACGCCTCGGATGGCGGGACAGGGACCGACATTACCTATCATCCGCCGCAGATGGCCCCGATCTTCCACTCGCCGGCTTAAGGGGGCGCCAGAATGGATGAGGACGCCGTCATGGGCTGCGAGGGTGTCGGAATTTTTGACACCGTACCAGGCCTGCCATACCGACAGCCTCGGCAAGGCATTGAAAAATTTGGCTCCGGCGGGTTGGCGCGGGATTTGCTTCGAAGCCTGTCGAGACTCCCCGAATCGAGAACGGCGCGATCGGAGAGGCTCGGCGCGAGCGATAGGAGACGGACGATGCGGAGCACATTGCTGGCCCTGGTCTTCGGGGCGATCGCCGGTTGGGCCGGCATGGCGCAGTCGGCTCCCATCGTCGCCAACGGCGATTTCGAGACCGGCGACTTCACCGGCTGGACCGTCTCGCCGAGCGCCAATATCCTGATCACTCCGGTCGCCATCGCCGGCAATTTCTCGGCCTCGCTGGGCGATGTCAGCGCCTCGCCCGGAAGCTTGTCGCAGACGCTCACGACGACGCCGGGGACGCTCTATGCGATCAGCTTCCTGCTGCAAAACCAGGACACGGCTCAGTCGAACGCCTTCACAGTCATGTTCGGGTCGGATATCGTCTTCAGCGAGACGAACGCTCTGAGCGATCCCTCGCCGGTTGCTGTCACCGTTTTCGATACGGCACTATCGGGCAGTACCTTGCTGAGCTTCATCGACACGAATGATCAGTCGGATTGGCTGCTCGACGATGTGACAGTGAACGTGGCAGCCGTTCCGGAGCCGTCCGCCGCGCTGCTCGTCTTCACTGCCGTCGCGGGAGTGTTGGCCGCAGCGCGTCGGCGCCGCGCCCGCAGCTAGCCTCGCCGCGGCGAAGCCTCGAGAGGCAGGGAGAGGCAGGGCCGTGGAAGGCGCCGCGAACGGCCCGACGGAGCCGCGGGTCGAGCCAGGTTCGGGGGCGCTCGCCTTCGCGCTGCAGCTCCTCGGCATACCGGCCGATTCGGCCGAGATCCTGCATCAGAGCGGCAAGCAGATCCTCGAAGAGGGCGACCTGCTGCGCGCGGCAAAGCGCTTCCCGGTCAAGGCGCGGGCTGTCAAATCGAGCTTCGAGCGGCTGCTGAAGACGCCGGTTCCGGCGCTGGCGGCGCTCGATGACGGCGGTTGGCTGGTGCTGGGCCGCGTCGGCGAGGACAAGCTCCTCGTTCAGCAGCCGGGCGCGGCGCGGCCGGCGCTCCTCACGCGCGCAGCCTTCCTCGAGCGCTGGACCGGGCGCCTCATCCTGCTGACGCGGCGCGCGCCGCTGAGCGATCCGGCGCGGCGCTTCGGCATCGGCTGGTTCGTCGGCGCGGTCAGAAAGTACCGCGCCGCCCTCGGCGAGGTGCTGGTCGCCTCCTTCTTCCTGCAAATCTTCGCCCTGCTGACGCCGCTCTTCTTCCAGGTCGTCATCGACAAGGTGCTCGTTCACCGCGGCATCTCGACCCTCGAAGTGCTGGCCCTCGGCCTCGGCCTCCTCTCGCTCTTCGAGGTCGTCCTCGGGGGTCTGCGCATATATCTTTTCTCGCACACCTCGAACCGCATCGATGTCGAGCTCGGGGCGCGACTCTTCCGCCACCTCCTCGGCCTGCCGCTCGCCTATTTCCAATCCCGCCGCGTCGGCGACACCGTGGCGCGGGTGCGCGAGCTCGAGACGATCCGGCAGTTCCTCACCTCCTCGGCGCTGACCCTCGTCATCGATCTCTTCTTCGCGGCGATCTTCCTCGCGATGCTCTTCGTCTACAGCCCGATGCTGACGATGATCGTCGCCGGCGCCCTGCCGCTCTATGTCGTGCTGAGCCTCGGCGTGACGCCGGTCTTCCGCGCCCGCCTCGACGAGAAGTTCAAGCGCAACGCCGAGAACCAGGCCTTCCTCGTCGAGGCGGTGTCGGGAGTCGAGACCGTCAAGTCGATGGCGCTGGAGCCGGTGCTGCAGCGGCGCTGGGAAGAGCAGATCGCCGGCTATGTGACGGCCGCCTTCCGCGTCGTCGGGCTCGGCGCCTTCGCGACGCAGACGGCGACCTTCATCAACAAGGCCGTGACCGTGCTGATCCTGTTCTTCGGCGCGAAGCTCGTCATCGACAACCAGCTCACCGTGGGCGAGCTCGTCGCCTTCAACATGATCTCGGCGCAGCTCGCGGCGCCGGTGCTGCGCCTCGCGCAGCTTTGGCAGGATTTTCAGCAGGTGCGGCTCTCCGTCGACCGTCTCGGCGACATTCTGAACACGACGCCCGAGCCGGGGCAGCAGGGGCAGGCGAGCCTGCCGCCGATCAGCGGCCACATCCGCTTCGAGTCCGTCTCCTTCCGCTACCGCATCGACGCGCAGCCGGCCTTGCGCGATGTGTCGCTGACGATCCCGGCGGGCCAGGTGCTGGGCATCGTCGGCTCGTCCGGCTCCGGCAAGAGCACGCTGGCGAAGCTCGTGCAGCGCCTCTACGTCCCGGAGAGCGGGCGCATCTTCATCGACGGCATCGATCTCGCCATGGCGGACCCGTCCTGGCTGCGGCGGCAGATCGGCGTCGTGCTGCAGGAGAACGTGCTCTTCAACCGCTCGGTCCGCGAGAACATCGCCCTCGCCGATCCCGGCATGAGCATGCAGCGCGTCATCTACGCGGCGCAGCTCGCCGGCGCGCACGACTTCATCCTGGGGCTGCCCGAAGGCTACGACACCATCATCGGCGAGCGCGGCGCCTCGCTCTCGGGCGGCCAGCGGCAGCGCATCGCCGTCGCCCGCGCCCTCGTCATGAATCCGCGCATCCTCATCTTCGACGAGGCGACCTCCGCCCTCGACTATGAAAGCGAGGCGGCGATCCAGGCCAATATGCGCCGCATCAGCCAGGACCGCACGGTCATCCTCATCGCGCACCGCCTCTCGACCTTGCGCAGCGCCGACCGGATCATCTCGATCGAGCAGGGCCGGATCGTCGAGGACGGCACGCATGAATCGCTGCTGCGGGCCGGCGGGCGCTATGCGCAGCTCTGGCGCTTGCAATCCGGCAC
Source organism: Alphaproteobacteria bacterium (assembly GCA_021325525.1). Lineage (GTDB taxonomy): Bacteria > Pseudomonadota > Alphaproteobacteria > ATCC43930 > CGMCC-115725 > URHD0088. The sequence goes on from JAJPHB010000036.1 coordinate 4,081, forward strand.
GCCGCATATCATCGCGAGCGTCTGAGGCCGATGAGCGCCCGCATTCTTCCTTTTTTCGCCAAGCCCCGCGACCTCGGCCGCGGCGCCGCGGAGCGCGCTTTTCTGCCGGCCGCCCTCGAGATCGTCGAGACGCCCGCCTCGCCGACTCTGCGGATTACGGCGGCGCTCATCGCCCTCTTCCTGGCGAGCGCCTTCACCTGGTCCTATTTCGGCCGCGTCGATATCGTCGCCTCCGCGCCCGGAAAGGTGATCGCGCGGGCGCGCACCAAAGTGGTGCAGCCCTATGACGCCGGCATCGTGCGCGCCATCCATGTCGCCGATGGCGACAGGGTGAGGGCGGGGCAGGTGCTGATCGAGCTCGACCCCACCATCTCATCGGCCGACGAGACGCGCTATGCGGACATGCTGGTCCAGGCGCGCCTCGATCAGGCGCGGCTCAACGCGCTGCTGACGGCCGGCGACGCCGATCCTTTCGGAAGCGTGTCCGCGGCTCCCGATCTCCTGGCGGCCGCCCGCGCGCGCCTTGCCGCCGAGCGCGGCGAGCAGGTGGCGAAGCTCGCAAAGCTCGACCGCGAGACGGCGCAGAAGCGGGCCGACGAGGCCGGCATCGAGGCCGAGATCGCCAAGATCGACGCGGCGCTGCCGCTCGTCCGCGGCCGCGCCTCGATCCGCGAGCAGGGATTGCGCACCGAGTTCGGCTCGAAGCTGCAATATCTCGAAGCCCAGCAGCAGGTCGTGGAGCTCGAGCATGAGCGCGTCGCCGAGCAGCGCAAGCGCGAGGCCGCCGAGGCGGCCTTGGCCGAGCTGACGGCCGAGCGGGCCCGCACCGAGGCCGAGTTCGAGCGCACCGTCCTCGGCGACCTCGCCAAGGCCGACCGCGAGGCGGCGGAAGCCGCCGACGAGCTCGCCAAGGCGCGCAAGAAGACGGCGATGCAGACCCTGACGGCACCGGTCGACGGCATGGTGCAGGACCTGGTTGTGCATACGCTGGGCGGCGTCGTGACGCCGGCGCAGCAGCTCCTCCGCATCGTTCCGGCCGAGGGCGGCATCGAGGCGGAAGTCGTCATCGCCAACCAGGATGTCGGCTTCGTCGCGGTGGGCCAGGAGGCCGAGATCAAGATCGACACCTTCCCCTTTACGCGGTACGGGCTGATCCATGGGCGGGTACGCGCGATCGCCCATGACGCCGTCGATCTCCGCTCGCCCGAGCAGCGCCTCCAGGGTTCGCAGGCGGTCAGCGACGATCCCGCCAATGTCCAAGGCTCGCGCCAGCTCGTCTACACGGCGCGCCTCGCCCTCGACGAGACGAGCCTCATGGTGGATGGCCGGCCCCTCGATCTCGTCCCCGGCATGGCGATCACCGCGGAGATCAAGACCGGCAAGCGGCGCGTCCTCGATTACCTGTTGTCGCCGCTCCGCCGCTACGCGCACGATTCCCTGCGCGAGCGCTGATCGCTCACGGCTAAATCCTTCGCCTTCGGGCTTTGGCTCTTGGTTCGGGGTAAGCGGCGTTCCCAAATATCTGAAGACGTCATCTCCCCCGCAAGAAAGAAGAACAGATACGGAATGACCACCGAGGACACCAAGTTCACCAAGCTTCTTTTCGCGCGAAAGCGCTTCAATCCTCCTTGGTGTCCTTTGTGCCCGTGGTGGTGAAAGTTTCCTCCTGAGCCACGCTCGCCGCTTCTCGAAAACTCGGTCGATTCCGTCACGCGCACTGAGGAATTACCGCAGGCGGTTCAGAGGACGCCGCGCCGCATAACGGGCATGCGGCGCTGCGCGCGCCGTTTTCGGTTGATCGGGGGAGGGGCTCGGGGCACGGTAGCCGGCCAATGGCGACAGGGTTGCGCGGCCAGCGGGAAAGGAGCGGCGGAGTGGCGAGCAAGGACGCATCAACACGCAAAGAGCATGGTTTCGCGACGCGGCTGTCGCATGGCGGACGCGCCGGGACGCATATCCACGGCTTCGTCAATCCGCCGCTGCTTCGCGGCTCGACCGTGCTCTACCCTTCCGTCGCCGACCGCATCGCCTTCGGCAAGAAGCGGATGGAGCAGGAGCTCATCTATGGCGTCATGGGCAGCCCGACGCATCACGCGCTCGAGGACGTCATCGCCGAGATCGAGGGCGGCACGCGCTGCCAGATCGTCTCCTCGGGCCTTGCCGCCGTGACGACGCCGCTCCTCGCCTTCCTCGATGCCGGCGATCATTGCCTGATGCCGGACAGCGTCTACGGCCCGGCCCGCAGCTTCTGCGACCTCATGCTGAAGCGCCTCGGCATCAGCACGACCTATTACCGTCCCGATATCGACGAGGGCGGCCTCGCCGCCCTGATCCGACCCAACACCAAGGTCGTCTATGCTGAGAGCCCCGGCAGCCACACCTTCGAGATGCAGGACGTGCCGATGCTGGCGCGCGTCGCCCATGCGCATGGGGCGAAGCTGCTCATGGACAATACCTGGGGCATCCACTTCTTCCAGCCCTTCCGGCACGGCGTCGATGTCTCGATCCAGGCGCTGACGAAATACGTCGTCGGCCATTCCGACGTCCTTCTCGGATCGGTCACCACCAACAGCGATGCCGATTGGGAACGGCTGCGCGGCACGGCGCTGGCGCTCGGCCAATATGCGAGCCCCGATGATTGCTGGCTGGCGCTGCGCGGGGCGCGCACCATGGGCGTGCGCCTCGACAGGCAGATGCGCTCCGGCCTCGAGGTGGCGTCGTGGTTCCGCCAGCGCCCCGAAGTGCGGCAAGTGCTGCATCCGGCGCTGCCCGGCGCGCCCGGCCACGAGATCTGGAAGCGCGACTTCACCGGCGCTTGCAGCCTCTTCGGCGTCGTCTTCGACCCGCGCTTCAGCGTCGAGGCGACGCAAGCCATGGTCGACAGCCTGACGCTCTTCGGCATCGGCGCTTCCTGGGGCGGCTATGAGAGCCTCGCCCTGCCGACGACCGGCTTCATCACGCGCACCGCCGGCTCGGGCGATTTCGGCGGGCCCGCCTGCCGTTTCCATATCGGGCTGGAAGAGCCCGCTGACCTGATCGCCGATCTCGAGCGCGGGCTCGCGGTTCTGCGCGACTATCCGCGCTGACCTCGCCGGTCAGAACAGCATGGCGCGGGCATCGGCGGCGACGACGCCGCGCCCCGCCGGCCTCACGATCAGCGGGTTGATGTCGATCTCGCCGAGGCGCTCGCCGAGATCGGCGGCAAGCGCGCCGAGCCGCACCAAGGCCTGCGCGGCGGCCGCCGCATCGAGCGGCGGGCGGCCGCGGAATCCCGCGAAAAGCGGCCAGATGCGCAGGCGCTGCAGCAGCGCCTCCGCGCCGGCCTCGTCGATGGGCGCCAGCGCTGTCTCGACATCCTGCATGAGCTCGACGAAGACGCCGCCGGCGCCGGCCAGCACCACCGGGCCGAATTGCGGGTCGCGCTTGGCGCCAAGAATGAGCTCGGCTTCGCCCGCGGCCATCTCGGCGAGGAGGAGCGCCCCCGCTTCGGGATCGGCCGCCCGGAGCCGGTCGCCGAGTTCAGCCCAGGCGCGCTCGAGCGCGTCGGGACCGGCGATCCCGAGCCGGACCAAACCGGCGTCGCTCTTGTGCACGACGCGTCGGCTCACGCCTTTGAGGACGACGGGATAGCCGATCGCGGCGGCCGCCGCCTTCGCCTCGGCGGCCGTCCGCACCACGGCCTCGCGGGTGACCGGAATGCCGTAATCGGCGAGCAGCGCTTTCGCCTCGGGCTCGGTCAGATAGCCTCGCTGCGTGATCGGCATCGGACGGACAGGGATTTGCGGCGGCGCCGATGGTCGATGCGGCGCCGGCGGCGCGTAGGCGCGATAGGCGCGCAGCATGCGCATCGCATCGTCGATGCGGTCGTAGAGCGGGCAGGCCGCCTCCTTGATGAGCGTGCGGATGGGGGCCGCGACCGAGCCCGGCGTCAGGACGATGAGGCCGGGCTTGCCGCATTGCGCGAGCGCGGAAGCGAGGGCCGTGGCGGTCGCCTCGTAATTGGGCGCGGTGGTGAGCGGCACCATCACGAGGCCGACCCCGGGATCGGCGGCGACGGCGCGGACCGCCTCTCCGGCAACGGCGTCCGTCTCGCCCGTCTCCGGCCGCCGCGCGCCGAGATCGATCGGGTTCACGACATGGCTCGGCAGCAGGATCGCCCGGAGCCGGTCCTCTGTCTCTGGAGCGAAGCGGGCGAGCGGCGCGCCGATATCTGCGAGGCGGTCGACGATGATGCCGGCGATCCCGCCCGAGGAGGAGACGATGCCGATGCCGCCGGCGGGGCAGGGGCCGAAGCGCTGCAGCATGGCCGCGGTCAGCACCATGACATCCGGATCATCGACGAGGACGATGCCGGTGTCGCGGCAGGCCGCGGCGAAGGCGCTGAAGGCGCCGGCGAGGCTCGCGGTGTGCGAGCGCGCCGCCTCCTGCCCAAGAGCGCTGCGCCCGGTCTTGAGCGCGACGACCGGCTTTCCCGCCTGCCGCGCGCGGCGGGCCAGCGCGAGGAAGCGCCTCCCGTCCTTCAGGCCCTCGATATGGAGGCAGACAACCTCGGTCGCCGGATCCGCGATCATGTGCTCGAAGAAGTCGCAGAGATCGAGATCCGCCTGATTGCCGACCGAGACGAGCTGGCTGAAGCCGATGCCGGCGTCGTAGGCGCGGTTGAAGATCGACAGCATGAGGGCGCCGCTCTGGGTGACGAGCCCGATCGCGCCTTGAATGAGCTTCTCGACTTCGAGGACGCGCGCCGAGGTCAGCGCCATGCCGTTCCGCAGATTGATGAGGCCGAGGCAGTTGGGCCCGATGAGGCGCATTCCCGCGGCGCGGGCGATCTCCACGATCTCCTGCTGCAGCGCGGCGCCGGCCGCGCCGATTTCGGCGAAGCCGCTCGAGATGACGAGGCAGCAGCCGACGCCGGCTTCGGCGCAGTCGCGGATCGTCTCCGGCACTTTCCCGGCCGGGATGGCGATGACCGCGACGTCGATGTTGGGCGCGTCGCCGATGCGGGCGTAGCAGCGCTTTCCCTGCACGATCTCGCGGCGCGGATTGATCGGCACGACCTCGCCCGCATAGCCGTGGAGGGCGAGGTAATACATGATGCGCCCCGCCCATTTGCCGCGGTCGTCGGAGGCGCCGAAGACGGCGACGCGGCGCGGCTCGAGAATGCCGGCGATCGAGAGGCGCGGGCTCGCCGGCATCGGCGGTGTCACGGCCATGCTCAGAGGAAGGCCGAATGGCCGAGGAGCTCGCGGCCGACGATGAGGCGGTTGATGCCCGAGGTCCCATCGATCACCGTCAGCATGCGGCAGTCGCGCCAGCAGCGCTCGACCCCGCCCTCCTCGGCAAGCCCCATCGCGCCCATCACCTCCATCGCCGCGTTGGCGGCGCGCACCGAGGCTTCGGTCGCCTGGACCTTGGCCATCGACGCTTCGCGCGGGCAGGGCCGGCCCTGATCCAGGATCCAGAGCGCATGGAGGCAGAGGAGGCGCGCCGCCGCGAGCTCGGTCGCGGCGTCGGCGAGGGCGAGCTGGATCGCCTGGAACTTGGCGAGCGGGCGGCCGAAGGCGATGCGGTCGCGCGTCCATCGCCGCGCCAGATCGAGCGCGTGGCTGGCGATGCCGATCGCCGTCAGGCCGATGAAGGGGCGCGAGGCTTCGATGCCGCGGCCGAAGGCGGTGAGGGCCTGGCCGGGCTGCCCCAGCATATTGGCCTTCGGGACGAGGGCGCCGTCGAAAGTGAGCTCGGCATAGGAGAGGTTGCGCAGGCCGACCGAGCGCAGCTCCCGCGCCGACCAGGGCGATTGGGCGCGCTCGGCGACGAGGCGCGTGTGGCGCGCCTTCGCCTCACGCCCGGGCTCGACGACCATGAGGGCGACGAGATCGGCGATGCCGCCGAGCTTGATCCATTTCTTGCGGCCGCTGACGCGGTATTCCTCGCCGACGGGGACGCCTTCGCAGGTGAAGGCGCGCGTGTCGGATCCGGCCTGCGGCTCGGTGATGGCCGCCGTGCCGATGAGCTCGCCGGAGAGCAGGCCGGGCAGCCAGCGCCGGCGCTGCTCGTCATTGCCGGCGGCGGCGATGAGGCGCGGCGGCACCACCTCGGCGAGGACGACCGGACTCGGCCCCAGCGCTTCGAGGAGGAGCCCGTAATCGAGGAAGCTCATTCCGGCGCCGCCGAGCTCGGGCGCGACGGTGCTGCCGAGATAGCCGAGGGGCGCCAGCGCCTGATAGATCCGCTTCATCTCGGCGGCGCCGAGCGGGGCGTCGGCCGGCGCCTCCCGCACGATCGGCACGATGCTGCGCTCGACCGCCTCGCGCGCCCGCTCCTGCAATTCCTGCTGGGCTTTCGACAGGGCGAAATCCACGGCGCGTCTCCTCCTCTCAGCGGCCCTTGAAGTCCGGCTTGCGCTTCTCGCGCGCCGCGGCGATCCCTTCGGCAATGTCCTCGGAGGCCGCGATGCGCTTCACCCAGCGCTCCTCGATGAGCGCCGCCCGGTCGGGCGAATCGCGGTATTGCGCGTGCACCATCTCCTTGATGGCCTTGACCGGCAGCGGCGCCGCCGTGCTCAGCTTCTCGGCGATGCGCCCGACCTCGGCGTCAAACGCCTCGTCCGGCACGATGCGGGTGACGAGGCCGTAATCATAAGCCTCTGCCGCGGTCACGTCCTCGCCGAGCAGGATGACGTCGAGCGTGCGGTTGCGACCGAGATAATGGACGAGCCGCACCGAGCCGAGCCCCCAGCTCGGGCTCATGCCGAGATAGACGTCGCCGGCGCGGAACTTCGCCGAGGCGGCGGCGATGCGGATGTCGGCGGGCCAGGCGAGCGCCGTGCCGCCGCCGATGCACCAGCCCTGGACGGCCGAGATGACGGGTTTCGGGAAGCGCTCGATGCGCTCGACGAGATGCTGGCCGAGAGCGCGCCAGGACGCCGCCGCATCGCCGCCGCGCTCGGGCAAGGCGTTGAGGTCGGCCCCGGCGCAGAAGGCGCGCGTCCCGGCGCCGCGGATGACGACGGCGCGCGTCTCGTCCCGCCCCTCGACCGCGTCCAGCGCCTCGGCAAGGTGGCGCAGCAGCTCGAAGGTCAGCAGGTTGAGCGGCGGGCGGTTCAGCGTCAGGGTCGTGACTGCCGCCGCATGCTCGACCAGCAACTCCTCGGCCATCTCCGCCTCCCGTCCCCGCGCGAGCGAGAGTAAGGTGTCGCCGTCGCGGCGACAATGCCGCGGCGGTACTGCCCCTCACGCCGCAAGCGGCGAGGGCAGCGGTCGCGAGCCGTCGCCGAAGCGGCTGAAGCGGAAGGGCTTGGGATCGACGACGGGCGGCGCGCCGGTGACGAGATCGGCGACCAGCCTGCCCGCGCCGGGCCCGATGCCGAAGCCGTGGCCGGAGAAGCCGGTGGCGATGAAGAAGCCGGGTACGGTCTCGACCGGCGAGATCACCGGGACGATGTCAGGCGTCACATCGATGAGGCCGCCCCAGCGCTCGGCGATGCCGACATTGCGGAAGGCGGGAAAGACCTCGGCGATGTTGGCGCGCGCCGTATCAAGCGCCGCCCGCGACGGCTCGGGGTCGAGGATGCGGACCTCTTCGAAGGGCGAGGCGCGGTCGAGCGGCCAGCGTCGCGGGACTTGCCATTCCTCGATGAAGCGCCGCCCGATCCGCAGGCGCAGGCTCTGCCATTTGAGGCGCGAGGCGGGCAGGAAATCGGCGAGCAGGCGGAAGCTGTCCGGCACCACATCGTAGATGTTGGTGTTGAGCCGCGCGACGGTGTAGCCGCCATCGAGGCGCTTGCGGAAGCCGAAACCGGCGCCGCTCGCCGAGCATTCGGGCCCGCCCTCGACCTTCTCCGTGCGCATGACCGAGCCCAGCACCTTGAGCTGCGGCAGGTCGAGGCCGAGATTGCCGCAGAAGAGGCGCGACCAGGCGCCGCCCGCCAGCACGACGGAGTCGCAGGCGATGCGGCCCTTCTCCGTCACCGCCGCGGTGACGCGGCCGCCCGCCGTCTCGATGCCGCGCACGGCGCAGGCGGTGAGGATGGTGGCGCCGTGCCGCCGCGCCGCCGCCGCGATCGCCGGTGCGGCCTTCCCGGGCTCGGCCCGCCCGTCGCTCGCCGTGTAGAGCGCGCCCGCCCAGCTCCGCGTCGCGCCGGGCAGGAGCTTTGCCACCTCCGCGCCGGTGATGATGCGGCTGTCGAGCTGGTAGAGCCGCGCCTCCTGCAGCCAGGCCTCGTGCTTCTCCAGCTCCGCCTGCGTGTCGGCGAGATAGGCGATGCCGGACTGGCGGAATCCCGTTTCCGCCTCGGCCATCTGGTTCATCTGCTCCCACAGGCGGAGGCTCTCGATGATGAGCGGGATCTCGCGCGGGTCGCGCAGCATCTTGCGGCACCAGCCCCAGTTCCGGCTCGATTGCTCGCCGCCGATGCGGCCCTTCTCGCAGAGCACGGTGGCAACGCCGCGCTGCGCCAGGAAGAGGGCGGCGCTGACCCCGATGATGCCGCCGCCGATGATGACGACGGCGGCGCGGGCGGGCAGGGCGTCATCGCTGGGGAATTCGTCGAGCTGGGGGGACATCGGGTGACCTCGGGTTGGGGTGTCGGCCGCCGAAGAGTGCACGAAGCGCGCGACGCCGCCAATGCTCGCAGCTCGCGCGCGCCCGCTCGAAGATTCAGCGCGCGCCGTTGATGAGGCCGATGCCGAGAAGGATGGCGGCGACGCCGAGCCATTGATGGCGCGACAGGCGCTCGCCGAGGACGAGGCGGCCGAGGAGCGCCGTGACGCCGCTCGACAGCGAGCTCAGCACCGTGACGACGGCGACATGCCCCGTCGCGAGGCCGGCCGCGAAGGCGAGATAGGCCGATACGCCGAGAAGGCCGGAGCCGAGGACGACGCCCCAGAAGCGGAGCGGCGGCGGCGCGAGGCTCTGCCGCAGCGGCCGCGCCAGCAGCGCCATGCCGATGACGCCGGTCACGTAGTAGAGCCAGACCGGGACGAGCGAGCCGAGGGCCGGCACGGCCAAGGCGCCTTGCAGCCACAGGCCGAAGCCGTATGTCGCGGCCGAGAGCAGCGCCCAGCCGACGCCGCGCAGCGGATCGGCGCGTCCGCTCCCGCCGCGGGGGTGGGCGCGCGCCGGCGCCGAGGCGAGCGCGACGCCGACGACGGTCACGGCGATGCCGGCGGCGGTGAGCGGCGCCAGCTTCTCGCCGGCGGCCGCCGAGAGGAGCGCCGTCACCGCGCCGTAGCTCGCCGTCACCGGCGAGACGATGCCGATGGTGCCAATGGTGAGGGCGCGGAAGAGCGACAAGGTGGCGGCGAGGACGAGCGGCGCCGCCAGCAGCCCCGCGACCCAGGCGGCGATCGGAGCGCCCGCCAGCACGGCGGCGACGGCGTCGCGCTCGGCGGCCAGCAGCACGCTCATGACGGCGAGCGCCGGAAGCTGCGCAAAGAACATGGCGCGGTAGGCGCCGAGCCCGCGCCCGGAGAAGCGGGCGAGGAGGTCGGTCGTGCCCCAGCAGAGGGCGGCAATGAGGCCGAGAAGCAGCGTCATTCGAGGCTCGCTGAAGCGCGATCAGGACCGAAGGCGCGATCGCCGCGATCCGTCGGTCGCTCGGTTCGAGGCGTTCGGCAAGGAAAGGCGTGATCCGTTGCGCTCGAGGCGCAACCTCATTTCCCGGCCCTTCCTGCCGACCCTCCCGCCTCGCGGGAAGGGCAGGGTCGGGGCGGCGAAAGGAACGGGCGAGCGGGGCTAGCGCCGCCCCGCCGCGCCGGAGGCTGCGGCCATGCCCGGCACCGCCATCGCCCGATCCTCATCGCTCGTGTAGTCGCCATCGCTGGTCTCGTCGCGCCCATGGGCGATCCCCAAGACGTTGAAGATCGGCGTCAGGACGACGGAGACGACGATGTTGAGGGCGAGCGCATAGAGGGCGGCGTAGGAAGGGATGACGTAGCCGGCGAGATGGAGGGGGTAGACGGCGGATTGGAAATTGCTGGCATAGGCCATTCCCGTGCCGGTGAGGATGCCGGCGGCCCAGCCGATGAAGAGCGCCCAGTGATGGAGGCGCCGCGTATAGAGGCCGATGATGACGGCCGGGATGGTCTGGCTGATCCAGATGCCGCCGAGGAGCTGGAGCTGGATGGCGAATTTCAGCGGCAGGAAGATGATGAAGAAGAGGGCGCCGAGCTTGACGACGAGGGAGACCAGCTTCGCCATCTGCGCCTCCTGGCGGTCGCTGCAGACCGGCGCGATGAAGGCGCGGTAGACGTTGCGCGTGTAAAGGTTGGCGGCGGCGATCGACATGATGGCGGCGGGGACGAGCGCGCCGATGGCGATAGCGGCGAAGGCGATGCCGGCGAACCAGGAGGGGAAGGCCCAGAGGATGAGCGCCGGCACCGCGAAGCTGTTGCTGTACTGCTTGAACATCGCGGCGAATTCCGGCGCCTTCTCGACGCCGGCCGCGATCGCCATGTAGCCGAGCAGCGCGATGAGGCCGAGGAGGAAGGAATAGGCCGGCAGCAGCGCCGAGTTGCGGCGGATGACGTGGCGGCTGTCCGAGCTCAAGACGCCCGTCACCGAATGCGGGTAGAGGAAGAGGGCGAGGGCCGAGCCCAAGGCCAGCGTCGCATAGGCGCTGTAGGCGCCGGTGCCGTTGGCCGGCGGCGCGGCGAGGATCAGCTTCGCCTGCGGCACGCTCGCGAAGATCTTGCCATAGCCGCCGAGCTCGATCGGAATGACGACGACGGCGGCGATGACGGTCACCCAAATGAGGATGTCCTTGACGATGGCGATCATCGCCGGCGCGCGCAGGCCGCTCGAATAGGTGTAGGCGGCAAGGATGACGAAGGCGATGATGAGCGGCAGGTCGGAAAGCAGCCAGTTGCCCTGGAATTCGATGCCCATCGCCGCGATCACCACCTGGATGCCGACGAGCTGCAGGGCGATGTAGGGCATGGTGGCGACGATGCCGGTGACGGCGATGGCGAGCGCCAGCCAGCGATTGCCGAAGCGGCCCTGCACGAAATCGGCGGCGGTGATGTAGCGGTGGCGCTTTGCCACCGACCACAGGCGCGGGAAGACGACGAAGACGATCGGGTAGACGACGATCGTATAGGGGAGGGCGAAGAAGCCGATGGCGCCGGCGCCGAAGACGAGGGCCGGGACGGCGATGAAGGTGTAGGCGGTGTAGAGATCGCCGCCCAAGAGGAACCAGGTGACGACCGTGCCGAAGCGTCCGCCGGCGAGGCCCCATTCGTGGAGGATGTCGAGATCGCCGCGCCGCCAATGCGCGGCGAGGAATCCCAGCACAGTGATGAAGACGAAGAGGGCGATGAAGATGACGAGCGCGGTGACGTTCAGCGGCATGGCGTGCGCCCTTGCTCCGGTTGGCGGCTCTCTATGATATCAGCGGATGGCGACGATGGGGCGCCTCAGCCTTCGGTGGCGAAGTAGACGACCGCGGTGATGATCGCGCCGAGGAGGATCCAGAGGAACTGGTACCAGTAGAAGAACGGGATGCCCGCCCAGCTCGGCTCGATGGAGTTGTAGAAGGGCACCCACAGCGTCGCGATGAACGGAAGGAGCAGCAGGAGCCACCAGACCGAAGGGCGCCCAGCAGCAGGGTGCGGTCCATTCGCCATGATCTTCCCCCGATGAAGCTCATCCCATACTTTGGGGCTAAAGTAACTCGCGCGATATTTTAGGTGCAAGCCCCGACTCCGCCCATCTTGTTTGCGCAGGGGCTTCCCGCGACCGCCCGGATGCGATACTCCGATAGGCGGGCACGATCGGTATCGGCATCGGGGAGTAGGCCATGTTCGACAAGAAGAAGCTCGAAGCGCTGCGCACGAAATATGCCGAAGGCAAGGGCAGCGACGTCCTCGATCCCGAATTCAAGAAGGTCGTCTCGCTGGTCTTCAAGGGCAAGGACCGCCGCAAGCTGCCCTATAGTGACGTCTCGACCCTGCTCGATGCGCCCTACCGGCCGGGCGCGCCGGAGGAGCCGCAATTCGGCGGCCTCGATGTGGCGCTTATCGGCATTCCGATGGATCTCGGCGTCACCAACCGCTCGGGCGCGCGGCTGGGTCCCCGCGCCGTGCGCGACGTCGAGCGGATCGGGCCCTACAACCACGCCCTCAAAGTGGTACCTTCGGCCGAGTGCGCGGTCGCCGATATCGGCGACGTGCCGCTGCGCTCGCGCTACAGCCTCGACAGCTGCATCGAGGACATCGCCGCCTTCTACGCGCGCATCAAGGCCGCGGGCGTGCGCCCGCTTTCGGTCGGCGGCGATCACTCCGTCACATATCCCATCCTGAAGGCGCTCGGCGCCGAACGGCCGGTCGGCCTCGTCCATTTCGATGCCCATTGCGACACGGGCGGCGAATATGAGGGGGCAAAATTCCATCACGGCGGCCCCTTCCGCCAGGCCGTGCTCGACGGCGTTCTCGATCCCGAGCGGACGATCCAGATCGGCATCCGCGGCCCGGCCGAGTTCCTCTGGGAATTCTCCTATGACTCCGGCATGACGGTGGTCCATATCGAGGATTTCGTGAAGCTCGGCCCCGAGGGCGTCATCCGCAAGGCGCGCGAGGTGGTGGGCGACGGGCCGACCTACATCTCCTTCGATGTCGACGGGCTCGACCCCGCCTTCGCCCCCGGCACCGGCACGCCGGAAGCGGGCGGTCTGACGCCGCGCGAAGCGCAGCAGATCCTGCACGGGCTGCGCGGCATCGACGTGATCGGCGGCGACGTCGTCGAGGTGGCGCCGCAATATGACGCGACGAGCAACACCGCGATGGTCGGCGCCCAGATGCTCTTCGAGATCTTCTCGCTGACCGTCCTCAGCAAAGGCTTCCGCCGGCGCGGCTAGCTCTTCGCCCGGACCGGGGTGAGGGAGCTCGCCACAGCTTCACCCCTACCCGGCGGCGCCGTCTCGGTGCAGAATGCCGCCATGCCGTTCGACAGCGTCGAGCTCGTTTCACGCGAAAGTGCCGACTCTGCCGCGAGCAAGCCCCGATGGTGGGCGCGGCTCGCCGCCCGTTTCCGCGCGGCGGTCGCCTTGCGCGCGGCACCGGAGCCGCTCGATCTCGCCGTGCTCCGCGTGCTCGAAGAGGCGCGCGGCCTCATCGCCGAGCGTGAGGATTGGGTGCAGGGCAGCTACGAGACCCTGCGCGGCGAGCGCTGCGCCGTCGGCGCCATCCGCCTCGCCGCCAGCTTCCTCGACTACGAGCGGGCGGGTGCCGCGGCGCAGGACATCCTCACTTTCATCGCGCTGCAGCGCGGCTACCGCGACATCGAGGCGATGAACGACCATTCGCGCCACGAAGCCGTGCTCGCCGCCTTCGACCTCGCGATCGCGACGGCGCGCGGCGCGGCGGAGTGATCCGAAGATCAACGGGGCTGCACCGAGCCGGCGCGTTGCCGCATGAGCTGGCGCAGCGACAGCGCGTGCAGCAGGATCGAGCTCGGCACCACGAAGGCTGGGGTCAGCACATCCGGATAGGCGCCGGTGCCAATACTCGGTAGGTTCGGAACGATCAGCTGGAAGGGGCCGGGCGAGGTGATGAACCCCATGGTGATCGCGACGGCAAAGTCGGCGAGCCCGAAGAGATTCCAGGTGATCGCCGCCCTTCGGCCCTGAGCCGTACCGGCGCCCACTGCGATCGCCGCCGGCACGGCGAAGAGGCCGGTCAGCACGTCGCCGATTCCCGCCGGCAGCGCGAACACGCCCGGCATCGCGCCATGCAGCCAGGCGGCGAGCGTCGGCACGCCTGCCTGCGCATGCGCCGTTCGAACGGGTCAATCGCGCCCTGGCCATTTATCGAAGGCAACAAGACCGTCGAAGTGGTCGTCTCCGGGCCGCTCA
>JAJPHB010000096.1 GCA_021325525.1 Alphaproteobacteria bacterium
ACCGTCTTCAACCCTTGCGGGAGTTTAGCGAAGGGCCGGCGCCGGCGCCACACGCGCTGTGCGAAGCGCCTCCTCAGCGCGGTTTCTCGGCGAGGACGCAGAAGCCCTTGTCGCTCTTTTCGATCCGCGCCTCGGCGAAGCCGGCCGCGAGGAGCGCTTCGGCCACGCCCGTCTTCGGCGACGCATCGGCGGGCGCCGCAAGCCGCGTTTATCCGCGCCATGATGCGGCCGCCCAGCCGGCCGAGCAGGCCGCGTGGCCGGCCGAACATGCGCATCGCTATGGTCCGTCCGAGCGCCATGCACTGACCATCGCGGATCGGGGACCCAAGAGGGCCAAGAGACTATTTCTAAATTTCGGAAGAGCTTTTATGAAACTTGCAAAGACTCGTCCGCTTTCTATGAGTTTTATCAAATAAACCAGAAGACAAATCGCACAAAATCACCGATTTAACATCCGCTTAATACATCAACCCCACCATGCCCGTCCTGTTGTCCAGGTCGGTGGACAATGACCGTGCCCTGGCGCAGGGCCGATCGCCGCCGGAAAATCGGGAACGAGGTGGCAGATGATGACCATGAAAGCGGATCGCAGGACGCGGCGCAACTGGCGCGCTCTGGGGCCGGACCGGGAGGGCGCGACGGCCATCGTCGTCGGACTGGCGCTCACCGGCGTCATCGGCTTTGCCGGCCTCGGCACCGAGGTCGGCCTCTGGTACTACACCCACCGCAACATGCAGGACGCCGCCGATTCGGGCGCGCTCGGCGCGGCGACGGCGTTGTGGGCGGGCAATGTCAACGACTTTGCCGGCGAAGCCCGCGCGGCGGCCGCGCGCTACGGCTTCGCCGACGGCACGGGCGGCGTCACGGTCACCGTCAACAACCCGCCGCTCTCGGGCAATTATGCGGGCAACGCCAACGCCGTCGAGGTCATCATTCAGCAGCCGCAGCCGCGGCTCTTCTCGGCCGCCTTCATCGGCGCCGCGCCGACGATCACGGCACGCGCCGTCGCCCTCGACAACGCGCCGGGCAAGGGCTGCGTTCTGGCGCTCGACACCGGCGCCAACGCCTCGACCTTCGGCAACGGCACCACCGACGTCGTCCTCACCGGCTGCCAGCTCGCCGTCAACTCCAACAGCAGCAGCGCCCTGACGCTCGTCGGCGGCGCTGAGGTGCACGCCGATTCGGCGAACATCGTCGGCGGCATCTCCGGCGCCTCCTCGCTCTATACGGTGCACGGCGTCCGCACGCATTCGACGCCAGTCGCCGATCCCTACCAGGATGTCGCGGTGCCGCCCTTCTCGGGCTGCAACCATACGAATTTCTCGGCCCCGAAGAACGGGCCGCCGCTCACGCCCGGCGTCTATTGCAACGGCATCTCCATCAATGGCGGCGCCAATGTCCAGCTCAGCCCCGGCGTCTACATCGTCGACCGCGGCTCGTTCTTCGTCGCCGGCAATGCCACCGTGACCGGCAGCGACGTGACGGTCGTGCTGACGAGCAGCACCGGCGCCCCGCCGGCGACGGCCGACATCCATGGTGGCGCGACGCTCAACATGACCGCGCCCGCGACCGGCCCGACCGCCGGCCTCGCCTTCTTTCAGGACCGCAACGGGATTCCCGGCACCGTCAACGACTTCTCGGGCGGCACCACCCAGAACATCATCGGCGCGCTCTATTTCCCGAAGGAGACGATCACCTTCGCCGGCGGCACGGATACCGGGACGGGCACCGGCTGCACACAGCTCATCGCCGACGAGATCGATTTCAAGGGCAACGCCAACATCGCCCTCAACTGCTCCGGGCGCGGCACCAAGACGATCGGTGGCAGCCCGGCGAAGCTCGTCGAATGAGGGGCGCCGTGCTGAAAGCCGTGCTTTCCGCCGCGCTGCGCTGCCGCAAGGGGGCGTCGGCCGTCGAGTTCGCCCTCGTCGCGCCCATCCTCGTCGCGATGCTGGTCGCGCTCGGCGATCTCGGCACGGCCGTCTTCGAGCGGATGGAGGTGGCGAGCGCGGCCCAGGCGGGGGCGCAGCTTGCCGCCACGAAGGGCTGGGATGCCGCCTCGATCGAGAACGCCGTGACCAGCGCCAGCGGGCTCGCCACGATCACGGCGACGCCGGCGCCGACGCAGAGCTGCGGCTGTCCCAGCGGCGGAGCGATCACGACCGTCCAGTGCGGCAGCGCCTGCCCCGACGGGGCGCCGGCCGGGACCTATGTGACGGTCAATGCCCAGGCCCAGTACTCGACGATCGTCTCCTATCCGGGCCTGCCGAATCCGCTGACTCTCACGGGCCAGGCGGTGATGCGCATCCAATGAGGCACCCGGCTCGGCTCCTCGCCGATCGCGGCGGCGCGACGGCGGTCGAATTCGCCCTCATCCTGCCGGCGCTGACGCTCCTGCTGCTCGGCATCATGGAATGCGGGCGCCTCGTCTGGGCGCAGTCGACGCTGCAGATGGCGGTCGAGGATGCGGCGCGATGCGCCTCCGTCGATACGACGGTGTGCGGGACCGCCGGCGCGGTCCAGGCCTATGCGGCGGGGCGGGCGACCGGGATCAACGCTACCGCTGGCGATTTCGCCCTCTCGGCCCAGCCCTGCGGCAACCAGGTCTCGGCGACCTACCCGTTCACCATTCTGTCGGCTCAGGTCTTTCCGACCGCGATCACGCTGACGGCGCGGGCCTGCTTTCCCGCCTGACCGGCCCTTCTGCCGAGGGCGGTTCAGTGGGCGATGGCGGCCGCCGCCTGGCGGCGCTTCGCGGCGCTCGCCCGCGCCTTCCCGGGCCTCGCCTTGCGGCCGGCGCCGCGCTTGCGGAGCGCGGCGGCGGATTTCGCCTTGCTCGGCTTCCTTGCCGCCTTCGCCCTGGCTGCGGCCGCCGATTTCGCCGGCCGGACGCCGGCCGGGCGGGACGGCTTGCGCGCCGCGACTTTCGCGGCTTTCGTCTTCGCCGCGGCCCGCTTTGCCTGCGGCTTGCGAGCCGGCGCGGCGCTCGCGCGCTTGGCTCCGGCCGGCTTCGGCGGCGCGGCGGGCTTTGTCGATCGGCCGCGCCCGGCCGATGAAGCCGTCGGCCTCGCTTTCGCGCCGGGCGCCGGCTTGGCCGATTTTGCCCGTGGCAGCGCTTTCGCCTTGGGGGCCGCTGCTTTGGGCGCCGCTGCCTTTGGCGCCGCTGCCTTTGGCGCCGCCTTCCGCGCTTTGCCGGGCGGAGACGGCGCCGCTGCCTTCGCCTTCGCACCAGTCTTGGCCTTCGCTTTTGGCGCCGAAGGGCGGGCGGTCTTGGGCTGCGGTCCGGTCGGCGTGGCGGCGGTTTCCTGCGGCTTCGGCGCGCTTGTGGGCGCGCCCGCGGGTTCGGGCGCGCTCGCCGGTCGCGGGGAGGTCTTCGCCTGTGGCGCCTTCGCCTTCGCGGCCGGAGCCGGCTTCGGCGGAGGCGCCTGTGGCGCCGCCTCGGGCGGCGGGGCGAAACTCGGCGCTTTGCGCTGCGCCGCCGCCAGCGTCACCTTCTCATTGGCATGGGCGAGGAACGCGCTGAACGATTCGAAGGCGGCCGGGTGATCGAGTGCCGGCCCTTCCCACCGCTCGACAATCCATTTCCGATCAAGAAGAGTTACCTTCCCGATTTCCTGCCCATCGAGGTCAATTACGACACTGGGCTGCTGATACTGCATGCGGTAGGTAAGATTCCCCATGTCGTTACTCTCGTTGGGGGGAATGAACGCCTAATCGATAAACGCGCGCGTCCCCCTGTTGTCGCGTTCCTTATTTGGTCTTTCGCCCCGGGCTGTCAAGCCGATTGTGACACACGGTACCCCTGCCATTCTACTCGCAGTATAATCCATTGCGGCACATGGACGATACCGCCTCCCGCTGCTTATAGTCGCGCGATGGTGGACATGACCGCGATCGAACCGCATCTCGGCCGCGCCCTCGAGGATGCGGCGATCGCCGAGCTGCCGAACCATTACCGCGGCAAGGTGCGCGAGAATTACGACCTCGCGGACGGGCGGCGGATCATCATCGCGACCGACCGCATCAGCGCCTTCGACCGCATCCTTGCCGCCATCCCCTTGAAGGGCCAGGCGCTGACGCAGATCGCGCGCTTCTGGTTCGATGCGACGCGCGACCTCTGCCCCAACCATGTCCTCGACTATCCCGATCCTAACGTCCTCCTCTGCCGGCGCCTCCGCATCATGCCGGTCGAGATCGTCGTCCGCGATTACCTCGCCGGGACGACGGGCACCTCGATCTGGCCGATGTACAAAGCGGGCCGGCGCGAGATGTACGGCATCCGCTTTCCCGAGGGGATGCGCGAGAACGAGAAGCTGCCGCAGACCATCATCACGCCGACGACGAAGGCTTTCGACGGCGGCCATGACGAGCCGCTTTCGGCGGCGGAGATCACGCGGCGGGGTCTCTTGACCCCGGCCCAATGGGACGAGGTCTCGGCGCGCGCCCTCGCCCTCTTCGCGCGCGGCCGGACGATGGCGGCGGCGCGCGGCCTCATCCTCGTCGACACCAAATACGAGTTCGGCTTCGATGCCGAGGGCGGGATCGTTCTTGCAGACGAGATCCACACTCCCGACAGCAGCCGCTACTGGTTCGCCGAGAGCTACGAGCGGCGCCTTGCCGCCGGCGAGAAGCCGGAGAGCTTCGACAAGGATTTCGTGCGGAGCTGGGTCGTCGCCCGCTGCGATCCCTATAAGGACCCCATTCCGCCGATCCCGCCCGAGATCGTCCGTGAAGCCGCCCGCCTCTATATCGGCGTCTTCGAGACGATCACCGGAGAGGTCTTCGTCCCGCCCGATCCGAGCATTCCGCCGCTCGACCGCATCCGTGCCGCCCTCCGACCGTATTTTGCGGTCGGTGGGACGGCACGAAAAGTTCGTTCTTGAGGTTGGGACCGACCATTGTGCGTCCTTCGAGACGCGCCTTTCAGGCGGTAAGTCGTTTATGCCATTAAGATAGACCTCATCCTGAGGAGCCCACGAAGTGGGCGTCTCGAAGGACGCAACGCACCGATGCAAGTACCAAAACCTAGGCGAGCACTTTGAAAACGGACTCCAAGGACGCCTGAGCCCCCGCGGCACGACCTTTCACGACGCATTCACCCTGCCGTCCCGAAATTGACACCGCCAAGTTGATCGGTGGAATGAAAATGTGTCTCCCGCGTTCATTCCTTGGATGGCAGGGGACCCGATATGATCGCTCGCGCCGGGGCGGCGGTGCTGACGCTGTGCCTTCTCGCCGCCTGCGCCAGGACGGTGCCGCCGCCTGCGCTCGGCGTGGAGCGGCCGAGCTATACCGAAGAGGGCCTCGCCTCCTGGTATGGGCGGGCGCATAACGGCCATAAGACCGCGGATGGCGAGCGTTTCTCCATGCGGGCGATGACGGCGGCGCACCGGACGCTGCCTTTCGATACGGTGGCGCGCGTCACCAACCTCGAGACGGGACGGGTGATCAAGGTTCGCATCAACGACCGCGGACCCTATATCCGCGGCCGGATCATCGACCTCTCGGCGAAGGCGGCCTCCATCCTCGGCATCCGCGAAGGCGGCGTCGTCCGCGTCCGCATCGAAATCTACGCCTCCGACCAGCATGCCGCGACTGTGGCCGGGGAGGAGTGAAGATGGGCAAGCGCGTCTCGGACGGGCGCCCATGCATCCTTCGAGACGCGTCCTTCGGACGCTCCTCAGGATGAGGTAAGCTGTTATTGCCATTGACAATTTTTCCTCATCCTGTGGAGCCGCCGAAGGCGGCGTCTCGAAGGACGCAGGGCGTTCGTGCAGCCTGAGCGCGCGCCCCTGGCACGCGCGTCTCCCCAGCGATAGTCTCCCGGCCATGCATGCAAGCTCCGGCAAAACACTGTCTCTCCGTCGCTCGCGGCGCGCCTCCCGGCATGGCTGACCGGCTCGCGGGGCGGCTCGAAGCAGCGCTCGCGCTGCATCGCGCGGGGCGCCTTGCCGATGCGGCGCGCGCCTATGAAGACATTCTGAAAAGGGCGCCGCGCCATGCCGAGGCGCTGCATCTCCTCGGCCTCGCCCGCATCGGCTCGGGCGATTTCGCGGGCGGCGTCGCCCTCATCGAGAAGGCGATCGCGCTGCGGCCGAAGGAGGCGCTCTTCCATGCCAATCTCGGCCTCGCCTATTTGAAGGCGCAGCGCCATGCCGAGGCGGTGCCGCCGCTGCGCCGCGCCGTCGCCCTCGATGCCACGGCGCGCGAGGCGTATGACAATCTCGCGGGCGCTCTTGCCCTCTCGGGCGATGTCGCGGGCGCGATCGCGGTGCTGGGCCGGGCTACGGCGCTCTTCCCGCGCGATGCGCATTTCCACATCCGCCTCGCCGCGCTCCATCTTCAGCGCCGCGAGATCGAGCCCGCAAAAGCCGCCATCGAGCGCGCCCTCGCGCTGGCGCCCGGCAATCCCGACGCTCTCGTCAACCGCGGCCTCGTCGATGTCGCGGCCAAGGACTTCGAGCCGGCGCTCGCCCGCTTCGAAGCGGCGCTCGACGCCGTGCCGATGCATGTCGCGGCGCAGAACAATTTCGCCTACACGGCGGGGCTCCTCGGCGATTTCGCACGGCAGGAGCGTGTTGCCCGGCTCATCGAGCGGCGTCTCGCCAACGGCGCCCCCGGCGATAGCTGGGGCACCCTCGCCGAGGTGGCCTATCTCTGCCCCTATCTCGGCTTCTCGCCTGCGCTCCACCGTGAGGTTCTGGAGATGCTGGCGGCGCGCTTTCCGAAGCCGCCCTTGCTCCCGCCGCTGCCGGCACCCGCGCTCGTCGCGCGGAGAGGCGAGCGGCCGCTCCACATCGGCTATGTCTCGACCGGCTTCGGTAATCACGCGATCGGGCATGTGACGCGGACGCTCTACGCCGCCCACGACCGCGCGCGCTTTCGCGTCTTCGGCTATCCGCTCGTTATCCGCGGCGAGGACGAGACGGGCTATGCTGCGACGATCCGCGCCGGCTTCGACGAGTGGCGCGACCTCTCGGTGCTGAGCGACGCCGAGGCGGCGGCGGCGATCCGCGCCGACGGCATCGACCTCCTCATCGACCTCAACGGCTTCCTCGAAGGGCGCCGGCCCGGCATCTTCGCCTATCGACCCGCGCCCATCCAGATCTTCTGGCTCGCCCATGCGGGCGGGCTCGGCCTTCCCTTCATCGACTATCTCATCGGCGATCCCGTCGTCGTGCCGCCGGGCGAGGAGCGGCTCTATCGCGAATGTCTCGTCCGCCTGCCGCAGATCTATCATTGCGCCGACACCCTGCCGATCGCGGCGGAGACGCCCTCCGCCGCCGAGCAGGGTCTTGCCGAGGCGAGCTTCGTCTTCTGCGCCTTCAACAATCCGCAGAAGATCGACCGCCGCATCTTCATGGCGTGGCTGCGCATCCTCGCCGCCGTGCCAGACAGCGTCCTCTGGCTCTCCGATCCGAGCGGCCGGCCGGCGCTGCGGGCGAATTTCCGCAGCCTCGCCGCCGAGGCCGGCATCGCCCCCGAGCGCATCGTCTTCACCGGACGCATCCGCTCGAAATCGGCGCATCTTGCTCGCCACCGCCTCGCCGGCCTCTTCCTCGACACGGCGACGGTCAATGCCGCGACGACGGCGCTCGACGCGCTCTGGGCGGGGCTTCCGGTGCTGACGGCGCGCGGCACGCGCTGGGCCTCGCGCATGGCCGAGACGATGGTGACGGCGCTCGGCCTCGAAGACGCGCTCGTCGGCGCCGACCTTGCCGATTACGAGCGGCGCGCGGTAACGCTGGCGACATCGCCCGCCGCGCTCGCGGCGCTGAAGGCGCGCCTCGACCGCGCCCGCTCCGAGCGGCCGCTTTTCGACATCGCCCGCTTCACCCGCAACCTCGAACGCGCCTTCGAGGGAATGTGGCAGCGCGCCGCGACCGGCAAGCCGCCGGCGCCTTTCGATCTGGAGGCGGAGTGAGCGCGGCGTCGCGCCCACCTGCCCCCACTCTTCTCCGTCCCGGGGGCGGATAGGTCAGGGTGAGGTGGGGGATTCCAGGGCGACGGCCGCGTAGGCAGCGACGCCACCTCACCCCCGCCTCTCAGAAAGGATTTTGAAGGGGAAATCTCGTACCGGCTATCCTTGCCCCGCGCTGACGTCATTGTGATCACAACCAACGAATCGTTGTTTTGGGATTTGCCTCGTGCGCGTTTTTTACCTCGATCCCGGCCTCCGCAATGAGCTGGGCCATCACGCGAATTGGTGCCGCGCGATCGCGGGAGAGCTGCGGCGGCGCGGCATCGAAACCAAGGTCTATGCCTTTGCCGAGGTCGTGCCGGCGCTCCGCGCCGAGCTGGAGGCGATCGGGCATTTCCGATATTTCCCCTACCGGCATTTCGATCCCGACCCGATTTGCGGCTGGCTGACCGCTTTCCAGACGGCGGCGGTGACGACTGCGCAGGACCTCGCGCGGCTCGAGGTTGCGGCAGATGACCTCGTCTATGTCAACTCGGCCCAGCCCGGACCTCTCTTCGGCGTCACCCAGTGGCTGGCGTCCCGCCCCGCCGACCGGCGTCCGCTCGTCATCGTCGAATTCGCCTTCGAGCCGGGCCTCAGCGCGCAGCGCGACAAGGGCGAATTCATCTTCTCGGTCAGGGATGCGCGCCAAGACCCGCGCGCCACCCTCTTCCGCTTCACCGCGCTTCAGATCCCGCCGGCCCTCTCCCCGCATCTCCGCTTCGTCACCTTCGACGAGGCCTGCTCGGCGGTCTACCGGATGCTGCTCCAGCGCGACGTGCTGGCGCTGCCGATGCCGCATCGGGCGGTGACCTCATGCCGTGATCGTACCGGGCAGCGGCCGATCACCATCGCGCTCCTCGGCCATCAGCGGCCCGACAAGGGCTACGAGCTGGTGCCGGAGATCGTCCGCACCCTGCTCGCCGCCCGCCAGGACGTCCGCTTCCTCATCCACAACGCCGCGCCCGGCGCGATGGCCGCCACGCAGCAAGCCCTGCGCCAGAACGCAGCCGCGTCCGGCCGCATAGAGATCGAGGAGCGCGTCGCCGGCCCGGCGCTGCTGAGGGAATTGTTGGAGCGCGCCGATCTCGTTCTCTGCCCCTATTTGCCCGAACGCTATATCGCCTCGCACTCCTCTGTCGCGGCCGAAGCCTTGGCGAATGCGATCCCGCTGGTCGTGCCCGCGGACACGGCGCTTGCCAAGCAATTGCGGGATTTCGGCGAGCCGGGGACGAGTTTCGAGCGCTTCGAGCCCGCCGCCATCGCTGATGCGACGCTGCGATTGCTTGCAGAGTACGACCGCTATGCTGGCCGCGCCGTCGAGGCCGCGGCGCTGTGGGCGGGGAGGCACGGGCCGCAGCATCTCGTCGACGGACTTCTCGCGCTGGGCCGACCGGGGAGCGAACGGTAGGCCGCCTGGTCTCAGTCCAATCATAAAAAAGGGGAACAGGGTTGCCCCTGTTCCCCTCGGACTGTGCGAGACGCGATGGTCAGAAGGTGACGGCCGTGCCGACCTCGATGACCGTGCTGTGGTAGTCGTTGGTCGTCGGCGTGCTGCCGAAGACCGCCGGGTTCACGCCCGAGCGATACTGGTCGAGCTGGAGCGCGGCGCCGAGCGAGATGCCGGGGCCGAGCACGTAGTTGAAGATGAGCTCTTCGGTGTTGAGCGAAGCGGTCGCGCTGCAGGCGAAGGTGCAGACGCCGCCCGCCGTGCCGGCAAAGCCCTTATAGAGGCCGCGCGACCAGTCGGCCGAGACCGAGAACGGCCCCACGGTATAGAGCGCGCCGACGTCGAAGACGTGGTCGTTGAGGCCGCCGCCGCCGGTGCCCGCCGCAACGGCGCTGGTCGTGCGGTGGTTGCGGACGAGTTCGTAATCGCCGCCGACCGCGAACGGACCCCAGGCCACCTGCACGCCGCCATCATAGGCATAGGGGCTCTCGAGCGGCGCGCCGGCGGCGCGCGGCGCCTCCTGGTGCGTGCCCGACGCCGCGGCGAAAGCCTGCAGGCGGAAGTCGCCGAACTTGTTGTCGTAGCCGAGCGCCACGTCCCAGTGCTGGGAGTTCTGGCCCGCATCGTTGTCCGTCGGCAGCGTGCCGCCGGTGATGTTGCCCTTGCGCGAATCCGGCGCATAGGAGAGGCCGAGCGAGAAGCCGGCGATGGTCGGTGAGAAATAGGCGATGCGCTGGGCGCGCTTCTCGTCGATCGGCAGCGAGGTCGTGTTCGAGCCGACCGGGTTGCCGGTGATCGAGAAGAAGGGCGAGTTGACGCCGAAGAGCGAGCCGGCGCTGGGCGCCTGCAGGGCCATCGTCAGGCGGGCGTCATCCTGGTCGCCGAAGCGGATTTCGCCGAAATTGCCCTTGAATTGCACATAGCTGCGCTTTTCCGTGTCGG
>JAJPHB010000058.1 GCA_021325525.1 Alphaproteobacteria bacterium
ATTTCGCCCGCGGCATCGCGCGCGAACTCGGCCGCGCCTCCTTCCCCGGCTTCACGAAGCGCGCCATCGCCGCGCTGGCCGCGTATTCCTGGCCCGGCAACGTGCGGGAGCTGCGCAACGCCGTCGAGCGCTCGGTATGCCGCATCGAAGCGGCGGAGCGGCCGGTCGACGAGATCGTGCTCGATCCCTTCGCCTCGCCCTTTCGGCCCGGCGCCGCGGCCCCGCCAACGCCGGAGGCGATCCCCGCTTCGGTCGCCGAGGCTGGCAGCTTCTCGCTCCGCATCCGCCGCTACGAGGCGCGATTGATCGAGGAGGCGCTCGTCGCCTGCCGCTACAATCAGCGCCGCACGGCCCAGCATCTCGGTCTCAGCTACGACCAGTTGCGGCATTACCTCAAGAAGCACGGCATCGCCGTTTCGCCACCGCGCGCCTGACCGGCATTGCCCGTTGCGACGGGTTACGGCTCGCCCGGCGCCCAGCGCATCGCGAGCTGGCGGCGTGGCGCGGCGTCGGCGATCTCGCGCACGAGCTTGTTGAGAATGCCGCTCGCGAAGCTGTCGAAATTCTGCACGACGATGGTGAAGGCGCCGTCGCCGCCGACGACGCTTTCGCGATAATAGGCGTCGAGATCGGGCTCGGTCGTCGTGATCGGCAAGCCGTTGATGGTGATGCCGGCGGCAAGCGCGTCGTTGCGCGCGTCGGCGATCGGCCGGCCGCTGTTGTTGGGACCGTCGCCCGAGATGTCGATGACCCGCCGCGTCGCCTCGAAACCGCTGTTGCGCAGCAGTCCGACGCTGGCGTCGATGGCGCCGCTGATCGAGGTCCAGTCGGAATAGACGCGCTCGACCCGCGCGATGGCGTTGCCGAAGGCGGCGGCCGAGGCGCGGTCGTTGATGAGCGTCCAGCCGACGACCTGCTGCTGATGCCCCGGCCCCGACCATTCGAGTAAGGTAACGGCGATCGCTCCATGTGCGCCCGAGGCGATGGCGTCGATGACCGACGGATTGCCGAAGGCCGCGGCATAGCCGTTGCGCTGGATGGCGAAGCGCTCGCCATCGATGCTGCCCGAGACGTCGACGGCAAGGACGAGGGCGAGGTCGACCGCTTCGGCGCGCGCCGGGCCCGCCCGCGTGATGGCGAGCAGGGCGACGAGGGCGGCCAGAGGCAGGGCGAGCCGCGTTTTCATCGACGGGTTCCTCCGAACGGGCAAGCTCTTTGTGACGGCTAACGACCGTTCCGCTCGACGGGTTGCGGAACGGCGCGGCGGAACAGGAAGCCGAGGCCGTCGTTCTCAGGGGGCGGTCCGCACCTCCACCTCATGACCCATCAGCAAATCATCATCTTTGCCATCCTCGCGGGGATGCTGGCGCTCTTCCTGTGGGATCGGCTGCGCTACGACGTCGTTGCGCTGCTTGCGCTGCTGGCGGCCGTGCTGACCGGCGTCGTGCCCGCGGACCGCGCCTTCAGCGGCTTCAGCAATGACGTCATTCCCCTCATCGCGGGCGCCCTCGTCGTCAGCGCCGCGATCGGGCAGTCGGGGCTGGTCGAGGCGCTCATCCGCCGCCTCGCCCCGCTTTTCGGCAATGCCGACCTCCAGACCGGAGTCCTTGTCGGCATCGTCACCTTGCTCTCCGCCTTCATGAAGAATATCGGCGCCCTCGCCATCTTCCTGCCGGTCGCGATCGCGGCGGCGCGCCGCGCCGGGCGCTCGCCCTCGCAGCTTCTGATGCCGCTCTCCTTCGGCTCGCTGCTGGGCGGGCTCATGACGCTGATCGGGACCTCGCCCAACATTCTCATCGCCGGCATTCGGGCGCAGATCGAGGGGGCGCCCTTCGAGATGTTCGACTTCACCCCGGTCGGCTTTGGCCTCTGTCTCTGCGGCGTCGTTTTCCTCACCTTCGGCTGGCGTCTCCTGCCGCAAGGACGGCGCGCGGCGCCGCCGCCGGAGAAGCGCTTCAACATCGACGACTACACCGCGGAGCTCGTGGTGCCGCCGGAATCGCCGCTCGTCGGCCAGACCGTCGCCGCTGTCGAAGCCAAGGGCTCGGGCGCCATCACGGTTCGCGCCGTCATCCGCGACGAGACGCGGCTCTCGGCTCCGGGAGCCGACTGGAAACTGGCCGGGAACGACGTCCTTGTTGTCGAAAGCGATCCGCACCTCCTCGCCGATGTCGTCGAAACCGCGAAGCTGCGACTCGTCGGCAGCAAGGAACTGCCCGCCGAGGAGAAGAAGGAGCTGGGGCCCGAGGAGAAGACGGCCGGCAAGATCGCCGTCGTCGAGGCGGTGATCACCGCAGATTCGCAGATGATCGGTGCCTCGCCGACAGAATTGCGGCTGCGCCGGCGCTTCGGGCTCAATCTTCTCGCCATCTCGCGCACCGGGCTGCGCATCGCGGCGAGGCTCAACCGCACGCGCTTCCGCAGCGGCGATGTCGTCGTCCTGCAAGGGGAGCGCGAGGCGATGCCCGAGGCGCTCGCCCGCCTCGGCTGCTTGCCGCTCGCCGAGCGCAACCTCCGGCTCGGGCAGCCCCGCCAGATCGTCATGCCGGCTCTCATTCTCGCCGGTGCCATGGCAGTGGCGGCGACCGAAATCCTGCCCGCGGCCGTGGTTTTCATCGCCGCGGCGACGCTCATCGCCCTCCTCGGCATCCTCAGCCTCAAAGAGATCTACGAGCGCATCGAATGGCCGATCCTCATTCTGCTCGGCGCCCTCATTCCCGTCGGCGAGGCGGTGCAGCGGACGGGCGCGACGGGGCTCATCGCCGACGCCATCTCGACGGTTGCCGCGGGGCTGCCGCCCTTTGCCATGCTCGCCCTCGTCATGGCGATGACCATGCTCTTGACGCCGATCCTCCACCACGCCGCCGCCGTCATCGTAATGGGACCGGTGGCGGCCAGCCTCGCCGGACATCTCGGACTGCGGATCGATCCCTTCCTGATGGCCGTCGCCGTCGGCGCCGGCAGCGATTTCCTGTCGCCGATCGGGCATCAATGCAATACCCTCGTCCTCGGGCCGGGTGGGTACCGGTTCGGCGACTACTGGCGGCTCGGCCTGCCGCTGTCGACGATTGTCCTCACCGTCGGCGTACCGCTCATCATGCTGGTCTGGCCATTGCGATAATCCGAGACGAGGAATGACTGATCTGCGAACGAGGCTCATTGCCGCGGCCGCTCTCGCGCTCGCCGGCTGCGGCTACTACCACTGGTCGAAGCCGGGGGCCGACAGCGCCGCCTTCCAGCGCGAATCGGCCGCATGCGAGCAGAAATCGACGGGACCCGGCCAGTGGGACGATTGCATGAAGTCGCGCGGCTGGACCTATTCGAGCTGGTGAGCCGGCGGCGCGGTCGGGCGACATCGGACGATTCACAACTATTTAGCTAGTTGGACGCTATTGTCTGGCACGCGGCCGGAGGCTTTCCCGGCCGCGGGATCGAGCGCGCCATGACACTGGACACCGCCTCGCCTTTCGCCGCCCTGCGGACGCAGCGCGACCGCTTCGTCGGCTTCGCCTTCGCGGCAGCCGATCTTCTGCTCGAAGTGACGAGCGACGGCCGCATCGCCTTCGCCGTGGGCGCGGCCCAGCATCTCCATGGCTGCGCCGCCGAAGCGCTCATCGGCCGCCCGGTCTTCGAGCTCCTGCAGCCCGCCGATCGCGCCATTGCCGCCTCGCTTCTCGCCTCCTTGACGCGCGGCGAGCGTTTTCATCCGGTGATGCTGCGCCTCGCGAGCGCTGACAAACCGCCGATCGTCTTCGGCGGCTGCCGGCTCGGCAACCGGCCGGACGCCTTCTTCCTCACCCTCGCCATCTCGGCCTCGGTGCCGCCGCCCGTCGCCTCGGGCGAAGGCATTTTGACGCGCGAGGCCTTCGCCGAACGCGCCGCGCAATACCTGCTGGAGGCCGGGCAAGAGGATTGCAAGCTCACTCTGCTCACGCTCGATGAGCTCGACGCCTTGACGGCGCGCCTCAGCGCCGAGATCAGCGATGGCCTCGTCGGCACGATCGAGCGCTACATCTATAGCTGCGCCTCGGGCATCGCGGCGGCGGGCTGCTTCGGCAATGGCCGCTATGGCGTCATCCACCGCTGCGAGCTCGATGCCGAGCGCTTGCAGAGCGGGATCGAGGGCTTCGCCCGCGCCATCGACCCTGCAGGGAAAGGCGTCAGCTTGCGCGCCGCGACGATGGCCCTCGACGAGGATGGGCTCGACGCCGCCGATACGGTTCGCGCCCTCGTCTATTGCATCAACCAGTTCGCGGAAGCGGGCAAGGGCGAGATGTCGATCCCGACGCTGCGCGATGCGCTCGACGGCGCGATGGCGGCGACCATGGCGCGCGTCGGCAATCTCCGCGCGACCGTGGCCGAGCGCGACTTCACCCTCGTCTATCAGCCGATCGTCGATCTCGCGACGCGCGCGATCCACCATGTGGAGGCGCTCGCCCGCTTCGCCGACGGCGACTCTCCCGGCGACACCGTCGCTTTCGCCGAGGCGGTGCGGCTCATCGCCGACTTCGATCTCGCCGTCTGCGAGCAGGTGACGGCGCTGCTGCGGCAGCGCAAAGAGGCGACCCTGCCGATCGCCGTCAATGTCTCCGGCCGCTCGCTCGAAGGCAGCGTCTTCACCGAAGCGCTGCTGGCGCTGCTCCAGCCGGAGCTCGCCCCGCGCCTTCTCCTCGAGATCACCGAGTCGGCGGTCATCACCGAGACCGAGGCGGTCAACGCCCGCTTGCAGGCCGTGCGCCGCGCCGGCTTCAAGGTCTGCCTCGATGATTTCGGCGCCGGCGCCAACTCGTTTCATTACTTGCGCAGCTTCGAGGTCGATTTCATCAAGATCGACGGCGCCTTCGTCCGCGCGGCCCTGGCGCATTCGCGCGACGGCACGCTGCTGAGCGCGATCTCGGGCTTCTGCCGCGAGATCGGCGTCGCCACGATCGGCGAAATGATCGAAAGCGAGGCGGGCGCGGCGGGGCTCAGACGGCTCGGGGTCGACTACGCGCAAGGCTACCATTTCGGGCGGCCGGTCGCCGCGCTGGACGAGATCCCGCCGCCCGCCGCCCCTGCCCGGCAGCGGGTCGTGGTCCGCCGCCGCGCCGGGCAGACCGGCTATGTCGCAAGCTGGGAGTAGCCGCGCGCCATCACCGATTGCCGTGAGCCGCTCGCGGCCCTCTCCCGGCGGAGGAGAGGGAAAGCTCAAAGTGAACGCAGGGTCTCGGGGAGCGCCTCACAGCCCTTCCGGCCGTCACTTCGGCGACATCACCATGATCATCTGGCGGCCCTCCATGCGGGGGAACTGCTCGATCTTGGCGATCGTGTCGAGGTCGTCCTTGACGCGCATCAGCACGTTCATGCCGAGATCCTGGTGGGCGAGCTCGCGGCCGCGGAAGCGCATGGTCACCTTGACCTTGTCGCCTTCGCCGATGAACTTGACCATGCTGCGCATCTTGACATCGTAATCGTGCTCGTCGATGCCGGGACGCAGCTTGATCTCCTTGACCTCGATGACCTTCTGCTTTTTGCGCGCCTCGTTCTTCTTCTTCTGCTCCTCGTATTTGTATTTGCCGAAATCGAGGATTTTGCAGACCGGCGGATCGGCGCCGGGCGCCACCTCGACGAGGTCGAGGCCGGCTTCCCCGGCCATGGCGAGCGCTTCGTTCCGTCCGACGATCCCGACCATCTCCCCCTTCTCGTCGACGAGGCGGACGCGGGGGACGAGGATTTCTTCGTTGACGCGCGGACCCTCGCGCGTCGGCGTGAAATTCATTGGTGGCCTGGCTATGTAGAACCTCCAGCGAAAGATGGACGCCGCCCGCCGCGAAGCCGTCTCCTGAGCGGCCGCCCGGCGCGCAAATCCGCTCTCAGCCGCACGGGCCTGCGGATTCCGCCGTCAATCTAGCGATGGCGTCATCAAGTTCAAGAATTTCTTGCTCCTTGCCGCCCAGTCGGCGGAGCGCGACCGTGCCGTTCTCGGCTTCGCGCTTGCCGAGAACGAGCATCACCGGGATCTTGGCGAGGCTGTGCTCGCGGACCTTGTAGTTGATCTTCTCATTGGCGAGGTCGAGTTGCGCCCGAAGCCCGGCGGCTTCGGCCGCGGCGAACACCCGGCGCGCATAATCGTCGGCATCGGAGGTGATGGTGGCGATGACGAGCTGCACCGGCGCGAGCCACAGCGGGAACTTGCCGGCATGCTGTTCGATGAGGATGGCGATGAAGCGCTCCATCGAGCCGAAGATGGCGCGATGCAGCATCACCGGCCGGTGGCGCTGGCCGTCCTCGCCGATATAAGAGGCGTCGAGCCGCTCAGGCAGCACGAAATCGAGCTGCAAGGTGCCGCATTGCCAGTCGCGGCCGATGGCATCGCGCAGCACGAATTCGAGCTTCGGCCCATAGAAGGCGCCTTCGCCGGGATTCATCGTGTAGGGCAGGCGCGCCGCCTCGACCGCGGCCTTGAGCCCGGCCTCGGCCTTGTCCCAGATGGCGTCGGTGCCGGCCCGGACCGCCGGGCGGTCCGAGAATTTGACCGCGACGTCCTCGAAGCCGAAATCGCGATAGACGCTGCGGAGGAGGTTGCAGAAGGCAATGCTCTCCGCCGTCACCTGGTCCTCGGTGCAGAAGATGTGCGCATCGTCCTGGGTGAAGGCGCGAACGCGCATGATGCCGTGCAGCGCGCCCGAGGGCTCGTTGCGATGGCAGGAGCCGAACTCGGCGATGCGCAAGGGCAGGTCGCGGTAGCTCTTCAGCCCCTGGCGGAAGATCTGGACGTGGCCGGGACAGTTCATCGGCTTCAGCGCCAGCACGCGCTCATCGGCACTCTGCGCGATGAACATGTTCTCGCGGAACTTCTCCCAATGCCCCGAGGCCTCCCAGAGCGAGCGGTCGAGGAGCTGCGGCGTCCTCACCTCGACATAGCCTTCCTCGTCGAGGCGCCGGCGCAGATAATTCTCGATGATGCGCCAGAGCGTCCAACCCTTCGGGTGCCAGAAGACCGAGCCCACCGCTTCTTCCTGCTGGTGAAAGAGGTCGAGCTCGCGGCCGAGGCGGCGGTGGTCGCGCTTCTCCGCCTCCTCCAGCATGAGGAGGTAGCGGTCGAGATCCTTGGCGTTCGCCCAGGCCGTGCCGTAGACGCGCTGGAGCTGGGCGTTGCGCGCATCGCCCCGCCAATAGGCGCCGGCCACCTTGGTCAGCTTGAAGGCCTGGCCGAGCTTGCCGGTCGAGGGCAGGTGCGGCCCCGTGCAGAGATCGACGAAGCGGCCCTGCTTATAGATCGAGATCTCCTCATCGGCCGGAATCTCGCCGATCCATTCCGCCTTGTAGGTCTCGCCGATCGATTTGAAGAACGCGACGGCGTCGTCGCGCGACCACACCTCGCGCGTGATCGGCTCGTCGCGCTCGACGATCTCGTGCATGCGCGCCTCGAGCTTTGCGAGGTCCTCGGGCGTGAAGGGCTCGTCGCGGGCGAAATCATAGTAGAAACCGCTCTCGGTCGCCGGGCCGAAGGTGACCTGAACGTCCGGGTAGAGCTCCTTCGCCGCCTCCGCGAGGACATGGGCCGCGTCGTGGCGCAGCACTTCGAGCGCCTCGGGCGAGTCGCGGGTGATGATGGCGACATCGGCGTCGCGGTCGATCGGCGCCGAGAGGTCGCGCAGCTTGCCGTCGACGCGGATGACGGCCGCCGCCTTGGCAAGGCCGGGTCCGATCGCGGCCGCCAGTTCGGCGCCGGTCACGGGCCCCGGAAAGCTGCGTTGCTTGCCGTCCGGCAAGGTGAGGGTGACGGGCGTGCTCGCTCTGTTCATCGCGCGGATTTAGCCCATGCGCAGCGTGGCGGCAACCTCCTCGACCGGAAGATCGGCGAGATCGGCGCGGCGCAGGATCGTCACATCCGGCCCGCGCGGCGCGGTCAGCGCCGGATCGGAAGCGGCGGAGTAGAGAACGGTGACCGGGCAGCCGGCCACGGCCAAGAGATGCATGGGCCCGGTGTCGTTGCCGATGGCGCGCCGTGCCGCCAGGCCGAGCCCGACGACCTCGCCGAGGCTCGTCTGCCCCGTGAGGTCGCGGGCACCCGGAGCCGCCGCCGCGATCATCGCGCCGAGCGGCCGCTCGGCGGCGCCGCCGATGACGACGGGCGCCTCGCCGGCAGCGGCAAGCCGCAGCGCGAGCGCCGCATAGCGCTCGACCGGCCAGCGTTTCTCCGGGCGATGGGCGGCGCCGCCCGGGACGAGAAGAGCGAAGGCCGGCGGCAGCCGGAATGGCGCGATCTCGGCGGCGGCCCAGGAGAGATCGGGCGGCGGCACCTCGGCGATGCCGGCGCGGCGGAGCTGCTCCGTCTGCCGGTCGAGCGTGTGCATGCGGTCGCGGCCGGGATTGTTGTGAGGGTGCGACGCGCCGGCGGCGATGCCGCTCCATTCCGGCCGCCGGCCCGGCCCCATGAGGCGGAAATAGGCGCTCGAGCGGTCGCTCGTCTGCAAGTCGTAGACGCGCGCGAAACCGGCGCCCCGCAGGCGCCGGCGGAGCGCGAGGATGGCGCGCGGCGCCATCAGGCCCGGCCGCTCGTCGACCCAGACCTCGTCGAAATAGGGAGCCTTACGCGCGAAGGCGGCGAGCGGAACGCTGGTCAGCAGCGTAATCCGCGCCCCTTTGTGATGGGCGCGGATCGCCGCGGCCGGCCCCATCGCCTGGACGAAATCGCCGAGCGCGCCGAGCTTGATGACGAGAATGCGCGGCGCCGCCTCGCTCACGCGCGCGGGGTCTCCTGTTCGGGCGCGAGGAGACCGGGCACCGGGGTCTCGGCTCGCGGCCGAGGCGCCGGAAAGAGGACCTCGTGATAGACGGCGAGAGTTTCGGCGCACATGCGCGCCGTGCTGAAATGAGCGTGGATATGCGCCATGCCGCGCTCGGCGATGGCGAGGCGCTCCGCCGGCGTGAGGGCGAGCGCCGCGGCCAGCGCAGCGGCGAGAGCCGGCGGATCGGCCGGCGGCACGAGCCAGCCCGTCTCGCCGGGCAGCACCGTCTCGCGCGCGCCGCCATGGTCGGTGGCGATGACGGGCCGACCCATCGCCTGCGCCTCGGCGATGACGCGGCCGAAGCCTTCCGGCCGATTCGAGGCGGAGACGACGACATCGGCCAGCATCAGGGCGGCCGGCATGTCGTTGCAATCCTCGACGCATTGGCAGACGCCGGCGAGGCCGCGCCGCACGATCTCGGCTTCGAGCTCGCGGCGGAAGCCACCGCGGCCTTCATCGGAGCCGACGAAGAGGCAGTGGAGATCGGCGCGCCCCAAGAGGGCGACGGCGGCGACGAGGTCGAGCTGACCCTTCCAGCGCGTCAGCCGGCCGGGCAGCATGATGACGGCGCGCCCGTCCTCGAGGCGCCACTGCCGGGCGAGGCGGATGATGCGCTCGGCGCCGATGCGAGCGGGATCGAAGCGGGCGAGGTCGACGCCGCGCTGGATAGTGCGGATCCGCGCGGCCGGGACGTTATAGACCTCGGCGAGATGCGCGGCGACGAACTGCGAGATGGCGATGACGCGCTCGCCCTCCGCCATGACGGAATTGTACCAGCGGCGGAGGCCGTTGCCGTGGCTGTAGGCGTTGTGGAAGGTGGTGACGAAATGGCGGCCCGTGCGCCGCGCCGCGGCGCGCGCGCTCCAGGCCGGCGCTCTGCTGCGCGCATGGACGATGTCGATCCCGAGCGCCGAAATCGCGGCGGCGAGGCGTCCGACATTGCGACGCATGACCAGCGGATTCTTGGAGGCGAGCGGCAGCGTCACATGCTGCCCGCCATGGCGCTCGATCTCGTGCACCATCTTGCCGCCGGCAGAAGCGACGCAGGAGCGCCAGCCGGCGGCGACGAGGGCGGCCGAGATCTCGACAGTCCCGCGCTCGACGCCGCCGCTGACGAGCGCCGGCAGCACCTGCAGCACGGCGGGCGGCCGGCCTTCTGCGGGCGCCGCCGCGATGCTAGGATCGGCGTCGGTGGTCATTGTCGTCGTTGGTGCGATGGTCCTGGAAGCGACGCCGCCCGGCACGCCCGCCGGACATCGGATTTTAACATGCGAGGACGGCGCGACAATCGCCTACCATCGCCTCGCCGGCGCCGCGCCGGGCGTCGTCTTTCTCGGCGGCTTCATGTCCGACATGACCGGCACCAAGGCGCTGGCGCTCGAAGCCTTCTGCCGGGCGCGCGGCCGGGCCTATCTTCGCTTCGATTATTTCGCGCATGGCGCCTCCTCGGGCCGCTTCGAGGAGGCGACGATCGGCCGCTGGGCGGCCGATGCGCTCGCCGTGCTCGACCGCGCGACCGAGGGTCCGCAGATTCTCGTCGGCTCCAGCATGGGCGGCTGGATCATGCTGCTGGCGGCGCTGGCGCGACCGGAGCGGGTCGCGGCGCTGATCGGCATCGCCGCCGCGCCCGACTTCACCGAGGATTTGTTGTGGCGGCGCCTCTCGGAGGAGCAGCGCGCCGCGATTCTGCGCGACGGCGCCATCCGCCTTCCGTCGGCCTATGACCCCGCCGGCTATCTCGTGACGCGCCGCCTCATCGAAGAGGGCCGCAATCACCTTCTCCTGCGCGCGCCTATCGCGATTGCCTGCCCAGTCCGCCTGCTCCACGGCATGAAAGACCCCGACGTGCCGTGGCAGACGAGTCTCCGCCTCGCCGAGCGGCTGCAATCGCGCGACGTCACCGTGACGCTCGCCCCGGAAGGGGATCATCGGCTCTCGACTGACCTCGATCTGCAACGCCTGACCGAGGCGATTGCCGCGCTCAGCCAGAGCAACGCGGTTTAGCGCAGGGGCCGCGGAGGATGCGCGGAGGTCGCGCCCGACATGCCTGCGCCCTCGGCGC
>JAJPHB010000051.1 GCA_021325525.1 Alphaproteobacteria bacterium
CGGCGGAGCTTCGCCGACGGGCGCCGCGGCCCCGGCGCGTCCTATGCGCCGATGGCTGGGGCGGGAGGATTCGAACCTCCGCATGGCGGAATCAAAATCCGCTGCCTTACCACTTGGCTACGCCCCAGCAGGGGAGGCGCGGCACCTTAGCGGCAACGGGCGGGGGTCGCAACAGCACCCGAAGCGACGCAGCACCCGAAGCGGCACCCCGCGTCAGGCGTCGCGGGCCACATTCTCCTGGAACCAGGCGTAGCTGCGCGTCAGCCCCTCGCGCAGCGGCGTCCGCGCGGTCCAGCCCAGGGCGTTCATGCGGCTGATGTCGAGGAGCTTGCGCGGCGTGCCGTCGGGCCGCTCGGCGGCATAGGTGAAGCCGCCGCGAAAGCCGACGACCTCGGCGACGAGACGGGCGAAGTCGCGGATCGCGATGTCCTGGCCCGTGCCGATATTGACATGCGGCTCGGCCGAATAGCGCTCCATCAGGAAGACGAGCGCATCGGCAAGATCGTCGACATAGAGGAATTCGCGGCGCGGGCTGCCGCTGCCCCAGATCTCGACGGCTTCGGCGCCGCGCATCTTGGCCCGGTGCGTCTTGGCGATGAGCGCGGCGACGACATGGCTCTGCAGCGGATCGTAATTGTCGCCGGGGCCGTAGAGATTCGTCGGCATGGCGGCGATGTAGTCGCAGCTATATTGCCGGCGATAGGCGGCGCACATCATGAGGCCGGCGATCTTGGCGATGGCGTACCACTGGTTGGTGGGTTCGAGCGGGCCCGTCAGGAGCGCATCCTCGCGCATCGGCTGTGGCGCCAGGCGCGGATAGATGCAGGAGGAGCCGAGATAGAGCAGCTTGGCGACGCCGACGCGGCGCGCGGCTTCGATGAGGTTCGTCTCGATCGCCAGATTGTCGTAGATGAACTCGGCCGGGCGCGTGTCATTGGCAACAATGCCGCCCACCGTCGCCGCCGCCATGAAGACCACGGTCGGACGCTGCGCTGCGAACCACGCTTCGACATCGGCCTGGCGCCGCAGATCGAGCTCGGCATGGGACGCCGTCAGGATCTCGCAATCTTCCGCGGCGAGCCGCCGCAGCAGCGCGGCGCCCACCATCCCGCGATGCCCCGCGACAAAGACGCGCTGCCCCGAAAGGCGGAAAATCACGTCCTTCACTCGCCCTCGCTCGCTCCGCTTTCAACGAGCTAGCGATACAAACGCGGCGCGGAAGGGTCAATCCCGCTCGAAGGAGGCGCGCGCGGCGATTCGGAGACGTCCCCGCGCAACGAAAAAAAGCCCCGCGCGCGAGGCGCGGGGCGAAGTTCAGAAGGTGCGCAGCGGCAGGTGCCGCCGGAAGGGGCGGGGCTTGGACCCGTCCCTCCGCTCAGTTCCGGCGTCAGTGCCAGAGGTAGTTGGCGCCGGCGTGGAGAGAGCTCGCCACCACATTGTGCAGCGTGACGACCGTATGGCCGGCGCCGCCATTCGGCTCGATGCTGACGATCGTGTCGGCGCCGTGCTGCGTGAATTGCAGCACATGGTCCGCAACGGGATCGCTGCCGCGATACCCGGCATCCTGCACGAGGCCGCGCAGATCCAGCACGTCCTGGCTCGCGTGGAAGTCGGTGATCAGGTTGTCGTGATCCGCTGCCTTCGGGAAGACGAAGGTGTCGTGCTGACCGCCGCCGGTGAGCGTGTTGCTTCCGGTGCCGACCTGGATGGCGACGTTGCCGCCGCCGC
Organism: Alphaproteobacteria bacterium; assembly: GCA_021325525.1. Taxonomy (GTDB): domain Bacteria; phylum Pseudomonadota; class Alphaproteobacteria; order ATCC43930; family CGMCC-115725; genus URHD0088. The sequence goes on from JAJPHB010000051.1 coordinate 1,729, forward strand.
CATTGATCGTGTCGTTGCCGTCGCTTCCGGTGATGTAGTTGTTCATGCCGTTGCCGCTCACCGTATGCGCGTAATTGCCCTCGAGCGCCAGGTTGTCGACGCCCTTGGCGAGCGTATAGATCGGCGCCCAGGTCGACACTTCGGTGGTGCCGGAGCCGTTGACGACGATCGTGGCGTCGGTATGCGTGCCGATGTGGAAGACATCGTCGCCGCCGCCGCCGATCAGCGTCTGCCGGTCGCCGGAGGCATAGATGTCATCGGCTCCCGCCGTGCCGTGCGCCGTGCCGGTCGTGTCGGCGACAATGTAATCGCGCGCCTCGACCGGTGTCGCATGGGCGACCGAGCCGCCCGAGGTCCCCGGATCGGAGCTGCTGCCCGAAGCCGAAGGTGCGGGCGTCGGCGCCGGAGCGGGTGCCGGAGCCGGGCTCGGCGAGGTCGTCGGCGATTCCGGATCGAAATGCACCGTGCCGTCCGAGAAGAGCGAGGCGCTGGAATTGGCGATGTGCTGCCCGTCGAAATCGATGCTGTTGACGTAGAGATTCCGATCGGTGCTCGGCGTTCCGGCCCAGAGGTCGTTGGTGAAGGTGATGGCGACATCATGCTTGCCGGCGCCGAAATCGCCGTTGAAGGTGAAGGCCTCGGAGTCGCCCGCCATATGCGAGGCGGTGACGCTGAGCGGACCGCCAATCTGGTGGCCGTCGACCGCGACCGTGAACTCGGCATTGCCCTGATACGCATCTTCGGAGAGATGCAGGACGAGCGAATCCGGCCCGGTGCCGAAGGTCCCGCCCGAAGGCGCCGGTGTCGGTGTCGGTGCCGGCGCCGGCGTCGGAGCGGGGCTGGGCGTCGCGCTGCCCATTACGGTGAAGTCGGCGGTGCCGTTCGAAAACAGGTTCGCCGTGGAATTGGCGACCTGATGGCCGTCGAAGCTGACGCTGTCGACATAGAGGTTGCGATCCGTGCTGGCGGTGCCGGCCCAGAGGTCGTTGATGAAGCTGACGCCGACCTGATGCGCCCCCGGTCCGAAGTTGCCGTTGAAGGTGAAGCTCTCGGTCGCGTTCGCCGAATGGAGGGCGCTGACGCTGAGGGGTCCGCCCACCTGCTTGCCGTCGACCGAGACGGTGAACTGCGCATCACCCTGATAGGCGTCCTCGGAGAGGTGCAGGACGAGTGCGTCGGGGCCCGTCCCGAAGGATCCGCCCGAGCCCGACGGAGCCGGGGTCGGGGCGGGAACCGGAGCGGGGGCGGGAGCCGGAGCCGGGCTGGGGGCCGCGCTGCCCGTCACCGTGACATTCGCGGTTCCATCCGAGAGAAGCGTGGCGCTGGAATTGGCAACCTGATGCCCATCGAAGCTGACGCCGTCGACGTAGAGGTTGCGGTCGGTATCCGGAGTGCCGGCCCAGAGGTCGTTGATGAAGCTGATGCCGACTTGATGCGTGCCTGCTCCGAAATTGCCGTTGAAGGTGAAGGCTTCGGAGGCGCCGGCCGAATGCAGCGCTGTGACGCTGAGCGGTCCGCCGATCTGCTGACCGTCGACCGAGACGGTGAACTGCGCATCGCCCTGATAGGCGTCCTCGGAGAGGTGCAGGACGAGCGCGTCGGGACCCGTTCCGAAGGATCCGCCCGAGCCCGACGGAGCCGGAGTCGGAGCGGGAGCCGGCGCCGGCGCGGGGCTGGGCGCCGGCGGGTCGCCGGAGACCGTGGCGCCGTGCAGCATCGCCGTCGTGTCGACGCCATCGGGCGACGAGACATGCTGGAGCGCCACCGCGGTCGCATTCGGGTTTTTCGAATAGGCGCGGATATAGTCGATCATCATATGGGCGGTTTCGCTGCCCTCGGGGCCGGGCCAATTGCCGCCGACAGCGAGATTCGCCAACATGTACATCGGCTTGTTCATGTCGCTGGGCGTATTGAACTGGGCGACCTGCTGACCATCGAAGTAGTAGGTCACATGGTCCGGCTCCCAATCGACGCCGTAGGTGTGATAGCCGGTGTAGATATTGGCGGGGACGGTCTCCCAGCTTCCGTTGCTCTGGCCGGAATTCCCCGAAATCATGCCGATGTGGTACTGGTTCGAGCCGCCCTCGCCATTGGCGTTGGTCTGGCCGAAGGCCTCGAGAGGATCGAGCTCCGGCGGCCAGGACTTGTCGGAGGGCAGCAGCCAGAAGGCCGGCCACATGCC
>JAJPHB010000136.1 GCA_021325525.1 Alphaproteobacteria bacterium
ACCGAGCGCTTCACCGCCATTCGCGGCAAGCCCGGAGCCTTGAGCGGCGTCTTCCTCATCGGTTACGGCATCGCCCGCATCATCGCCGAATTCTTCCGCGAGCCCGACAGCTTCCTCGGCTACATCGCCTTCGGCTGGCTCACCATGGGGCAGATCCTGTCGCTGCCGCTCATCCTCGCCGGCCTCGTGCTGCTGCTGCGGCCCCGTCGGGCGAAGCCGGCGTGAACGCTCTGGGCGAGCTCCTGGCGCGGCGCATCGGCGCGCATGGACCGCTCAGCGTCGCCGACTACATGGCCGAGGCCCTCGGCCACCCCGAATACGGCTATTACGCGACGCGCGACCCCCTGGGCCGCGCCGGCGACTTCATCACCGCGCCCGAGATCAGCCAGATTTTCGGCGAGCTCATCGGCCTCTGGTGCGCCGATCTCTGGGACCGCATGGGGCGGCCCGCGCCCATCCTCCTCGCCGAGCTGGGACCCGGACGCGGCACGCTGATGGCCGACGCCCTGCGGGCGGCGCGGACGCTTCCGGGCTTCATCGAAGCCGCCCGCCTCCACCTCGTCGAGACGAGCCCGGTGCTCCGCGGCGTCGAGGCCCGCGCCCTCGCCGGCTTCCGCCCGGAATGGCACGACAGCATCGCGAGCCTCCCCGAGGGGCCGCTTGTCGTCATCGCCAACGAGTTCCTCGACGCCCTCCCCATCCGGCAATTCGTCAAGACAGCAGCGGGCTGGCGCGAGAAGCTGATCGGGCTCTCGGCCGAGGAAAACGGCCTCGCCTTCGCCGCGGCGCCCGGCCCGACGCCGGCGCTGGCGCTCATTCCGCCCGCCTTCGCGGCGGCGCCCGAGGGGAGCCATTTCGAGGTCTCGCCGGCGGCGCTCGCCATCGCCGATGCGCTGGCGCGGCGCTTCGCCGCGACGGGCGGCGCCGCGCTGTTCATCGATTACGGCTATTGGCCGCGCGGCCTCGGCGACACGTTGCAGGCGGTGCGGCGCCACCGTCGTCACGACATCCTGGCGGCGCCGGGTGAAGCCGATCTCACGGCGCATGTCGATTTCGCCGCGATCGCCGAAGCGGCGGCGAATGCCGGCGCCCGCGTCTGGGGACCGGTGGCGCAAGGCGAGTTCCTCCGGCGCCTCGGCCTTCCCGCCCGCGCCGAGCGCCTCCTTCAAGGCGCCTCGCCGGCGCAAGCCGCGGATATCGGCGCCGCTTGCCGGCGCCTCACCGATCCGGCGGAAATGGGGACGCTCTTCAAGGCGCTCTGCATCGCCGCGCCCGGCATGCCGGAGCCCGCGGGATTGGCGGGGTGATTGGCATAAACGATGTATCTCATCCTGAGGAGCGCCTGAACGGCGCGTCTCGAAGGACGCACGATAGCCGATCCACGTCTTTCAACACGACCGCATTAGTGGTGACTCGCCGACCCGCACCGCCTCCAAAAAATCGCGCATCGCCGGCGCGCCGCGCGCTATGCTGCCGGCCCCACTCCTCCCGACCTGTCCGCGATGAAGATCACTCTCGGCACGCTCGACGATGTTCCCCGCCTCCGCCACGCCTTCTTCACGCGCGAGGGCGGCGTCAGCGATGGACTCTTCCGGTCGCTGAATTGCGGCTTCGGCTCGGGCGATGCGGCGGAGAAGGTGGCCGAGAACCGGGCGCGGGCCATGGCGGCGCTCGGCTCCTCCACCGAGCGCCTCGTCACCTGCTATCAGGTGCACAGCGCCAAGGTGGCGAATGTCGAGGCGCCGTGGCGGCGCGAGGACAATCCGCGCGCCGACGCGCTGGTGACGCGGCGGCGCGGCATCGCCCTCGGCATCCTCACCGCCGATTGCGTTCCCGTCCTCTTCGCCGATGCCGAGGCGGGGGTCATCGGCGCCGCCCATGCCGGGTGGAAGGGAACGCTTGCCGGCGTCATCGAGGCGACAGTAGCGGCGATGGCCGGGCTCGGCGCCCTCCCCGCCCGCATCCGTGCCGCCATCGGTCCGGCGATCCAGCAGCCTTCCTACGAGGTCGGCCCCGAATTTCCCGCGCCCTTTCTCGCCGAGGATGGCGGCAGCGCCGCGTTCTTCGCGCCGGCGCCGCGCGAGGGCCACTTCCTCTTCGACCTCGCCGGCTATGTGGCGCGCCGGCTCGGCCGCGCCGGCGTCGGCGCGGTGGAGCGCGCCACGGGTGACACCGCCGCCGACGAGGAGCGCTTCTTCAGCTATCGCCGCGCCTGCCTCAGAGGCGAGAAGGACTACGGGCGCGGGCTTTCGGCCATCCTGCTGGAGGCGTGAGCATGGGCAAGCCGCGGATCCTCGTCACCGGCGGCAGCGGCCATCTCGGCCAGGCGATCATGAGCGCCTTGGCCGAGGAAGCCGATGCCGTCTGCTTCGATCTGAAGCCGCCGCGGGAGGAGCTGCCCTTCATCGCCGGGAGCGTCCTCAATCTCGACGACCTCCGCCGCGCCATGAAGGGAGCCTCGACGCTGATCCATGTCGCCGCCATCCCCAATCCCCGCGACAAGCCGCCCGAGATCGTCTTCAACACGAATGTCCGCGGCTCCTGGAACGCCTTTCATGCCGCGGCGGAAGCGGGGGTGCGCCGGGCGGTGCTGATCTCCTCCGAATGCGCGACCGGCCTCTGCTACCAGAAGGACGAGCACCCGCCCGACTACCTGCCGATCGACGAGAACCATCCGCTGCGCCCGAACGAGGTCTACGGCCTCAGCAAGGTCGCGGCCGAGACCGTGGCGGCGAGCTTCGCGCGCGGCCACGGCATCAGCGTCGCCATCCTGCGCCCGCTCTTCATTCTCTTTCCGCATAACCGGCCGGAGATCGCGGCGCGCGCCGATCTCTACCATCGCGACCTCTGGGGCTGGGTCGAGCCCGAGGATGTGGCGGCGGCGGTGCGCCTCGCCGCGGCCAAGGTCAGGGGCTGCGAGACCTTCTTCATCGGCGCGCCCAACACGATCGCGGCGGAGCCGACGCTGGAGCTGGTGCGGCGCCGCTTCGGCCGCCTGCCGGAAATCCGCCGCCCCGAGCTCTATGAGCGCGACCCGCATGCCGCGCTGTTCGACATCGCGAAGGCGCGGCGGCTTTTGGGCTATGCGCCCTCCCGCGACTGGCGGCGCCACCTCGGAGACGGGGCATGACGACGGGGCGCACGGCCGAGCTCCTCGGCGCCGCCACGATCGCCGCCCTGCAGCGCCCGCTCGCCGAAGCGCGCGCGCTGCCGCCCGCGGCCTATACCGACGAGGCGTTCTTCGCGCTGGAGCGCGAGCTCGTCTTCCGCCGGCACTGGATCAGCGTCGCCTTCGCCCATGAGATCGCCGCGCCCGGCGATGCCATGCCCGTCGAGGCGGCAGGCCTGCCGATCCTCCTCTGCCGCGACCGCGCCGGCGAGATCCGCGCTTTCCACAATGTCTGCCGGCATCGCGGCGCCGCGATCCTGGCGACGCGAGTCACGGGCCAGCCGACGCTGCGCTGCCCCTATCACGGCTGGGCCTACGGGCTTGACGGCAGGCTGCGCGCGACGCCGCTCTGGGACGGAAGGCGGGTGACGCCGCCCGGCGTGCTCGACCGGGACCAGCTCGGGCTCGTCCCCATCCGCTGCGGCGTCTGGGCCGACGTTGTCTTCGTCGACCTGTCCGGAAGGGCGCCACCGCTCGCCGAGTTCGTCCGGCCGGTGGCGGCGCTCTGGGCGCCTTACGAGACCGAGAACCTCGCGCTTGGCCACCTTGCCGAAGGCGAGATCGCCGCCAATTGGAAGCTCGGGATCGAAGGCGCCCTCGAGAATTACCACGAGGATTTCGTCCATCCGAGCCTGCCGGCGCGGATCGATGCCGAAGGCCGCAAGACCTTCACCGACATCGCCGAAGGCGCGATGTTCGGCTTCTGCTGGTCGGGCGAGTCGGCGCTGCGCTCGCCGACGCCGCTCATCCCGATGCGGCCCGAGGCCGGCGACGCGCGGCGCACGGATTATCTGTCGTTCCTCTTCCCCAACACCCAGCTCAACCTCTATGGCAGCGTCTCGGTCCGCGTCATCTGGACGCCCGTCGCGCCCGACCGGACTCGCCTCCGCTCCGCCTTCTATGTCGTCAAGGAAGCCGCCGCCGGCGACGCTTTCGCCGAAGCCCGCGCCGCCATGGCGGCCTATTGGGACAATCTGCGCGAAGAGGACCGCCGCGCCATCGAGGCGATGCAGCGTGGCCGCCGCTCGCCGGCGGCCGGCGACTTCCGCTTCTCGCCCTTCTGGGAGGAAAGCCTGCACCATTTCCAGAACAAGCTCATCGCCGCCATGCTGGCCGCCGAGGCCGCGGCCGATTAGCCCCGTCAGCCGAGCAAAGGATCAGCCATGGCCCTGCATTTCAGCACTGAAGAGCTTGCCGGCCGGCGCGCCAAGGCGATCGCCGCGATGGCGGCGGCCGGGCTCGACGGGCTCCTCATGTTCCGGCAGGAATCGATGTACTACCTGACCGGCTACGACACCTTCGGCTACGTCTTCTTCCAGTGCCTCTATCTCGGCGCCGACGGCCGCCTCATGCTGCTGACGCGCGCGCCGGACCGCCTGCAGGCGCAGCACACCTCGGTCATCGAGGACATCCGCATCTGGGTCGACGGCCCCGACGCGAAGCCGGCGGCGGCGCTGCGCGAGGCGCTCGCCGGGCTCGGCTGCGCCGGCAAGCGCCTCGGCGTCGAATGGGAGGCTTACGGCCTCACCGCAAGGAATGGCCAGCGCCTCGCCGCGGCGCTCGACGGCTTCTGCACTCTCGCCGACGCATCCGAGCTCGTCAGCCGCCTCCGCGTCGTCAAGAGCCCGGCCGAGCTCGCCTATGTGCGCAAGGCGGCCGAGCTCGCCGATGCCGCCCTCGACGAGGCGAACCGGCTGGCAAGGCCGGGCGCCTTCGAAGGCGACATCCTGGCGGCGATGCAGAGCGCGGTATTCCGCGGCGGCGGCGATGATCCCGCCAACGAATATATCATCGGCTCCGGCAAGGACGCCCTGCTCTGCCGTTATTACAGCGGCCGCCGGCATCTCGATCCGGACGACCAGCTCACTCTCGAATTCGCCGGCGTCTACCGCCACTACCATGCCTGCCTCATGCGCACGATCGGCATCGGCAAGGTCGACCCGCGCATGCGCGCGATGCATGCGGCAGCCGTCGAGGCCCTGCACGCGGCCGAGGCGGCGCTGAAGCCGGGCCGTCCCATCGGCGAAGTGTTCGACGCGCATGCGCGGGTGCTCGACGCGCACGGCCATCGCGCGCACCGGATGAACGCGACCGGCTACAGCCTCGGCACGACCTTCGCGCCCAATTGGATGGACTGGCCCATGTTCTATCACGGCAATCCCGTCGAGGCGGCGCCGGGCATGGTCTTTTTCATCCATATCGTCATCTTCGATGCCGAGAGCGGCCTCGCCATGACGCATGGCCGAACCTCGGAGGTCACGCAAACGGGATCGCGTCCGCTCTCCAAGGCTTCGCTCGACTTCGTCGTGAATTGAGGGTTTGCCCGCGTGCTCCGCTCTCGGCTTCGCATCCTCGCCCTCGCCCTGTCGCTGCTCGGCGGCTGCCAGCCGCTGCCGCAGCCTTTCGCCGAAGACGCGCCGCCGCCGGGTTCGCCGATCCTGACGCCGCGCGACGGCGCCGGGATCTGGGTCGCGGCCGTCGACGGCGTGCCGGCGCCGCTCGGCGCCGGCATCGCCGCGGCGGTCGCCGCGGCCTTGCAGGAGAGCGACGTTCCGGCGGCGACGCAAGCCGCGAACAAGGCGAGCTACAAGCTGCTCGGCACGGCCGAGGAGGAGCCGCGTCCCGGCGGCGCCGTCGCGGTGACGCTGCGCTGGGAGCTGCGCGACCATGACGGCGCCACGGTCGGGACCCGGCGGCAGACCCTCGACGCCCCGCTCGCGGACTGGCGCGCGGGCAAGGCGACGCTCCTCGCGGCGCTCGCGAAGGCGGCGGCGCCGCCCATCGCCGACCTCCTCCAGGACGAAGGCACGACCGCCGCGGCCGCGGACGGGCCGCGGCTCATCGTGCGCCCGGTGAGAGGCGCGCCGGGCGATGGTCCGCGCGCGCTCGCGCGCGCGCTCCGCATGGTGCTGAAGCGCCAGAACGTCGCAGTCGCCGAGACCGACAAGGCGGCCGATGCCGGGAAGACCTACACGATCGACGGCAGCGTCGCGATGGCGGCCGCCGCCGAGGGCAAGCAGAAGGTCCGCGTCACCTGGGCGCTCTTCGACCCTGAAGGCGCGCAGATCGGGCAAGTGAGCCAGGAGAACGCCGTTGCCGCCGGCAGCCTCGACGGCGCCTGGGGAAGCGTCGCCTATGCCGTGGCGGAGGCGGCGGCGGGCGGGATTCTCGCCTTGCTGGATCGGGCGAAAGCGGCCGGAACCGGCTCCTGAGCGGGCCGGCCGATCGGCTCCGAAGCGGCGCCGAAGCCGGGTTTACAGCCCAAGGCCGCTTTGTTACAGTCCGGCCGCGCCGAACCCGCGCCGGCGCCTGCCTGTCGATAGCCGGATGAAAATCCTCACCTGCAACAGCAATCGGCCGCTCGCCGAAGCGATCGCGACGTATCTCAACCTGCCGCTGACGCAGGCGAGCGTCCGCCGCTTTTCCGACATGGAGATCTTCGTCGAGATCCAGGAGAACGTACGCGGCGAGGACGTCTTCGTCATCCAGTCGACATCCTATCCGGCGAACGACAATCTGATGGAGCTGCTCGTCACGCTCGACGCCCTGCGCCGGGCCTCGGCGCGGCGGATGACGGCGGTCATTCCCTATTACGGCTATGCGCGGCAGGACCGGAAATCGACCGGCCGCACGCCCATTTCGGCGAAGCTTGTCGCCAACATGATCACGACGGCGGGCGCGCACCGCGTCCTCATCCTCGACCTCCATGCGGGGCAGATCCAGGGCTTCTTCGACATCCCCACCGACAACCTCTATGCGGCGCCGGTCTTCATCAAGGACATCAAGGAGCGGCACAATGGCGAGGATCTCGTCATCGTCTCGCCCGATGTCGGCGGCGTCGTCCGCGCGCGGGCGCATGCCAAGCGCCTCGATGCCGATCTCGCCATCATCGACAAGCGGCGCGAGCGCGCCGGCGTCTCCGAGGTGATGAACATCATCGGCGA
>JAJPHB010000055.1 GCA_021325525.1 Alphaproteobacteria bacterium
GACGATTCCCCGATCAGAAGATCGCGGCGTCGCCGAAGGCGGCGAGGCGGGCGATCTCGGCGGCGGGGCGGCCGAGCGGGCGCGCCGCGGGCGGGCTGGCGCAGCGCAGGAAGGCGCCGCTGCCGCGCGCCGCGTGCAGCGTTCCGTCCTCGACGACGATGCGGCCGCGGCTCAGCACCGTCACCGGCCAGCCGGTGATCTCGCGCCCTTCATAAGGCGTGTAGCCGACGCTGTCATGGAGAGCGGCGCTCGTCACCCTCACGCGGCGCTCGGGGTCCCAGATGGCGATATCGGCATCGGCGCCGACCGCGATCGTCCCCTTGCGCGGGTGGAGGCCGTAGAGCTTCGCGTGGTTCGTCGCCGTCAAGGCGACGAATTGCTGAAGGTCGAGGCGCCCCTTGCCGACGCCCTCGGAGAAGAGCAGCGGCAGGCGCAGCTCGATGCCGGGCACGCCGTTCGCCATCTCCTTGAAGCTGGTCTTGTCGCCGCGCGGCAGCTTGCCCGAGGCATCGAAGCGATAGGGCGCGTGGTCGGAGGAGAAGACCTGGAAGGTGCCGTTGACGAGGCCGCGCCAGACCGCCTCCTGCGCCGCCTCGTCGCGCGGCGGCGGCGAGCAGCAGAATTTGGCGCCTTCGACGCCGGGACGGTCGATATCGGCGGCGGTCAGGAAGAGATATTGCGGGCAGGTCTCGCCGAAGATTTTGAGGCCGCGCGTCTGCGCCGCGCGAATGGCGTCGATGGCTTCGGGCGCCGAGACGTGGACGATGAGGATGGGGACGTCGACGAGCGCAGCCAAGGAGATGGCGCGGCCCGTCGCCTCGCCCTCGGCGAGGCTCGCATGGCTGACCGCGTGGTAGCGCGGCGCGCCGTGGCCGTGCTCCAGCAACCGCGCCGCCAGCCAGCGAATCATGTCGTGATTCTCGGCATGGACCATGACGAAAGCGCCTTCGCGCCGCGCCAGCGCCAGGATGTCGAGCATCTGGTGGTCGTCGAGCTTCAGGAGGTCGTAGGTCATATAGACCTTGAAGGAGGTGTAGCCGTCGCGGATGAGGGCCGGCAGCTCCTGCCCCAGCACCTGCTGGGTGGGATCGGAGATGATGAGGTGGAAGGCGTAGTCGATGACCGCTTTGGGCTCCGCCGCCGCGTGGTAGTCGCGCACGACCTGGCGCAGCGACTGGCCGCGGTGCTGCGCCGCGAAGGGAATGACCGTCGTCGTGCCGCCAAAGGCCGCCGAGACCGTAGCGCTGTAGAAATCGTCGGCGCAGAGAATGCCCGATGACGACTTCTGCTCGATATGGCAGTGGCTGTCGACGCCGCCCGGGAGGACGAGCTTGCCCGCGGCCTCGATGTCGCGCTGGCCCGCCGGCAGCCTCTCGCCGAGCGCCCGGATCGTGCCGTCCTTGACGCCGATGTCGCAGCGCGCGGTATCGGCGGCGGTCACGACGGTGCCGTTGCGGATGACGAGGTCGAAATCGGCCATGGGATTTCCTCCGCATCGTCGATGATCCCCCTCTCCCGCGCGCGGGAGAGGGTCGGGGTGAGGCCAGGGCCGCAGGCTCGATCGGTCGCGGCGCCGCACGCACGAGTAAACCCTCACCCTGCCCTCTCCCGCAAGCTCCCGGCGAAGCGAACCGCTTCGCCTGCCGCGGCAGCGGAAGCTTCGCTTCCGCGAGAGCGGGGGAGGGTGGGTTCCTGGAGAGGTTGCGCAGGCGGGAGAGGGTTCTCCGGAGCTTGTGGGTGCCTATAGCGCCCGTCCGCGCCAGGCGCCATAGCGCAGCCGTTCCGCCTCGTCGATCGGGACGACCGTCCGTCCGATGGGCCACAGGGCGAGGCCGGCGAGCTTCAGATGCGCCCAGGCGAAAGGAAGGCCGATGATCGTGATGGCGAAGAGGAAGGCGTGCACGAGGTGGAGGAGGGCGATCCACCAGCCGCCGAGGAGAAGCCAGAGGACATTGCCGACGACGCCGAGCGGCCCCGAGGCGAGGCTCGGGCGGCCGGTCACCTCCTCGCGGCTGACGACGGTCTGGCCGAAGGGAAGCAGCGTGTACCAGGCGTTGCGGAAGGCGGCCGCCGTCCATGGCAGGCCGATGATGGTGACCGCCATGAGCGCGCCGGCGACGACCCAGGCGAAGGCCATCCAGAGGCCGCCGAAGACGACCCACAGGATGTTGAGGAGCAGGCTGATGACGGGCATGGCATGGCACTCCAGCGGCGGCGTTCAGCGGCCGAGATCGCGGAACTTGCGGTGCAGCTCGAAATCCTGCGAGGTGACGGCCGTCTCCATACGCGCCAAACGCTCGCCGAGCGCCGCGAATTTCGCATGGAGCGCCTGCACCGTGCGGTCGGGCGCGGTGGCGACGCCGCGCCAGAACGCCTCCTCCTCGGGGCTCGCGTAGAGCGCCGGCGGCTTCGCCGGCAGGAAGGCCGCGGCGACGAGATAGGCCACCATCGTCGGCACGAAGAAGAAGACGAGCCCGACCACGGCGCCGAGACGCACCGCCATCGGATCGATGCCGAAATAATCGGCGATGCCGGCGCACACCCCGGCGATCTTGGCGTTGCCGGCGTCGCGGTAAAGACGATAGGGGTTGCGCAGCCGGCCGTAACGGTCCCAGAAGCTCATGCTCTGCTCCTCCAGCCCGGCGCCTCCGCATCAAAGACGCGTTCGAGCCCATCGATGCGCTGCTCGAGCTTGCGCGCGCTCTCCCAGAGCTCGGCCAGCATGCGCTCGTCGGCGGCGCTGAGGCCGCGCGCCGCGCGCCAGCGCGTCACGTAATGGGCGACGATCCAGATCGGCAGGATGATGACGAGGAAGAGGATGCCGAGGATGAGGATGACGACGCCCAGCGCCATGCCCGCCATCATCGGGCGGCGCCCGGGCGGATGCTGTTGCCGAGACGCTTCTTGAGCTCGGCCAGCTCCTCATCGACGCCGGCTTCGGCTTCGAGCCCGGCGAGCTCGGCATCGAGCGTCTTGCCGCGCCCGAGATCATAGGCCTCGACCTTGCCTTCGAGGTGGTCGAGGGCGCGCTCCACCTGCTCGAAGCGGGCGAAGGCGTCGGTGATGCGCTCGTCATAAAGGCGAGCGCGGATCTTGAGGCGGCCCGCCGCCGATTTCTGCCGCGCCGCGATCGTCCGCTCGCGCGCCTTGGCGTCGGCGAGCTTCGCCTGCAGCTTGCCGATATCCTCGTTCTGCTTGTCGAGAGCGGCGCCGATCTGCTCGAGCTGCTTCTCCAAAACCGCGACCTGCTCGCCGCACCGCGCCTTCGCGAGCAGCGCGCCTTTCGCCAGGTCCTCGCGGCCCTTGGTCACGGCGAACTCGGCCTTGCGCTGCCATTCCTCGCGCTCGCGCCGCGCCGCTTCGAGCCGGCGCTCGACCTCCTTGCGCTCGGCGATGGCGCGCACGGCGGACGCGCGCACCTCGACGAGGGTGTCCTCCATTTCCTGGATGATGAGGCGGATGATCTTCTCGGGATCCTGCGCCCGGTCGAGGATGGCGTTGATGTTCGAATTCACGATATCGGTGAGGCGGGAGAAAATGCCCATCGGGAAATGCTCCGTCGGAAGAGTGTCGAGCCCCGCTTTGCACGCCTCGTGCCAATTGCGGCGATCTGCCTCAAGTCATTGATCCGCCTTGTCTCCGCCTCGAGGTGTTGGCGTCGCGATCGAGATTACATATGTAAAAGCGCCATAACTTGGCGTAATTTACCACCAATGGATGCGATGATCGACCACCCGCCGCCGCTGCCGCCCTTGATCGGCGAGGCGCCCGCCTTCCGCGACATGCTGGCGGAGGTGTCGCGCGTGGCGCCGCTCGCGCGGCCGGTGCTGGTCGTCGGCGAGCGCGGCACCGGCAAGGAGCTGGTGGCCTCGCGCCTTGCCTATCTCTCGCCGCGCTGGGACAAGCCCTTCATCAAGCTCAACTGCGCGGCCCTCGCCGAGAGCCTCCTCGACAGCGAGCTGTTCGGGCATGAGGCGGGCGCCTTCACGGGGGCGGTGCGGCGTCGCGCCGGCCGCTTCGAGATCGCCGATGGCGGCACGCTGTTCTTGGACGAGATCGCCAACGCCTCGGCGACGGTGCAGGAGAAGCTGCTGCGCGTCATCGAATATGGCAGCTTCGAGCGCGTCGGCGGCGGCGAGAGCGTCGAGGTCGATGTCCGCGTCATCGCCGCGACCAACGCCGATCTGCCGGAGCGCGCCCGCGCCGGCGCCTTCCGCCCCGACCTCCTCGACCGCCTCGCCTTCGACGTCATCACCATTCCGCCGCTGCGCCAGCGCCGGGAAGACATTCC
>JAJPHB010000106.1 GCA_021325525.1 Alphaproteobacteria bacterium
CCCTGCGGGGCGGCGCCGGCGCTCAGGAGCGCTGCGGCGGCCGCAGCGGGACGACGCTCGATGCCGCCGCCGGCGGGGTGCCGGGGCGCAGCACGTAGTTGAGGGCGGCGGCGAGCGCACTCATCCGGTAGGGCTTCTTGAGGAAGACCGCGTTTCCGACCCGGCCGTCGAGACCGGCCGTATCGACATAGCCCGTCACCATAATGACCGGCAGGTCGGAGCGCCTGGCGCGCACCGCCCGCACCAGCTCGACCCCCGACATCTCCGGCATCGCGTAGTCGACGACGAGCACGTCGATGCCGGCGCCCTCGCCGCTCAACAGCTCGAGCGCGATGCGGCCGTTCGCGGCCTGGACGACCTGGTAGCCGAGCTGCTCGAGCTGAGCCACCGCCACCTCGCGCACCTCCTCCTGGTCGTCGACGACGAGCACCACCGCGTCGCGCCACGCTGCCGCGTTCGGCGCGACGTCGGGCCAGAAGCTCGTCACCTCCGCCGGCGCGCGGCTGCGCGGCAAATACACCTCGACCGTGGTGCCGCGACCGACGGCGCTCTTGATGCGCAGCCCGCCGCCCGATTGCCGCGCCATGCCATAGACTTGCGCGAGGCCCAACCCCGTGCCCCTGCCCGGATCCTTGGTCGTGAAGAACGGCTCGCAGGCGCGCGCCAGCACCTCCTCGCTCATGCCGGCGCCGGTATCGGCGACCGAGAGGCGGATATAGTCGCCGGGCGACAGGCCGACCGCGGCATCGACCTCGCAGGCCCGGAGGTTTCGCGTTTCGATCACGACGCGGCCGCGCAGCGCCATGGCGTCGCGGGCGTTGATGGCGAGATTGAGGATGACGAGCTCGAGCTGGTGCGGATCGACCATTGCCGGCCAGAGGTTGGGTGCGAGCTCCGTCGCCACCTCGACGGTGCCGCCGAGAGTGCGGCGGAGCATGTCCTCGATGTCGCGGATCAAGCCGTTGATATCGACCGAGCGCGGCGCCAGGTGCTGCCGGCGCGAGAAGGCCAGGATCTGCTCGTTGAGCCTGGCGCCGCGCTGCGCCGAGCGCATGGCGGCTTGCGCCAGCTTGCGCAGGCGCTCGTCGGCGAGACGCATTTCGAGCAGCTCGAGATTGCCCAGGATCGACGCCAGCAGGTTGTTGAAATCGTGCGCCATGCCCGAGGCGAGCTGGCCGACCGCTTCCAGCTTCTGCGCCTGCCGGAGCCCCGCCTCGGCGCGCTCGCGCTCGCGCGCCTGGACGCGCTCGCGCTCGATTGCGGCGGCGAGCTCGTGCGTGCGTTCGGCGACGCGCCGCTCCAGATTGTCGTTGAGATCGCACAGCGCCGCCTCGGCACGCCGCTTCTCGGTGATGTCGCGGGCGATCTTGGACGCGCCGGTGATCCGCCCCGTGCTGTCGCGGACGGGCGAGATGGTCAAGGAGACGTCGATGAGACGCCCGTCCTTGCGGCGGCGCACCGTCTCGAAGTGGTCGACCCGCTCACCGCGCCGCAGGCGCGCCAGGATCTCGTCCTCTTCCGTCAGCCGGTCCGGCGGGAAGATTGTCGTGATCGGCCGGCCGATCATCTCCTCCGCCCGGTAGCCGAAGATCGCCTCGGCGCCGCGGTTCCAGCTTCTGACGATGCCGTTCAGATCCTTGCCGACGATGGCGTCGTCGGAGGAGTCGACGATGGCGGCGAGATAGGCGCGGGCGCTTTCCGCCTCCTTGCGGTCCGTGATGTCGATCAGCAGATTGACGGCGCCGACGAGCCGCCCTTCGGCGTCGCGCAGAGGCGTCGGGAAGGGCAGGAACGGCACGCGCGTGCCGTCGGGCCGCTCCAGAATCGCCTCCGCGCCGCGCACGGTGCGGTTCTCCTTGAGCGCAACCGCCATCGGACATTGGTCATGCGGCAGCGGCGTTCCGTCCGGTCGGTAGAGGCGCCAAGTGACGCACCATTCGTCCTTGCCGAGATCCGGCCGGCGACCGGCGAGCTCCACCGCGGCCTGGTTGTAATAGGTGACGCGGCCCGCCGCATCGGTGGTGTAGATGGCCGCCGGCAAGCGGTCGAGAACCTCGCGGGCCGCCTGCTCGTCTCGCGGTGCCGCCGCGAGAGGAGGCGGCGAAGGCGCGCCCGATTCGCGCGATACATTTCCCCCGGTCTCGCTCGAAGAGGCGTCGTCGCACCATCTCGGTGCGCGCTTGGGGCCGTCCATCGAGCCTCCCCATCTCCGCTATGCGCTCCATACAAACACATCGGCGGCCGTTTGATCCATCACCCGAATGGGTCGCGAGCGACGGCGCCGCGGAACGACGGCCCGGCCGCCTTGCCGCGGCGCGGCAATTCGGCTTGTTCCGGTCGGGCGCGCTGCCTAATATCGCCGCCGCGGCGCGGTGCCCTGCCGGCCGGCCGCCGCTCTTGATCCGGCTCGCCCGAAGATGACGCTCCCGGGGTGGAGTGAGGTACCGCAATGTCGAGCTCGCCTTCCCCCCGTTTCGCTCTCGCCGCGGCCCTCCTCCTCTCCGCCTGCTCCTTCGCCAACGACACGCTGTGGCCGACGCTGGCGGGCGAAGATCCGCGCGGCGCGCCGGCGGCAGCCGCGACGAGCGCGGCCCCGGCGGCAGCGCCACTGGCGACCGCGCCGCCGGGCCAACCAGCGACGCGCGAAGCGGCGGGCACCGGCCTGGGCGCCGCCTCCGAGGCGGCGGCGCCGGGCGCCCCGGCGCAGCTCCGGCGCGATCTCGACCGCCTCAAGAACAATGTCGCGCAGCATACGGGCGAGCTCTTGAGCCTCCGCCATCAGCTCGACGAGCTGACGAATACGGTCGATGGACTCGCCGACGGCATCGATCAGCGTCTGAAGGCGAAGGCGGCGCCCAACGACCCGCAGCTTCTCGGCGATTTCCACGAGGCGCAGGCGCAGCTCAACCGCGCCAGCATCCTCGTCGATCGCCTCAACAACGTCTCGAGCTGGGCGACGACGGATGCGGTGCTCGCCAGCTACGTCACGCAGGCGATCCGCGCCGCGCGCGACGAGCCGACGATCAGCGACCCCGAGCGGCGCCAGCTCGCCGCCCTGCAGCGCGAGGCCGACCGCGCCAGCGCCTCGGTCGACCAGCTCGTCACCGGCGCCAGCGGCGAGATCGCGAGCCGCAACCTCTTCATCGCCGCAGCGCATCGCCGCTTGGCCGCCCTCGGCCCCGAGATCGCCGCCGGCCACGCGGTACGGACGGCGGCGGCGGAGCGCCCCGCGGCGCGGCCGGCTTCGGCCGCGGCGGGCGAGCGGCGGGCGCTGGTCACGATCCGCTTCGACCGCCCCGACGTCCCCTATCAGCAGGAGCTCTACAGCGCCGTCAGCGAGGCGCTCGGCCGCCGCCCCGACCTCGCCTTCGACATCGTCGCCGTCAGCCCGCCTGGGGCCACCGGCAACGCCGCAGCGGCCGAGCGCAATGTCGAAAGCGTCGTCAAGTCGCTGACCGAGATGGGGCTCCCCGCCGACCGCTTCCGCCTCTCGGCGGCGACGATGGCCGACGCCACCGGCAACGAAATCCGCATCTATCCGCGCTGACGAAAGCACCGCGATGACCGAGACGATCCGGCATGCCAAGACCTTTCCCGTGAGCTGGGAGGAGCTGCACCGGCATTCCAAGGCGCTCGCCTGGCGCCTCCTCGAACGGGCGCCCTGGCGCGGCATCGTCGCCGTCACCCGCGGCGGGCTCGTTCCCGCCGCCATCGTGGCGCGCGAGCTCGATATCCGCCTCGTCGACACGATCTGCGTCGCCAGCTACCAGGACCTCGGCGCCGCCGAGCATGGCAAGAGCGCCGTCACGGTGCTGAAGCGCGTCGAGGCCGAGGACGAGGGCGCCGGCTTCCTCATCATCGACGATCTCGTCGATACCGGACACACCGCGAAGGCGGTGCGCGAGATGCTGCCGAAGGCGCATTTCGCCACCGTCTATGCGAAGCCGGCGGGCCGCCCCCTCGTCGATACCTTCGTCACCGAGGTGAGCCAGGACACCTGGATCCTCTTCCCCTGGGACATCGAGCCGCAATTCGCGCCGCCCATTGCCGGAAGACGGTGAGGCGGCGAAGGGCGGAGCGCTCACTTCGCCGGGGAAAATCGTCCGACCGGCCCAATTTGATCAAGCATGCGGCGCCAGCCCCTCACCCAGCTCCGGGTAAGGCTCGGCGATGCCTCGCCAACCCTCCGCAACCCTTTCCCTGCTTGCGGGGAGAGGGAAGGGTGAGGGGCGCTCTGCGCCTCTACAGCACCGTCAGCATCTCTCCGACGAGCGGGTGGCGGACGATGTCGCGGTCGGTGAGGCGGATCACGGCGATGCCTGGCACCTGCTCGAGCCGCGCGGCGATGTCGGACAGCCCCGAGAGGCCGTCGAGGAGATCGCTCTGGTCGGGGTCGCCGGTCAGCACCATGGTCGAGTGCCAGCCCAAGCGCGTCAGCAGCATCTTGATCTGGCCATAGGTGCAGTTCTGCGCCTCGTCGATGACGACGAAGGAATTGTTGAGAGTGCGGCCGCGCATATAAGCGATGGGCGCGATCTCGATCGTGCCCTCGGCCATCATCTGGCGAACGCGCTTGCCGCCGATGCGCTCGTTCAGGGCATCGTAGAGCGGGCGCAGATAGGGCGCGAGCTTCTCGTTGAGATCGCCGGGCAGGAAGCCGAGGCTCTCCCCGGCTTCGACGGCGGGGCGGGTCAGGACGATGCGGCCGACCTTGCCCGCCTCGATCGCCTCGACCGCCGCCGTCACCGCGAGATAGGTCTTGCCGGTGCCGGCGGGTCCCAGCGCGAGGGTGAGGTGGTGCGCGGCCATCGCCGCGACGAGCGCGCGCTGATTGTCGCTTTGCGGCCGCACCGTGCGGCGGTAGCTCTGTTCGCGGCCGTCGTCCGGCATGCCCTTGTCGAGCGGTGTCCAGCCGCCCTCGAAGAGGCAAGTCACCTTCGCTTCGTGCGGCGCGGCTTGGGCGTTTCGGCTCGACCGTTTTGCCATCCGGATCTCCTCGGCAGGACGGCGCGCCGGCGCCGTCGAAAAGGCGCAACAAATGAGCGCCCGGCGCCGCTTCGCACGGCGGGCGCTGTCGGGACCATGCTGTGCGTCGGGTCGCGCAGGCGAGGCGGGGGACGGCGATGCGGCAACGGGCGCAAGGCTCTGCGGCAACGAACTCTTCCTACCAACCGCACGACAAGAGGAGTCTAGCCGTATCCGAAGGTTTCGTCACCATGAATTGATGCGAATTCCAGACTTCACACAAAATCTGGAAATCTTCGCGGTCGCGCCTCACTCGGAACGGAAGGGCCGGGCGAGGAGGGCGGCGATGGCGCCGTCGATTTCGGCGTCGCGGTTGAGAATGGCGTCGACCGCCTCGACAATCGGCATCTCGATGCCGAGGCGGCGCGCCAGCGCGGCGATGGCGGCGGCCGAGGGGACCCCCTCCGCCACCGAGCGCCGCTCGGCCAGGATGTCGGCGAGGGCGCGCCCGGCGCCGAGGGCGATGCCGAGCGAATGGTTGCGCGACTGCGCGCCGGTGCAGGTGAGCGTAAGGTCGCCGAGGCCGGAGAGCCCCATCAGCGTCTCCGCCCGGCCGCCCTTGGCGAGGGCGAGGCGCGTCATCTCGGCGAGGCCGCGGGTGATGAGCGCGGCGCGCGCATTGTCGCCGAGACCGCGCCCGGCGACGATGCCGCAGGCGATGGCGAGCACGTTCTTGACGGCGCCGCCGATCTCGGCGCCGACGGGATCGGCCGAGAGATAGGGGCGGAAGCTGCGCGTGCCGAGGGCGGCGACGAGGGCCGCGCCGAGCGCCGGGTCGGCGGCAGCGAGCGTCACCGCCGTCGGCAGACCGCGCGCCACCTCTGCGGCGAAGGTCGGCCCCGAGAGCACGGCGAGGGGCGCCGCGCCGAGCTCGGCCGCGGCGACCTCGCTCATCAAGGCGCCGCTTCCGGCTTCGATACCCTTGGCGCAGAGGACGACCGGCGTCGCGGGCGAGAGGCTCGGCCGGAGCGCCCGCGCGACCGCGCGCAGATGCTGCGCCGGCACGACAAGCAGCACGGCGTCCGCCGCGGCGGCCTCTGCCAGCTCGCCGGTCGCCCGCATCGCCGGGTCGAGCGCGACGCCGGGCAGGAAGAGCGGGTTCCCGTGGCGCGCGTTGATCGCCGCGACCACCTCCGCTTCGCGCGCCCACAGCACGACCGCGCGCCCGGCGCGCCGCGCCGTCAGCGCCAGCGCCGTGCCCCAGGCGCCGCCGCCGATGATGCCGAGGCGCTGGATCGCGCGGGGCGCCGCCACGGCCCTACGCCTTGACGCCGGCGCCGATCGCCGGCGCCGCCTCGGGATCGAGCGGCCAGCGCGGGCGCGGGGCGAAGGCGAGGTCGTCGGTGAGGCCGAGGCGCAGCCGCTCAAGCCCCGCCCAGGCGATCATCGCGGCGTTGTCGGTGCAGAGCGCCTGTGGCGGGGCGATGAAGGCGAGACCCGAGGCGGCGGCGAGCCCGGCGAGGCGGGCGCGGAGCGCGGCATTGGCGGCGACGCCGCCGGCGACGACGAGGCTGCGGCCGGCGGGGTGGCGGTCGCGGAAGAGGGCGATCGCATGCGCCGTGCGGTCGACAAGGCAATCGCCGATCGCCGCCTCGACCGCGGCCGCGAGGTCGGCGACGTCGCGCGGCGCCAGACGCCCCGCCTCGTCGGCGATCTCGGACACGGCCTGGCGGACCGCGGTCTTGAGGCCCGAGAAGGAGAAATCGCAGCCGGGCCGCCCCTTCATCGGCCGCGGCAGTGGAAACCGCGCGGGATCGCCTGCCGCCGCCGCGCGCTCGATGAGGGGGCCTCCCGGATAGCCGAGGCCGAGGAGCTTCGCCGCCTTGTCGAAGGCTTCGCCCACCGCGTCGTCGATCGTCGTGCCGAGCCGGCGGTAGCGGCCGACGTCCTCGACGACGAGGAGCTGGCAATGCCCGCCCGAGACGAGGAGGAGAAGGTAGGGAAACGCGACCTCCGCGGTGAGGCGCACCGTGAGGGCGTGGCCTTCGAGATGGTTGACGGCGATGAGCGGCGTGCCGTGGACGAGGGCGATCGCCTTCGCCGTCATGGCGCCGACGATGAGCCCGCCGATGAGCCCCGGCCCGCCGGTGAAGGCGACGCCGTCGAGCTCGGCGAACCTGATATCCGCCGTATCGAGCGCAGCGGCGATGAGGGGCGGCAGCTTCTCGAGATGGGCGCGCGCCGCGATCTCCGGGACGACGCCGCCATAGGGCGCGTGCTCGGCGAGCTGGGCGTGGACGAGGTTGGCGAGAATGCGCCGGCCGCCGGCATCGCTCACCACCGCCGCCGCGGTCTCGTCGCAGCTCGCCTCGATGCCGAGCACGATCATGGGCGGAGAGGCGCCGGAGAGGTCATGGCCAAGAGAAGGCATGGTGCGGGCGCGGGTTCAAGGGGGGACCTCGGGTTTCGTGGGGGCAATGTGAACGATTTCCGACCTTGCGCCGTCATCGCGAGAAGCGTTATGACGCGGCGATCCAGGAGCTCGCCGGAAGAGACTGGATGGCTTCGCTCCGCTCGCCATGACGACCGAGCTCGCATCGCGGGCGGCGAGTCGTCCCCTTCCCTCGCGGCGTCAGGCGCCTTAATAGAGACGGCGTGACCGGGAGGCTGGAGGCGCTGATCACGCGGCCGGCGGCGGATGCGGAGCCGCTCGCGGCGGCGCTGCGCGCGCGCGGCATCGTGCCCTGGGTCGAGCCGCTGCTGACGATCCGCCCCGTTGCCGGCCCGCCGCCCGATCTCGCCGGGGTGCAGGCCATCCTCTTCACGAGCGCCAACGGCGTCCGCGCCTTCGTCGCCGCCTCGCAGCGGCGCGACCTGCCGGTCCTCGCCGTGGGCGACGCCACCGCCGCCGCCGCCGAGGCGCTCGGCTTCGCTGATGTCGCGAGCGCCGGCGGCGACGTCGCGAGCCTCGCCGCCCTCGCTCGCGCCCGCCTCGCCCCCGAGAAGGGCGCGCTCTTCCATGCCGCCGGTAGCGTCACCGCCGGCGACCTCGCCGGCGAACTTGCCGCCGCCGGCTTCGCTCTGCGCCGCGCCGTCCTCTATGCCGCAGAGCCGGCGACGGCGCTGTCGCCGGCGCTCGTTGCGGCGATCCGCCGCGGCGCCATCGCGCTCGCTTTCTTTTTCTCTCCCCGCACCGCGGCGAGCTTTGTTAGGCTGGCCGCGGCCGCTTGCCTCGCCGGCGATGCCATGACGGCGTTGTGCCTCAGCCCCGCCGTCGCCGCCGCGCTGGCGCCGCTGGGCTGGCGGCGGATCGTCACCGCCGCGGCGCCGCGCCAGGCGGCGCTGCTGGCGGCGCTCGATGCATTCCTCGCCGGCGAGGCGGCGCCGGTCTCGGATGAGGGGTAGGATTCCAGCATGAGCGATGAGGGCGCCCAGCACGGCGCGGCACCGCCCGAAGCCGAGTGGGTCGCCGTGGCGGAGGAGCCGCCCGCCGCGCCGCCTCCGCCGCCGCCCAAGGAGCGGCGCCGCCGGGCGGCAGGACGTGGCGGCGGCGCCGTCCCGGCGGCGCTTCTCGTTCTCGTCATTCTCGCCGGCATCGCCGCCTCGCCCTGGTGGGCCCCGGCCCTGGCGCCGCTCCTGCCCTGGGGAGGGGCGCCCGGCGCCGCCGACGAGGCGGCGCGGCAGCAGCTCGCCGCTCTCGGCCAGCGCCTCGCCGCGCTGGAGCAGCGCGTCGGCGCGCAGAAGCCTGCCCCCGCCCCTGATTTGGGTCCGGCGCTCGATCCGCTGAAGGCGCAGCTCGCCGCCCTCGACCGCCAGCTCGCCGGCGCCGCGCAGGAACTGACGCAGCTCCGACAGAGGCCGAACCCCGAGAGCGACATGGCGGCGCTGCGCGACAGCGTGCAGAAGACGGCGGCCGAGGAAAAGCAGCTCGCCGATCGCATTGCCGCCCTCGAGGCGAAGCTCGCGGCGCTGCCCGCCGCCCATCCCGAGGCGCTCCAGGCGCTGCAAGCCTCTGTGGCGAAGCTCTCGGCTGGGCTCGATGCGGTGCGGCAAGAAGCCGGGCGGCAGGGCGGCGAAGCGCTGTTCCTCGCGCTCGGCCAGCTCCGCCAGGCGATGGAGGGATCGGGCGGCTTCGCCGAGGAGCTCGCGGCGGCGCTGGCGCTCGCCAAGGGCGATGGCGCGATCGAAGCGAAGCTGGGCTCGCTCAAGGATGCGGCCGCGCGCGGATTGCCGAGCCTCGCCGATCTGCGCACCCGCTTCGATGCGGTTTCGGGCCAGATCCTCGACGCCGCCGGCGCCGAGGCGAAGGAAGGCGGCTGGGTCGACACGATCCTGCGCGGCCTCCATATCCGCGTCCGCCAGATAGGCACCGGCGCCGCCTCGGGCTCCGGCCCCGCGGCGGCCGTCGCCAAGGCCGAGGCGGCGCTCGCCGGCGGCGACCTCGCCGCGGCCGTCGCGGCGCTCCAGGACTTGCGCGGGCAAGCTGCCCTCGCCGCCAAGCCCTGGCTCGACGAGGCGCGGCGGCGCCTCGAGGCCGAGGCGGCGCTCGCCGCCGCCACCAATCTCGCGGCGACACGGCTTGCAGCGAGCGGCGGGAGCGGAGCGGCCGCGGCGGAGCCTGACCAAGCCGCCCCCGCGACGCCGGCGCCGAAGCAGCCTTGATGCGCCTCCTCTTCACGCTCCTCCTCATGGCGGCGGCCGTGGCGGCGGCGGTCCTCATCGCCAACCAGCCGGGCCATGTCGCGATCTTCTGGCAGGACCGGCGCATCGACGCCCCCGTCGCCGTGCTGATCGCCGCCGTCATCGCCGCGGCGCTCATCCTCGCCGCCCTGATCTGGCTTCTCCGCCGCATCTTGGGGGGCCCCGGCGCCTTTCTGCGGCGCCGGCGCGAGCGGCGGCGGCGCGAAGGCTACCGCGCGCTGACGCAGGGCATGGTCGCGGTCGCGGCGGGAGATGCCGAGGAGGCGCGGCGGCAGGCGCGCAAGGCCGACGCGCTCCTCGCCGAGCCGCCGCTGACCTTGCTGCTGTCGGCGCAAGCGGCGCAGCTCAACGGCGACGAGGATGCGGCGAAAAAATACTTTGCGGCGATGCTGGAGCGCGGCGAGACGGAGTTCCTGGGGCTTCGCGGCCTCCTGACGCAAGCGCTGAAGCGCGGCGACGAGGCGACGGCGCTGCGGCTTGCCGAGCGCGCGCAGGCGCTGCGGCCGCGCACCCCCTGGGTGCTGACGAGCCTCTTCGAGCTGCGGACGCGCCGCGGCGACTGGCGCGCCGCCGAGGCGAGCCTTGCCGAGGCCGGCAAGGCGAAGCTGCTGCCCGAGGCGACGCTCCGCCGCCACCGGGCGGCGCTCCTTCACGAGGAGAGCAAGGCGGCGGAGGCGGCGGGCGACAGCGCGGCGGCGCTGAGCCTCGCCCGGAAGGCCCAGGACCTTGCCCCCGATTTCGCCCCGGCCGCGGCGCGCCATGCCCTCCTCCTCCACCGCGCCGGCCGCGACCGCCAGGCGGCGAAGGCGCTCGAGGCGGCCTGGCGCCGCGCGCCGCATCCGCTTCTCGCCGAGGCCTGCCGCACGCTCGCGGAGGCGGAGCCGGCGCTGGCGCGCTTCAAGCGCATCGCCACGCTCGCCGCCGCCGCTCCCGAGCATGTCGAGAGCCGCATCGCCCTCGCCGAAGCGGCGCTCGAGGCGCAGCTCTGGGGCGAGGCGCGGCGCCATCTCGAAGCGGCGGGCGCCGGCGCCGGTCCGGGCACGGAGGTGGCGCCGCCCGCCGCTCGCATCTGCCGCTTGATGGCGCGGCTCGAAGAGGCCGAGCACGGCGACGGCGCCGCCGCCCGCGCCTGGCTCGCCCGCATCGGCGAGGCGCCGCCCGACCCGCTCTACGTCTGCGCCGCCTGCGCCGCCGAGAGCCGCCAGTGGCAGCCGCTCTGCCCGCGCTGCCGCGCCTTCGACAGCTTCGAATGGCAGAGCCCCGCCCGCGCCCTCCCGGCGCTGCCCGAGCCCAGCGCCGGATCGGGGGCGACCGGCGAGGCGAAGTCGGCCGAGGCGCCGCACCTCCTCACCCCTCCCGAGCGACGATCGCGCCAGGGCGGCGCCGTCGCCTGAGCGCCAAGCCCCTCGCGCACATTCATTGACGCGACCGCCGCGCCGGCGCTAGTGTCCGCGCCGCCGCGCCGGGGCTCCCAGCCCCGGCGCCCGCCTTCCGGCGCCGACGTAGCTCAGGGGTAGAGCAACTGATTCGTAATCAGTAGGTCCGCGGTTCAAATCCGCGCGTCGGCACCATAAATAACAATGGCTTAGCAGGGGCATTTTCGACCGGGGAGTCGATTTTTCGACTTTTCCGTTCCCGGCCTGATCCAAGAATGTTCATGCAGCGCCCCTCTCCTCCCCGGCTTCCCGGATCTCGGCGGCTGCGGTGATCTGCTCAGCCATTTCAGGCCCAACCGGTATAGGCAGAGAGGCCGCGCTTCTTGATCTGCCCGCCGATGATCGCACGCTGGATCTCGGAAGTCCCTTCCCAGATGCGATCGACGCGGATATCGCGATAGAGCCGCTCCACCGGACTCTCCCGCATGTAGCCGCGTCCGCCGAGGATCTGCAGGGCCTTGTCGATGACGCGCCCCGACGCCTCGGAGGCGTAGAGCTTGGCGGCGCTCGCGCGGGCGTGGACCAGCTTGCGGTCGAGGCCGCGGTCGATCTCCGCGGCGATGCGGTAGACAAGGCTCTTCATCGCCATGATCTCGACCGCCATGTCGGCGAGCATGAACTCGATCGCCTGGAAATCGCGGATCGGGCGGCCGAATTGGACGCGGCCCTCGGCATGAGCGTTGGCGACCTCCGCGGCGCGGATCGCCGCGCCAAGGCAATTCGCCGCGATCTGCAGCCGCGCTTCGACGAACCAGTCCTTGGTCAGCTCGAAGCCCTGCCCGATCTGACCCAGCACCTTCGAAGGGGCGAGCTCGACATTCTCGAAGACGAATTCAGGGTGCCCGAACACATAGGTATGCATGAATTTGGGAATGCGCTGGACGCGGACGCCCGGCAGGTCCTTGTCGACGAGAAAGAGAGTCGGCTTCTCCGGATCGCCATCGACATGGGCGTGGACGATGAGGTAGTCGGCGTAGTCGCCGGTCGTGACGAACCACTTCTCGCCGGAAAGATAATACTTGCCGCCGCGACGATCCGCGCGAGTTGAAACGAGCCGCGGATCGGAGCCGGCGCCGGGCTCGGTGATGGCATAGGCGCCGCGCCGCCGCCCGGCGCAGCTCGGAGTGAGGTAGTCGCGCTTCTGCTCTGCCGTGCCGTAGCGCAGCGGTATCGCGGGATGCCACACGACGGCCCAGAGCCCGCCCGTCGCCTTGCCGAGCTCCTCGTTGACGAGCGTCTGCTGCAAAAGGCTGAGCCCCTGCCCGCCATCCTCTCGAGAATGGTTGATGCCGTTGAGCCCCGCATCGATCACCGCCTGGCGAAGCGACGCCAGCGTCTCGGGCGGCAGATGGCCGTTGAGCTCGAGTGCGACCTCATGCGGGAAGAGATGGGTCTCGGCGAACGCCTTCGCCCGTTCCTTCCACTCAAGGTCGGCGGTCGGAATGGTCAGATCCATTATTCATGCCTCCTGCTGCGCCGAGACCACCAGGGCGTCGACGGCGAGGACGCCGAACGGCCCGACGATGACCGGGTTGACGTCGAACTCGGCGAGCGCGCCCGCGAGATCGGCGACGAGTACCGAAAAGCGCGCGACGGCCTCGGCCAGCGCGTCGAGATCGGCAGGCCTGGCGCCGCGCACGCCATCGAGGACGGGGCGGATGGCGAGGCCATCGAGCAGACGGCGGGCCGTCGCCGGACCGAAGGGCGCGAGCCCATAGCGCGCATCGCGCAGCACCTCGATCAGCGTGCCGCCCGCCGCGACCATGACGACGGGTCCGAACTGCGCGTCGTTGACCATGCCGAGGGCGAGCTCGGTTCCTTGCGGCGCCATGCGGGTCACCAGCAGGCGGGGCCCGAGGCGGGCGACGAGGTCCTCGGCGGCGCGGCGCAGCGCCGTCTCGTCCGCGAGCGCGAGCCTGACACCCGCGACCTCGCTCTTGTGGCGGATCTCCGGCATCGCCGTCTTGCAGACCGCCGGAAAGCCGATGCGGCGCGAGGCTGCAAGCGCCGCCTCGACGCCCTCGACGATGGCGAAAGGCGGGACGGAGATGCCGTAATCGGCGAGGAGCGCAAGCCCCTCCGCCTCATCGAGCGGCGCCGCCGCGCGCAGCCGCGCCCGCCACTCGCGGCGCGGCGAGACTGTCGGCGGCGGGTCGGCTGGGCGACGCCTGAAATCGCGGTGCGCCATGAGGTGGCGCGCGGCGAGGAGCGCCGGGACGGTGCCGTCGAGCACCGGCACGCCCGCCTCGGCAAGGGCAAGGGCGAGGCTGTCGTGACGCAGCTGCGTATAATTGGTCGCAAGCGCGAGCGGCTTCGCCGTGCGCGCGAGAACCCGCCGGCACGCCTCGGCGAAGCCCTCGCTGACATAGAAACCGTTGCGGATATCGTTGAAGAAGATGCCGAGCGCCGCATCGGGATCGTCGACGAGCGCGGCGAAGCAATCGGCAAAAGCGGCGACGAAATCGCGCCCGGTGCCCCAGGCATCGAGCGGATTGACGGGCTCCAGCCCGTATTCGAGGCGCTCGCGCAGCCGCGCGACCGTGCGCGGCGCGATCTTGGCGAAGGGCACGCGGTGCGCCTCGGCGAGGTCGATCAGCATCTCGCGCTCGCCACCCGAATCGTGGATCGCGGCGAGGCCCCCCGGCGCCGCCTTGCGCCCCTGGGCGAAGAAGAGGAGCGTCGTCCCGAGCTCGTCGAGCGTGTCGACGCGGTGGACGCCGTAGCGGTCGAAGAGCGCCGTATAGGCGGCATCGTTTCCGGCGATCGCGCCCGAATGGCTGACCGCCAGCGCCGCGCTCGCCGGCGTGCGGCCGACCTTGAGCGCGACGACCGGGATGTTCTTCGCGGTCGCCTTCTCCAGAGCGCGGACGAAGCCCGCCGGATCGCGCACCGTCTCGAGGAAGAGGCCGACGACCTTCGTCTCCTCCTGCTCCAGCGCATAGTCGAGATAGTCGGCGGCCGTCGTCACCAGCTCCTGCCCGGCCGAGATCACGAGGTTGAAGCGAAAGCGCGGATCGTTATGGGCGAAGGCGCCGAACACCGAGCCCGCATGCGAGATGAGGGTGATGCCGCCGGGCCTGCCCTCGCGTGCCGCCGGAAACCCGCACGCCCAGACGCGTGCCACGTCGTTGTAGAACCCCATGCCGTTGCCGCCGCAGACCGGAATATTCGCGCGCCGCGCCAGCGCCGCGATGCGTTGCGCCAGCGGCGGGTCGACGTCGTTTTCGAGATAGAGGCTGCCGAAGATGACAGCGGCTCGCGCGCCGGCGGCGATCGCCTCTTCGAGGGCCGCCTCGATCCGCGCGTTGGCGACCGCGAGGACCGCAAGGTCGACCGGCTGCGGCAGCGCGGCGAGCGAGGGCCAGCAGCGTCTTCCCTCGACCTCTTCGTAATTGGGATTGACCGCGAAGACCGCGCCGGCAAAGCCGGCGCGGTCGATGATCCGCAGCATGTCGTTGCCCGGCGTGTCGCGCCGTGGCGTCGCGCCCACAAAGGCGATCGAGCGCGGCGCCAGCAGCGCCGTCAGCTTGTGCGCCATCGGCGGATCAGCCGAGCTGGAACTCGTTCCACTGCTGCTCGTACTTCGTCGAATAGATCGCGCACTGCTCCTCGTTCATGACCAGCATCCGCTTCTGGTTCTGCGGCGAGGTGACGAGGATCGCCTGCTCCTCGGGCGAGGCCTTGGCGGCGACCGAGGCGAGCACCGGACCATAGGTGCCGATCTTGATGAGGCGTTCCTGCGCCGGTTCGGTGATGGCGTAGTTGATGATCTTCATCGCCAGCTCCTTGTGCGGCGTCCCCTTCGGCACGACCCAGGCGTTGCCCCAAGCGAGCCCGTCCTCATAGGTCATCGCGACCGGCGCCTTCTCCTTGCGGATGTCGAGGATGCGCCCGTTCCAAGCCGAGGACATGGCGAGCTCGCCGCTGGAAAGGAGCTGCGGCGGCTGCGCCCCGGCGGTCCACCACACCTTGACGTGCGGCTTCAGCTCCTTGAGCTTGCCGATCGCCTGCTTCACCTTCTCGTCGGTTACCGGATAGACCTCCTCGCGCTTGACGCCGTCGGCGAGGAGCGCCGCCTCGTAATTGTAGTAGAAGGGCTTGTAGAGGCCGCGCGCGCCGGGGAACTTCTTGACGTCCCAGAAATCCTTCCACGACGAGGGCCCCTTATCCTCCGGGAAGGCCTTGGTGTTCCAGGCGATGATGGTCGCGCCGGTCGAGGTGAAGACGCCGTAGGGGACGTGCCATTCCTTTGCGAGATGCGAGACGTCGACGATCTTGTAATCGATCGGCTCGAGGAGGCCCTGGTCGCGGCCCTGAAAGATGAAGCGACCGCCGACATCGACGAGATCCCACTCGACGGCGTTGCCCTCGACCATCGCTTTAAGCTTGGCGTAGTTCGTCGGCGAAGTGTTGACGATCTCGGTGCCGAAGAGCTTGGAGGCGGGATCCATGAAGGCCTCCTTCTCCATCGCCGAAAGGGCGCCGCCCCAGGAGGTGAAGACGAAGGGTCGCTCCGCCCGCGCGGAGTGGAGCAGGCCCAAGGGCGAGACGCCGACGACGAGGCCCGCCGAAGCGGCGGTCTGCAGGAACCTACGACGATCGATCATGACGAACCTCCCTCGTTTCCTCGTTGCTGTGGATTGGCAGGATGCGAACCTCCTCGGCCGGCCAGCCCAGCGTGGTCGGCCCGGGCCGTACCTCGCCGAGATTGCTGAGACGGCGGCACCAGATCTCCCTCTCGTCCGCGAGGACGAGCCGCACCGAGACGATTTCGCCGAGATAGACGATCTCGCTCGCGCGCGCGGCGAGGCAGGGCGCCGTGTCGGCACCGATTCTGATGGTTTCGGGTCGCAGAAGCGCGGCGCCGGGCTCGCCCTCGGCGAGCCCGGCGGCAGCGATGCCGCGGATCGCCATGCCAAGCGCCGGGACGGAAAGCTCCGCGTAATCGCCAGAAACGCGGGTGACGCTGCCCTCGATGAGGTTCGATTCTCCAAGAAAGCCCGCGACGAAGCTGTTCGCCGGGCGCTCATAGAGATCCCGCCCGCTGCCGATCTGCTCCACTCTGCCCTCGCGCATCACCGCGATGCGGTCGGACATGACGAGTGCCTCCTCCTGGTCGTGCGTCACATAGATCGTGGTACGACCGAGGCGCTGGTGGAGGCGTCGGATCTCGAGCTGCACATGCTTTCTGAGTTGCCGGTCGAGGGCGCCGAGCGGCTCGTCGAACAGGAGGACGTCGGGCTCGATGACGAGGGCGCGGGCGAGCGCGACGCGCTGCTGCTGGCCGCCCGAGAGCTGCCGGATGGCGCGTCCGCCGAAGCCGGCGAGCTGGACCGTCGCGAGCGCCTCCTCGACCCGCCGACGGATCTCGCTTCTCGTGCAGCCGCGCGAGCGCAGGCCATAGGCGACGTTCTCGAAGACCGAAAGGTGCGGGAAGAGCGCATAGTTCTGGAAGACCATGCCGATGTTGCGCTTGCGCGCCGGCAGCTCCGTCACGTCCCGCTCCCCGATGCGGACCCGACCGGCATCGGGTGCCAGGTAGCCCGCCGTGATATTGAGGAGCGTCGTCTTCCCGGAGCCGCTGGGTCCCAGCAGCGTCAGGAACTCGCCGCCGGCGATATCGAGCGTTGTCGGGCGCAGCGCGCGCACTGCACCGAAGGACTTTTCGACCGCGCGGAAGGCGACGGGGCGCATCAGGAGAGCGACTCCGCCGGCTTCGCTTGGCGCAGTCCGAACAGGCGAAGGAGAGCGAAGAGCGTCAACGTCAAGAGGATGAGGAAGGTCGCGGCGACCGCGACGACGGGTGTGAACTCGACCCGGATCGTCTCCCACATCTTCACCGGCAAGGTCTTCGCCGTGATGCCGGAAAGGAAGATCGAGATGACCACCTCGTCGAAGGAGGTGATGACGGCGAAGACGGCGCCACCGAGGAGACCCGGCGCGATGATCGGCATGGTGACGGTGCGGAAGACACGCCATGGGCCGGCGCCCAACCCTTCTGCCGCCCGCAGCAGCGCGGGATCGAGGCTGTGCAGCGAGACGCCGACATTGACCAGCACGAAAGGCAGGCAGAGCAGCGTGTGCCCGAGCGCGAGGCCGGGGATCGTGCCGACCAAACCGAGCGGACGGCTTACATAATAGAGCGCGATCGCCGTCACGATCGTCGGCACGATGAGCGGCGAGAGGAAGAGGCCGTAGAGCGCCGTGCGGAGCGCGCCGCCAAGGCGCGCAAGACCGAGCGCGGCGAGCGTTCCCAAGCTTAGCGACAGGCCGGTTGCCAGGGCGGCGACCTCGGCGCTGGTCGCCAGCGACGAGAGCCATTCCGGATCCTGGAAGAAGCCCCCGTACCAGCGCATCGAGAACGCGGCCGGAGGCAGGCGAATGAAGCTCGCCGCATTGAACGAGGCCGGTACGACGACGAAGGCAGGCAGCACCAGCAGCGCCAGGATGGCGCTGACGCCGATGTGAAGAAGAATGCGGACGGCCTTGGGCACCCCTCTTTATCTTTCCGACAAGGCTTGGCCGATCGGGACGAGGCGCGCCGCGACGAAGAGGAGCGCGAGCGTGACGCCGAGAAGCAGGAAGGCAGCCGCGGCGGCGAGCGACCAGACGAGCCGCTCATTGACGAGGTGCTCGATCAGCATCGCTACGGTGATGTTGCTGATCCCGCCGAGCAGCGCCGGCGTGATGAAGAAGCCGAGGGACAAGAGAAAGACCAGCGCGGCGGCGGCCCCGACCCCGGGCATGCCGAGCGGCAGATAGACGCGGCGAAAGGTCGTCCAGGGCGAGGCGCCGAGCCCGTCGCTCGCGAGCAGGAGCCGGCGGTCGATGCGCACGAGCGAGGCGTAGATGGGCAGCACCGCATAGGGCAGCATGACGTGCGTCATGCCGATATAGACCGCAGTATTGTTGAAGAGGAGCGGCAGTGGCGCGCTTGTGAGGCCGAGTGCCTCGAGCGCGGCATTGACGGGACCGTTCCGCTCCAGGAGCAGCATCCAGCTGAAGGTGCGGACAAGAACGCTGACCCAGAACGGGAAGAGGACGCACCAGAAGGCGAAATGCAGCCGGGCGCCGTGCAGCCGCGTCAGGACATGGGCGATCGGATAGCCGAGGAGGATGGAGATGCCGGTCACCACGACTGAGACGAGGAGCGTGTTCGCGAAGACCCGGCGGTAGACATCGCCGGTGACGAGCTCGCGATAGGCGGCGAGCGCGCCACGCGGATCGGAAAAACTGAGCCTCAGCAGCTCGCCAAGCGGCGCTGCGAACCAGAGCAGCAGAAAGAGCGCCGCCGGCAGGAGCAGGAGCGCAGTGGCGAGCGGCCGGCGCGATCGGGTGTCCTTCATGCCCCCCGCCGCACCATTGCCATGCGCAGCCCTCCCGTTAGTCAATTGCGCATCAGTGTGGCACGCCGCGTGAAAAAATCCAAAAAACTTTCAAATATCTGAAACTATGCCGCTCAATAGCTCGGCGGCGTTATCGCCCAGACGACTCGCGTCGGCACCGTGCCCGGGTTGCGGTAGCGGTGCGGCGTCGTGCTGGGAAATCCGAAGCTGTCGCCCTCCTCGAGGATGAAATGGTGCTCGCCGATCCAGAGCTCGAGCCGGCCCGAGATGACGACGCCCCCTTCCTCGCCCTCATGCGCGTAGGGCTCGGCTCCGCTCTCCGCCCCCGGCTCGAACTCGCTCATCAGCAGCTCGAGCTTGCCAGAAAGAGTCGGCGAGAGGAGGAGGTCGGTGATGCCGAGGCCAGTGAAATCGAGCCGCCTTCGGCGGCCGGCGCGGACGATGAGGCCGCGCTCGGCCGCCGGGGCCGGATCGCCGCCATCGAAAAACCAGCTGATCTTGACGCCGAGCGCCGCGGCAATGAGCTGGAGGTGGCGGACTGAAGGCGCCGAGATTCCCCGTTCGACTTGGCTCAAATGGCCGATCGAGAGGCCAGTCGCCTCGGCGACCCGCGCGAGGGTCAGCCGCTTCAGCTTGCGCAGATCGCGGATTTTCTCGCCGATCGAGGCGATCGCCTCGGCGTCGCTGACGGCTTCCGGCAGGGCGGCCGGAACGGAGGCGCTATGCTCGTCCATCGCGTGCGAGAGTATAACGCTGCGCCCGCTTCAAGCAATTGCGACTTCACAATCGTGAAAATATCTGCACAGAATTTCATACGCAATGCGGGAGGGGCGGCATGCCCGAATCCTATGACGCGATCATCATCGGCGGCGGGCACCACGGCCTCGTCTGCGGCGCCTACCTCGCCAAGGCCGGGCTCAAGGCGCTCGTCCTCGAACGCCACCATGTGATCGGCGGCGCCGCCGTCACCGGGGAGTTCGCGCCGGGGTTCCGCGGCTCGTTAACGCCTACCGCATCGCCGACCTCCCGACGCAGAGCACCTGCGCCTATCTCTCGGGCTGGTTCGAGAGCGACATCATCAAGGCGGTGCTCGCCTCCTACGCCTCGATCGGCACCGCCCCGCCTACAGGCAGTCGCGATAGACGTGCACCACCACGAATCAGAAACCCGCCCCGGCGCGGCGCGCACGCCGTTCGATCGCGGCGCGATACGCGTCCTTGAGACACCGCAGATTCGCCGCTTCGCTATACGAGCGGAGATAAGCCTGGCGCGCGGGCAGCCGCATCGCTTCGGCGAGGCAGGGATCGTCTACCATCCGCAGCACCTTGTCCGCCAGGTCGGCGCTGCTCGATGGCGCGACGGTGACGCTCGGCTCCGTGCTGCTCCTCGCGATTGTCATTCTCGCTATCTTCGCGCCGCTTATCGCGCCGGGTGATCCTCAAGCGCTCAACCCGATCCGCCGCCTGCGGCCACCTTCCGCCGAGGCTTGGTTCGGCACGGACATGTACGGGCGCGACGTCTTCACCCGGACCATCCATGGCTCGCGCATCTCGCTTCTGGTCGGCGTCCTGCTCGCGGTCATCAGCGTTGGCTGCGGACTGGTGATCGGCCTCGTCACCGGCTACGTGCGGGCTGTCGACGGCCGCAAGGTGAGACGCTCGGCCTCGTCGGCGAGTCCGGCTGCGGTAAGTCGACGGTCGGCAAGACCATATTGCGCTTGATCGAGCCGACCGCCGGCGAAATTGTGCTCGAGGGCGTGCCGATCACCGCCGCCTCGGAAGCCGAGCTGCGCCCGCATCGCCGCAAAATGCAGGTCGTCTTCCAGGACCCTTACGCCTCGCTCAATCCGCGCATGACCGCGGGCGAGATCGTGGGCGAGCCGCTGTTCAACTACGGCCTCGCGGCCGGGAAGGTGCGCGAGGGGCGGGTCAAGGGACTTTTCGCCCGCGTCGGCCTCCGACCCGAGCACATGCGCAAATACCCTCACGAATTCTCCGGCGGACAGCGCCAGCGCCTCGGTATCGCCCGTGCGCTCGCGGTCCAGCCGAAGCTGATCGTCGGCGACGAGCCTGTATCGGCCCTCGACGTGTCAGTGCAGGCCCAGGCCATCAATCTGATGATGGACCTGCAGGAGTCCTACGGCCTCTCCTACATTTTCATCGCCCACGACCTCGCCGTGGTCGAACACATCAGCCATCGCGTCGCCGTGATGTATCTCGGCAAGATCGTCGAGCTGACCGACAAGAAGTCGCTGTTCACCTCGCCGCAGCATCCTTACACCGAGGCGCTGCTCGCGGCGGTACCGATCCCGGAGCCGAAGCTGAAGCGCCGCCGCTTCGTCCTCGCCGGGGACGTGCCGAGTCCGATGCGGCCACCCTCGGGTTGCCGTTTCCATACCCGCTGCCCCTATGCCGAAGAGATCTGCCGCCGGCTCGAGCCACCTCTGCTGGAGGTGGAGCCGCGGCATGCCGTCGCGTGCCATCTGCGGAAGCCGAAAACGGTTAGTGTCTCAGCTTGAATTGTGACGGCCCTCAAAGCGGGTTGACCCGCTGTCGCTCTGCCGTCATCGCTCCCATATGATGCTTAGCGCAGAGCAGGAGCATCATCGTGTCCTATCATAGGCGAGAGTTGTACCGCAGTGCGCCGAGCGGCGATCGATGGTGTCTCGTTCGGGAACTCGACTCCGGGCGCGTCTTCATCGAGCACGAGCCGAACCAATCGTCCGGCGGCCGAGCGTCGCACATTGAGATTTCGGATTTCCTTGCCCACGATGCTGGCGGCCCCGAGCATCAAGCCTTATTGCGCCTGATCGGAACGCTGGTCGAGGAGAATGCGAACGATTCCTAGAGGGACGACGCAGCGACAAGGGCACTGCCGGCGCGATCGGCAACGCGATTAAGGTGATGAAGATCGCAGAGGGCGACGAAGAGAACAAGCTGTCTGAGCCCAGCGCGGCGGCGGAGCTCGGGCGCAAGGGAGGCAAAGCGCGCGCCGCCGCGATGACACCCGAGCGGCTCGCCGATATTGCCAAGAAGCCGCTGCGAAGCGGTAGGGTGAATAGCTGCTTCTGGCCGGGCATCCGCAACTAAATCTGCAGTTGTACCGGCTGTCTTCCGCGGTTCTCGATGAATGTCGGGCGGCTCCATGGGTGGCGTCGTCGCGCAGCATTTCGCACTTCGGCATCCCAGTCGGCTCGTGCGCCTTCTGCTCGTTGCCACGGGTGCGTACACGGCCGATCCCGCAGCGGCTCTCGCACGCGCCGACACTATTGCGAGGCTGTCTTGGGACGAGCTTACGGTTGCGCCGATCGTGGCGAATTTCTTTCACAAGCCACCGACGCCGGAAGTCGTGAGCAAGCTACGGCGCATTGCGCTAATGGCCTCCCCGACAGCCGCAGCCGAGGCAGCGCGATCCAATGCGAGATCACATGTGCTCGACCAGCTCGCCGCGATTACGGTCCCGACGCTCATCATCCAGGGCCGACACGACCGCGCGCGGACACCAGGGCACGGCGCCGAGATGCAGCGTCGCATCCCCAATGCCCGGCTCGAGATCATCGATGACGCCGGCCATACGCCGCAGCTTGAACGGCCGGATGTCTTCCACGACATTGCGCTCCCGTTTCTGCTCGCAGAGGACTGACGCTCGATAGCCGCTTAGGAGGTCCATCTTGCAGGAATCACCGTTCCTTCGCATCCCGGACATCGCGAACAAAGTTTGTCTCATTACCGGATCGAGCCGCGGCATTGGTGCTGCCGTCGCGCGCGGCCTTGGCGCAATTGGAGCGAGGGTGGTGGTGCATTATCGGACGGGCAAGAACGAGGCCGATGAGGTCGCGCGAGCAATCGCAAGGGACGGCATCGATCCCTTAGTCCTGGCCGGCGATATCGCAGAGCCGGGCACGGTCGAGGCGCTGATCGAGCAGACCGTCGAGCATTTCGGGCGGCTCGACATTCTCATCAACAACGCGGGCGACGTGATCGAACGCCACGTCGTTGCCGAGACCTCGGACGAACTCTTCGAGCAGCATGTCGCCATCAACATCCGGCCTGTCTTTGCGGGGTGCCGCCGCGCTGTGCGTCAATTCCGACTTCAAGGAGGCGGCGGTTCAATCATCAATGTGAGTTCGGTCGCAGCGCGCACCGGCGGTGGCGGCGGCTCCTCCCTCTATGCCGGCGCGAAGGCGTTCGTCGCCACCTTCACGCGTGCCCTCGCTAAAGAGGTCGCCAAAGACCGCATTCGGGTCAATGCCGTTTCGCCCGGCGTTATCCAGACTCCGATGCAGGACCGCACGACCCCACCCGAGCAGATTAAGGCGGCGCTCGCGGCAATCCCGCTGGGCCGGCTGGGCACGGCCGAAGAATGCGTTGGGACTTTTCTCTTTCTCTGCTCCGACGAACTGAGCGGCTACCTGACGGGCCAGATTCTCGAGGTCAATGGCGGAATTATCATGCCGTGATTTCGCGCCTGCAAGTGCATGAGAATAGTCGTCAGCATCCTGAATTGATGCTCGATGTGGGCCAGTGAGGTACAGAAAGACCGCCGGATAGAGAGCGCCATACTCGGCGGCCAACCAGTACCTAGTCTAAGAAAACCGATCCAGTTGAAATGGCTGGATGGCCAAGGAAAACTGCCGACCGAGTGGATCAGGGATTGGGCTGGGATCGCGCTGCCAGTCCGGCGGCATAATCCTGCAATGGACGCGGCGCGGGAACGTTGACCTCAACAGGCTTGGACAAAGGGTGCCCCATGCACCACTCCCGCCTCTGCGCCGTGCTCATCGACTGCAAGACCGCGGATGTGGATGCGGCCGCGCGCTTCTGGGGCGAGGCGCTGGGGCGGCCGGGGCATTTGGGGCATCCGGGCAGCCGCGGGAATTATCTTGCGCGGTGCCTCGCTCTCCCGCTTTGCGGATGAGGGGCTGCGACAGCGAATGCGACAGCCCTCCACGCCCTTCGTGCCGACGGTTCGGCTCGCCTCTAACCCGGGCGCGGCGCGACAGCTCGCTCGAGCTCGGCCTCGGCGCGCAGGCTCTCGATGTCGCGGCCGATCGTGACCACGGCGAGGGTCCGCTCGCCGCGCCGATAGGCGACCCGGCAGTCGCGCGCCGCGATGGAGCCGTCGATCTCGATCCGGTCCCAGGATTGGGCGTGGCCGACATAGAGGATCGGAACGTCGTAATGCATGCTCCAGAAGAAGGGGACGGCATCGAAGGGCTCGCGGCGGCCCAGCATGTTGCGCGCCGCGACTTGGCCCTGGCGCTCGGCCACCACCCAATGCTCGACTCGGACGCTCTCGCCGCTATGCGGGTCGGGCCAGCGCGCGAGGTCGCCGGCGGCGAAGACTCCGGGCGCGCTCGTCTCCAGGAAGGCGTCGACGACGATGCCGCGGTCGGCGGCGAGCCCCGCCTTCTCGGCGAGGGCGACGGCGGGTTTGACGCCGACGCCAATGACGACGAGATCGGCGGGCAGCCTCTCGCCGGTCTTTAGGGCGACATGGGCAGCGTCGATGGCGGCGGCCGTGGTGCCGAGGTGGAAGCGGACGCCGTGATCCTCGTGAATCTCCTGGACGAAGCTGCCGAGCTCGCTGCCCAGAATGCGCGCCATCGGCAGCGGCTCGGGCGCGACGACATGCACCTCGATGTTCCGCGTCCGCAGCGACGCCGCGACTTCGAGCCCTATGAAGCTCGCCCCGATGACGACGGCACGCCGCGCATTCTGCGCCCGCCGGATGATCGCCTCGCTGTCGGCGAGCGAGCGCAGGTAGCGGACATGCGGGAGATCGGCGCCGGGCAGGTCGAGGCGGACCGGCTCGGCTCCCGTGGCGATGAGCAGCGCGCCATAGCCGAGGCGGCTGCCGTCTTCGAGCTCGACCTCGCGGCGGGCGGCGTCGATCGCCCGGGCAGGCGCGCCAAGACGCAGCTCGATGCCCTGCTCGCGGTAGAAATCCGGCGCGCGCAGCGGAATCCACTCGGCGGGCGCGCTGCCGGCAAGATAGTCCTTGGAGAGATTCGGCCGGTCATAGGGCGCCGCGGCATCGGCGCTCAGCATCGTGATGCGCCCGGCATAGCCTTCGCGCCGCAGCGTCTCGGCGGCGCAATTGCCGGCCGCCCCGCCACCCAGGATGACCACCGATTGGGGCAGCCCGGCCGCCGGCAGCGGCGACGGCGCGGGCGCCGCCTGCCGCTTCTCGCGGACGAGGACGCGGTCGCCCGATCGCTCGACCCGCCAGCAATCGACGGGATTGAGCGCCGGCGGCCGGAGCGGCGCGCCGGTGCGCAGGCTGAAGCAGGCGTGGTGCCAGGGGCAGCGCACCGTGTCGCCAAGGACGAGCCCTTCGGCGAGCGGCCCACCGTAATGCGTGCATTTGGCGCCGATCGCGAAGATCTCTTGCTCGCTCCGGACCAGCAGCACCGGTTCGTCGCCGACATGCCCCAGCAGCGGCGCTCCCTCGGCGAGCTCTGCCAGAGGCAGCCCCTGCGTGAGATCGGGGCCGCCGGGCTTCGATTCCGCTTCGCTCATGACGCCGTCCTCGCTCTCCGGACAGCGCCGCCCACCGATGGCGCGACGCGCCATCGACGGGACCGCGGCTGCCCCCTCACGGAACGAACGAGCGTGAACACCGGATCGGAAACATCACAAGGACGTGAAGGCGGCCTCGGCCGTACGCCGCCCTTTCCGTCGAAGACCTGGTCTTCCGCCGAGGCCGCCGACGCGGCTCTACCGCGCGCGGGCGGGCAATCTTAAGGGCGGCGCCGCACGCGCGAAGAGCAGGGCGGCACGCCGCGCGGCGACGGCGACCGCGCGCACCGGCCGCTCGATGCCGAAGAGCCAGACGGCAAGGGCGAGGAAGAGGGCGGCAAAGCTCGCGCCCGTTGACACGGTGAAGAAGGTGCCCATATCGGCGAGGGTCGTCGAGCCCGAGCCGATGCTGTCGACGATCTGATTATAGTGGCACATCGCAGCCTCCGCACGAGGGTGTCGATGAGGTGCTTGCCCTCCGCCGATCATCCCGCCGCAGCGACGGGATGTAAAGGGCAGCGTGGAATTTCCGATCTATTCTCTGGCGTTGATATCGTCCCTCTCAGCCCCGCCGGGGCGGAGAGGGGATGATGGCGGACCGCAGCATGCGAATACGGTAGGGGCTTCGCGAGCGGCCGTGCCCCGCGCTACTCCGCGTAGTTCACGCCGTCGCGGTCGAGGAGGCGCTTCAGGGCGGCGAAATGGAGGGCGGCGTTCTCGCGTTCGGCGGCGATCTGGCGCGCCGTCGTCGCGATCGCCGCGGCGGTGAGGCGGCGGAGCGGACGCCCGGTCGCCATGGCGATCGCCTGGAGCTGGCAGACGCGCTCCAGGTGATAGAGGTCGTTGAAGGCGCGCGCCACCGTCTCGCCGACGACGATGACGCCGTGATTGGCGAGAAAGAGGACGCGCTTCTCGCCCAGCGCCGCGGCGATGCGGTCGCCCTCGGCTTCATCGAGCACGAGGCCGTTATAGTCGTCGTAATAGGCGACCTCTCCCCAGAAGCGCATGGCGCTCTGGCTGATCGGCTCGATGCGGCCATTGGCGAGCGTCGTCAGCGCCGTCGCATGCGGCATATGGGTGTGGAGGACGCAGGCGGCGTGCGGGTTGCCGCGATGGATGCGGGCATGGATGAAGAAGGCGGTCGCCTCCGCCTCGCCGGCGCCCGAGACGAGCCTGCCGCCCGCATCGACGACGAGGAGGTCGCTGGCGCGCACCTCGTCCCAATGGAAGCCCCAGGGATTGAGGAGGAAGCGGTCGGGCGCGCCCGGCAGGGCGAGGCTGAAATGATTGTCGATGCCCTCGTTGAGGCCGAAGCGTACGGCGAGGCGCAAGGCCGCCGCGAGATCGATTCGCGCCGCGGCCTCGGCAGCGGGCGCCGCCGCACCCTCGCTCGCGCCCTTCCTCCCCGCCTTCGCCTCGCGCAGCGTCACGGCCATTCCCGATACCCCCTTCCCTTGCGATGCCCTTACTGCGCGGCGATCGCCGGCGCCGCGGCGAGGCAGTCATCGGCGAGCGGCACGATCGGCGTCAAGTCGCGGTGATGCTTCCAATCGGGCCGGTCGTGGCGGGTCAGCGCGTTGGCGATCGGGTTGACGATGACCGAGAAGATGCGCCGGTCCCAGGGCGAGAGGTTCGAAGGCGAGGCGTGGACGAGGCAGTCGCCGAAGATGAGCGCCGTGCCGGCGGCGCCGGTGGCGGCGACGAGGCCGCGCGCCGCGACGAGCCGCGCCACCGTGTCGCGGTCCACGACCCAGAGCGGATAGCTCGTCGTCTCGGTGTCGAGCCGCGCCGGCGCCGGCCCGTGGCGGTGCGAGCCCGGGATGAAATAGAGCGGCCCGTTGAAATCGACGACGTCGTCGAGGAAGACATGGAGGTTGAGCGCCAGCGGCTCCGGCACGCCGTCCTCGGCATGGTGCGTGGCGAAATCGTAGTGCCACTGCCAAACCTCGCCCTCGAAGGCGGGTTTGGTGTTGACCTTCGCCTGCTGGATGTAGAGCCGCTCGCCGCGGAGCTGGAAGGCGGGCTCGATGAGGCGCGGATGGCGCGCGAGCTTCGCGAAGGCGGGATGGCGGAGATGGATGCCCATTGCCGTCCGCACCTCGCGGCTCCCCTTCTCGCGGATATTGGCGGGGGTGTCCTCGGCGCAGAGCGCCGGCATGGCGTCGCGCAGGACGGCCACCTCCTGCGGCGAGAAGAGGCCGGGCAGGATGAGGAACCCGTCCTCCTCGAAGCGCTCGATCTGAGACGCCGTCAATCGCATCGCAGCCTCCTCCGCTGGCGGGTGCTCTCGATGCCGAAGCTTGCCTCAAGGGAGGCCGGCGCGAAAGAGGGCGCGCTGCGCCCAATGCGGCGAAGGCGGCGCTTTACCGCGGCGGCGATTGCGATGAAGATGAGCGATGGCGAGCTTCCGGGGCGGGAAAATGGCGCTTCGGCGGGCGAAAAGCTGGGTCGCGTGCGGCGTCCTCGCCCTCTTTGTCATCGCGGCCCGGGCGGAGGAGTCGGCGGCCGATCCGACGATCCCCGCCGATTGCGCGAAGGGCGCGCTGGCGCCGCTGGTGCGCTGGGTCGAGCTCGACGGCACGAACGAGACCCTGCCGGCCTATCTCCTCGGCCTTGATGCAGAGGACGTTCCGGTCCGCCAGAAGGCCTACCGCAACACTACGACGAAGCTCGTCCATGCCCTCGATGTCGTCATCGCGAAGGAAAGCTGCACGCTCGTCTTCATCCTCGATGACGGCGGCACCGCCACGACCTGGATCGCCGATCGCGACGGCCGTGTCGAGCGGACCTATTACATGTCGCATGGCGAGGAGAACCACGACCTCAACCAGATCGTGCCGAATGAGCAACATGCCGGCGAGTACGAGGAGGTGAAGCAGTACTTCCTCGACAAGCTGCCGCAGCCGGAGATCTCGCCCGTGGCGCGAATGATCCGACGGCTCCTCGGGCTGCATTGACCGCGCCGCGGCGCCGGGCGCGGCCCTTTACCGCCGCGCCGCATTCCGGCAAAGATCGCGCCATGTCCACGCCTCCTCGCGCCGTTCTGGCCGTCCTCGGCCTCGCCGCCGCCCTCCTCCTCGCCCTCGCACCGGCAGCGCCCGCCCGGGCCGAGGATGGCTCGCTCCTCGTCTTCGCCGCCGCCAGCCTCAAGAACGCGCTCGATGCAGTGGACGCCGCCTATGCGAAGGCGAGCGGACGCAAAGCGGTCGCCTCCTATGCCGCGAGCTCCGCCCTCGCCAAGCAGATCGCGGCCGGAGCGCCCGCCGATCTCTTCATCTCGGCAGATGAGGATTGGATGGACTATCTCGCGGCGCGCCGCCTCATCGAGCCCACGACCCGCAGCGATCTCCTCGGCAATGCGTTGGTGCTGGTGGCGCCGGCGGCGAACCATCCCGCGCCCGTCGCCATTGCGCCGGGCTTCCCGCTGGCGCTGCTCCTCGGCGACGGGCGCCTCGCCATGGCCGATCCGAAGAGCGTGCCGGCCGGCAAATATGGCAAGGCGGCGCTGGAGCGGCTCGGCGTCTGGGCGACGGTCGCCGGCAGGATCGCGCCCGCTGCCAATGTGCGCGCGGCGCTCCTCCTCGTCGCCCGCGGCGAGGCGCCCTACGGCATCGTCTACCGCACCGACGCCGCCGCCGAGCCCGAGGTCGCCATCGTCGGCAGCTTTCCGGCGGCATCGCACCCGCCGATCCTCTATCCGGTCGCGGTCACGACGGCCTCGAAGAATCCCGACGCCGCGCGTTATCTCGCCTTCCTGCGCTCCGACGCGGCACGCGCCGCGTTCCG
The DNA here is from genome assembly GCA_021325525.1 of Alphaproteobacteria bacterium. GTDB lineage: Bacteria > Pseudomonadota > Alphaproteobacteria > ATCC43930 > CGMCC-115725 > URHD0088. The sequence goes on from JAJPHB010000106.1 coordinate 28,756, forward strand.
GGCGCAGGGCTTCACCGTGCTCGAATGAGCGGCGGCGTTCCGCAGCGGGTCCCGTCCCCGGGCGCCGCCGCATGACCCTCGCCCTCACGCCCGAGGAGCTGGATGCGATCCGCCTCAGCCTGCGGGTTGCGCTCTGGGCGATGGCTTGTAGTCTGCCGCCGGCGGTGCTGGTGGCGCTTGTCTTGGCGCGCGGACGGTTCTGGGGCAAGGCGCTGCTCGACGGCATCGTCCATCTGCCGCTCGTCCTGCCACCGGTCGTCACCGGCTATCTCCTGCTCCTTCTCTTCGGCCGCCAGGGGCCGCTCGGGCGCTTCTTCGCCGAGGCCTTCGGCCTCGTCTTCGCCTTCCGCTGGACGGGGGCGGCGCTGGCCGCCGCCATCATGGGGTTCCCGCTCATGGTGCGCGCCATCCGCCTCTCGCTCGAAGCGGTCGACCGCCGGCTCGAAGCCGCCGCCGCGACGCTCGGCGCCGGCGCGCTCGGCGTCTTCGCCACGGTGACGCTGCCGCTCATGCTCCCCGGCATCATCGCCGGCCTCATCCTCTCCTTCGCGCGCAGCTTCGGCGAGTTCGGCGCCACCATCACCTTCGTCTCCAATATCCCGGGCGAGACCGAGACGCTGCCGCTCGCCATCTACGCCTTCACGCAGGCGCCGGGCGGCGACCCGATGGCGCTCCGCCTCACCCTCGTCTCGGTCGCCGTCTCGATGTCGGCGCTGCTCGCCGCCGAGCTCCTGGCGCGGCGCCTCGCGCGGAAGCTCGCGCCGGCATGACCATCGAGATCGAGGCCGAGCACCGCCTCGGCGCCTTCCGCCTCGAGGCGGCCTTCGCGAGCGGGCCCGGCGTCACCGCCCTCTTCGGCCGCTCGGGCGCCGGCAAGACGACGCTCGTCAACGTCATCGCCGGGCTCCTCCGCCCGGCGCGCGGCCGCCTCGCCGTCGAGGGCGCGCTGCTCCTCGACACGGCGCGCGGCATCTTCGTTCCGGCGCATAAGCGCCGCATCGGCTATGTCTTCCAGGAGGGCCGGCTGTTCCCGCATCTGACGGTGTGGCAGAACCTCCTCTTCGGCCGCTGGTTCCACCGCAAGGCCGCGCATCCGACGATGGCCGAGGTCGTGGCCCTGCTCGATCTCGCGCCGCTCGTCGATCGCCGGCCGGCGGCGCTTTCGGGCGGCGAGAAGCAGCGCGTCGCCATCGGCCGGGCGCTTCTCGCCGATCCCCGCCTTCTCCTCATGGACGAGCCGCTCGCCTCGCTCGACGCCGAGCGCAAGAGCGAGATCCTGCCCTATATCGAAAGGCTCCGCGACGAGACGAAGATCCCGATCGTCTATGTCAGCCATTCGATTCCCGAGGTGACGCGCCTCGCCACCACCCTGGTGCTGATGGCGGCGGGGCGGGTCGAGGCGGTCGGCACCGTCGAAGAGGTGATGGGCCGGCTCGACCTCGCGCCCAAGACCGGCCGCTTCGAGGCGGGCGCCGTGCTGGAGGCGCGTGTCGCCAGCCACGACGCCACCTATGGGCTGACGCAGCTCCGCTGCGCCGCGGGCGAGCTCACCGTGCCGCGCCTCGCCCTTCCTCTGGGCACCGCGGTGCGGGTCCGCATCCGCGCCCGCGACGTCATCATCGCGCGCGAGCCGCCGCGCGCGATCAGCGCCCTCAACGTGCTCCGCGGGCGCGTCGCCGAGATCGCCGCGGGCGACGCGGCGCAATGCGAGATCCGCCTCGCGCTGGGCAGCGCGAGCCTGCTCGCCCGCATCACGCGCCGTTCGCTTGCCGAGCTCGACCTCGCCCCCGGCTCGGAAGTCTTCGCCGTCGTCAAATCGGTCGCTCTCGGCGACGGGCCGGAGACCGTCGAGATCTGATGGGGTCCGGCGTCGCCCGGCTTCAGGCGATGACGGCCGGGGCCTGGGGAACGGTCTTCCAGAATTCGGGATCGTGGCCGAAGAAGATGCGGGCGCCCCCCGCTTCGAGGCGGGCGAGGCGCTCCAGCGAGGCATGCATCTCGGCGCGGTCATGGACGCGGAGCGGCAGGCGCCGCTCGCGCAGGGTGCGGCAGAAATAGCAGGCATCGGCGGCGAGCACGACCTCGCCCGATTGGAGGCGCAGCTTCAGCGATTGGTGTCCCGGCGTGTGGCCGTAGGTCGGCAGCAGCACGACGCTGCCGTCGCCGAAGACGTCGTGCTCGCCATCCACCATCCTCACCTTGTGGCCGAGATCGTAGTCGCGGCGGTTGAAGCCGCGCAGCGCCGCGATCTCGGGATCCATCCCGGCCTCCCATTCGCGGCGCTGAATGACGACGGTCGCATTGGGGATGAGGGCATTGCCGCCGACATGATCGAAGTGAAGGTGCGAGTTGACGACGAGCGCGACCTTTTCGGGGTCGCGGCCGATCGCAGCGAGGCGCGCGCTCACCTCCTCGCCCGGCCGGTAATGGAATTTGAAGAGCCCGGCGATGCGCGTCCCGGCGCGGCCCGCCGGATCGTGCTGGCAGTCGGGATGCATGCCGGTGTCGAAGAGGAGATCGCCCTTCGGATGCGCGACCAGATATGAGGGGATGGGCAGCCGGATCTCCCCCTCGCCGCCCTCCATCAGATTGCCGAGGCTGCCCGTCAGCTCACCGCAGGTCATCGCGTAGAGCTTCACCGCCATCGTGCCCTCCTGCGGATCATCGACATGACATGACCCGGCTACTGCAGATGGCCGGGCTGCGCGTCGGCCTTGAAGCCGGCTTTGATCGCCTGCTCTTCCGTCATCATCTCGCCATTCGCGGTCTTGCCGTAGAAGCGCGAGCCCTTGCGGAAGTACTTGCCGCTCGCCTTGTTGACCCAGACCATCTCCTGCTCGACCTGCTCCTCGGCGGCGTTCGTCGCCGCTTGCTTCGCGACCTGCCCGGCCGCGTCCTTCGCCGCTTCCTTGCCGGCTTGCGGCAGCAGACCCTTGGCGATGGCGCCGCAGGCCGAGGCCGCAGCCCGGCCGAGAGCGGCGACGCCGCCGGCGATCAGCAGGTCGACATTGCTGTCGGGTTCGCAACCCTCGGTCGGCGGCGGATGGTTCGGGTCCTCATGCGGCCCGAGAACGCGCAGAGCCGGCGGCTGCTGCGCCGCGGCGGTACCCGAAAGCCCCGGCGCGGCACCTCCCGGCGCCGTATCGGTCTTGGGCTGCTCCTGCTGCGGCGGCTTCGGCGTCGGCCCCACTGTCGCGACATGGCCGGTGATCGGGCCGGGTTTGCCGGGCTGAGCGCCCTGGCGCCCTGCCTGAGCGGCGGGCGCCGTCATCGTTGCGTGACCTTGCAGCGGCTGCCCCGGAACGGGCGCAAGCCGGGGCGGCGTCGTGATCGGCTTCAGCACGGGCGGGCGCGCGGCGCCGCCCGGCGCTTGCCCGGCGGTCGCGTCGATCTCGGCGAGCTGGTTGGCATGGTACTGGTCCTCCAGCCTCGCCGAATCCTCGAGCCGCTTCAGCGCCAAGGCATGGCTGCGCTCCTCGGCCTTGCGCTCCACCGCCTTGCCGCCTTCGTCGAGGTTTTCCTTCTCGATGACTTTGAGGCGCCGCTGGTGCGTGAGCTCCGCCTGGTCGCGGGCGTTGTCGATGTTGGCGAGCGCCTGGTCGTGGCGTTCGTTCTCTGCGGCGATGCGTCGCTGGCGGTTCAGCTCCTGTTCCGAGACCGGAGCCGCTGCGCCCTCCCCGGTCGTCACGGAGAAGACATCGCCGCCCTGCGCCGATGCCGCGAGGGGGGAGAGCAGAACCAAGGATGCGGCTGCGATCGCCGCCAGCTCGGCGAGCGAGCTCCACCTCGTCATGGCGTCACCTTCGCTGTCGTCGAACCGATCCGGCCGGCGGCAGCCCCCGTTGCGCGATTCAAGCGAAAATCGATTATGATGCGAGTGGCGCGGCGCGTGAAGCGCCAACGCAGCTGGGCGCACAGGGCCGGCAGCCGCAACTGCAGCCGATCCGGCCTGGGAGGCGTCCCATGATCGGTTTCTCGTCCGGTCGAGGGCGAAGACAGCGTCGTCGGCCGCTCGCTTTCACGGCGGCCTCGCCCTGCTGGCGTTCGTCCTGCCGCAGCCTGCGGCTGGGCAGCAGGCCGCCGCGGGAGGCCCGCTTGCCGCCCGCCTTGCCGCGTGCCGGGCGGCGGTCGCCGCGGTGACGGCGACCGATCAGGCGACGGATGAGGCCGAGCGGGTATGCGCACAAGCCCTCGCCGAGGCCGACCGCTGCATCGCCGGGCTGCGCGACGGGACAGCCGAAACCTCCGCCTCCGCCCAGCCATCCCCGCCGGGGGCGGGCAACGCGCCTGCGCCAGCGCGTATCGCCGGTTCGGACGGCGCGCCCGATCAGCCGCCGCGTGCGCGGTGGCACAACGAGGCCGAGCGGCAGGGCGCGCTGCGCGAGGGCGTCGCCGCGTTCCGCCACGAGGCGTGGCGGCTCGCCGCGCGCAATCTTGTGCCGCTCGCCGAGGAGGGCAATGCCACGGCTCAGCTCTAAGCGGCGCAGCTCTATGAGGCGGGGGACGGCGTGCCGCGCGATCCTGCGAGGGCCGCCCGGCTGTGCCTTGCCGCCGCGCGACAGGGGGTCGCCGAGGCGCAATGGCGCCTCGCCGGCTATCTGCAGCGCGGCTTCGGGGTGCCGGCCGACAGGACCGAGGCGCTGCGCTGGCTGCGCGAGGCGGCACGCTGGCTTTCCGACCCGACAAACCTCTCCTTCCCCGATGCCGCTTCCCGGGACCGCTACCTGGCGCAGCAGAACGCCCATTTCACGGCGGTGCTGGCCTGCCAAAGCGAGGCCGAAAGCCTGCACCGCGACGTCGCCTGCCTCGTCCCGGAGCTGCCCAAAGCGAAGATGTGGTAAGGGCCCGGCGGACGGGCTTGCGGAAGCGAGGCTTGTCGGCGGCGGCTTCGGGCGGCTAGGGTTGCGCCTCGCTCCACGGCTTCGGATCGCTTCCATGCAAGACGGCTCCGCCTTCGCCTCGGCGACCATCGATTTCCGCAGTGACAATACGGGCCGAGCGGCGCCCGAGCTCGTGGCCGCGCTCGCCGCCGCCAATGAGGGGACGGATGCGAGCTACGGCGGCGATCAGCTCACCGCCCGCGTCCAGCAGCGCTTTTCCGAGCTCTTCGAGACGAAGGTCGCGGTCTATCCCGTCGCGACCGGCACCGCCGCCAACGCCATCGCGCTGGCGGCGATGAGTCCGCCCTGGGGCGCCGTCTATTGCGCGCCCGAGGCGCATGTGACGCAATCCGAGGCGAACGCCACCGGCTTCTTCGGCGGCGGCGCCAAGCTCACCGCCGTCGCCGGCGCGCATGGCAAGCTCGCGGCGGAGGCGCTCGCAGCGGCGATCGCCAATGCCGGAACCGGCACTCATAAGAGCCAGCCCGCCGTCGTCACCATGACGCAGGCGACGGATCTCGGCGCCGTCTACACCCTCGAGGAGGTGCGGGGCGTCGCCAAGATGGCGAAGGCGCATGGGCTCAAAGTGCATATGGACGGGGCGCGCTTCGCCAATGCGCTCGCCCGCCTCGGCTGCAGCCCGGCCGAGCTCACCTGGAAGAGCGGCGTCGACGCGCTCTCCTTCGGCGTCACCAAGAATGGCGGGCTTCTCTGCGACGCCATCATCGTCTTCACGCCGGACGCCGCACCCGCCTTGCCGATCCATCTGCGCCGCGCCGGCCAGGTCTGGTCGAAGATGCGCTTCGCCGCGGCGCAGCTCCTGGCATATGTCGAGGACGGGCTGTGGCTGCGCATGGCCGCGCGCGCCAATGCCGTGGCCGCGCGGATCGCGGCCGGCCTCGGCGAGCTGCCGCGAATCGAGAGGCTGGCGCCGGTCGAAGCGAACGAGGTCTTCCTCCGCCTCCCCGGCCCGGTGATGGACGGGCTGGAACGCGACGGCATCCGCTTCTTCCGCCGCCCCGGCGGCGTCGCCCGCTTCGTCTGCCGTTTCGATGCCGGCGAGGACGAGGCCGATGCGCTGCTCTCCAGCCTGCGGCGGCATCTCTGATGGGCGGATGATGACCGAAACGCCTCTCACCCGCATCCGCAACGCCGATTGGGTCGTCGCCTGGGACAGTGGCGCGGGGCGGCATGTCTATCGCCGCGGCGTCGATGTCGAATTCGCCGGCGACAGCATCACGCATATCGGCGCGCCGCGCGGCGACTCCGCCGCGCGCGAGATCGACGGGCGCGGTCTTCTCGTCATGCCCGGCCTCATCGACATCCACGCCCATCCCTCGACCGAGCCGATGCTGAAGGGCCTCACCGACGAAGTCGGCAGCCCCAAGCTCTATATGAGCTCGCTTTACGAGTACCTCTTCCTCTTCCAGAGCGACGCCGCGGGCAAACGCGCCGCCAACGAGGTGGCCTTGTCGGAGCTGATGGCGAGCGGCGTCACCACGCTCTGCGACCTTTCGATCGAGCATGAGGGCTGGCTCGACACGCTCGGCGAAAGCGGCATCCGCGCCTATGCGGCGCCGATGTTCCGCTCCGCCCGCTGGTTCACCCGTAACGGCCATGCCGTCGACTACGAATGGAACGAGGCGGCGGGGCGTGCCGCCATGGAGAGCGCGCTCCGCCTTATCGAACGGGCGCGCCAGCACCCCTCGGGCCGCCTCTCGGGCCTCGTCTGCCCGGCGCAGATCGACACCTGCACGCCCGAGCTCATCGCCGATGCGGCGGCGGCCGCGCGCGAGCGGCGCCTTCCCTTCCAGATCCATGCGGCGCAGAGCGTCGTCGAATTCCAGGAGATCATGCGCCGCCACGGTAAGACGCCGATCGAATGGCTGCACTCCCTGGGCGCGCTCGGCCCCGGCGCCGTCATCGGCCACGGCATCTTCCTCGACCATCATTCCTGGCTCCATTGGCCGAGCCGCGACGATCTCGGCCGCCTCGCCGCGACCGGCACGAGCGTCGCCCATTGCCCGACCGTCTTCGCGCGGCGCGGCATCACGCTGCAGGATTTCGGCGCCTATAAGCGCGCCGGCGTCAATCTCGGCCTCGGCACCGATACCTTCCCGCACAATCTCCTCGAAGAGATGCGAAACGCCGCCTATGCGGCGCGCATCAGCGCCGGCAGCGCCCATACGCTGCGCACGACCGACCTCTTCGACGCGGCGACGATCGGCGGCGCCAAGGCGCTGGGGCGCGAGGATATCGGCTGCCTCGCTCCCGGCGCCAAGGCCGATCTCGTCCTCGTCGATGTGACGCATCCGGCGATGCGGCCGCTTTACGATCCGATCCGCAGCCTCGTCTACGCCGCGGGCGAGCGCGCCGTGCGTCAGGTCTTCGTCGACGGGAGAGAGGTGGTGCGGGACGGCAAGGCGCTCGCCTTCGACTATGCCGACGCCGCGGCGCGCCTCGAAGCGGCGCAGCGCCGCGCCATCGAAAAGGTGCCGCAGCTCGATTGGGCGCGCCGCAGCGTCGCCGAGCTGATGCCGCGGACATATGAGGTGGAGGCGATCCAGTAGGATTCTCCCGCTCTCGTTGGAGAGGGCGATCGCAAGAGTTGAGGAGAGAAGGAGCGAGGGAGGGACGATGCCCCAGATCACCATTCCGGCGCGCAAGGGCAAGGCGGCCTTCGTCAAAGCGGGGCAGCGCGTCAAGGTCATCAACACGCACGGCCAGCAGGTCGTCGACACCTGGGCCTTCAACCGCGCCGAATTGACGGAATTCATGTCGATGGAGCACACGCGCTCGCATCTCCTCAAAGTGATTCCGGCGGTCGGCGACCAGATGCTCTCGAACCGCCGGCGGCCGATTCTGACCTTCACCGAGGATGATTCGGGCGGCATCCACGACATGCTGCTCGCCGCCTGCGACCGTCATCGCTATCGCCTGCTCGGCTTCACCGAACATCACGACAATTGCACCGACAACCTCGCCGACGCGTTGCGCGAGCTTGGGCTCGCCCCGCCCGAGACGCCCTCGCCTCTCAACCTCTTCATGAACATCCCGGTGCGCGGCAACCAGCTCGCCTTTGAGCCGGCGGTGGCGAAGCCGGGCAGCCACGTCACCCTTCGCGCCGAGATGGACCTCGTCATCGCCTTCTCCGCCTGCCCGCAGGATGTGATCCCGATCAACGGCCTCGCCTGCAAGCCGGTCGAGGCGCATTTCGAGATTTTGGATTAGCGGCAGCGGCCACCTCCGCTGCGCGCCGCGGCGGGGGAGAGTCGGGGTGGGAGCGAGAGACTCGGTATCCGAGGAGAAATCGCATGACCGCGCACACGATCATCCGCAACGGCCGCGTTCTCGATCTCGCGGCGCGCGCCGCCAGCCCCGCCGACATCCTCATCGCCGGCGACAGCATCGCCGAGATCGGGCCGCCGGGGCTCGCGGCGCCCGAGGGCGCGATCCTGATCGACGCCGCCGACCGCCTGCTGATTACCGGCCTCGTCAACGCGCATACGCACGGGCACGGCGCCCTCGCCAAGGGCATGGGCGATATCTGGACGCTGGAGCTGCTGCTCAACGCCGGCCCCTATATGAACGGCGATCGCTCGCTCGAGGACAAGCAGCTCTCGGGCCTCCTCGGCGGGCTCGACATGATCCGCGGCGGCGTCACCGCCTGCTACGACCTCTTTTTCGAATTCCCGCTGCCGAGCCTCGACGGCCTCGCCGCGGCGGCGCGCGGCTACAACGAGGCGGGGCTGCGCGTCGTTCTGGCGCCGATGGTCGCCGACCGCAGCTTCTACGAGGCGGTGCCGGGTCTCATCGAGGCGCTGCCGCCGGCTTTGGCGCGTGCCGTCGAGCGCTTCCGCCTCGCCCCCGCCGCCGAGACCCTGGCCGCCCTGCGCCGCCTTCTCGCGGGCTGGTCCGGCGACGCGGATCGCGCGCGCCTCGCTCTCGCCCCGACCATCCCGCTCCATTGCAGCGACGCGTTCCTCACCGGTCGCCGCGATCTCGCCCGCGAATTCGGGGCCGGGCTCCATATGCACCTCGCGGAATCGCGTGTGCAGGCGGTCGCGGGGCTGAAGCGCTACGGCAAGACGCTGACCGCGCATATCGATGCGCTCGGCCTCCTCGGCCCGTCTTTCGTCGGCGCCCATTCGGTGTGGCTCGACGATGACGACATCGCCCGCCTTGCAGATCGCGGCAGCACGGTCGCGCACAACCCCGGCAGCAATATGCGCCTCGGCTCGGGCGTCGCCCCGGCGCGGCGCATGCGTCGCCGCGGTCTCGCCGTCGGCATCGGCACCGACGGCTCGTCCTGCTCGGACAACCAGAACATGTTCGAGGCGATGCGCCTTGCCTCCTTCGCGAGCCGCCTCTTCGGCGTCGATTACGAGGGCTGGCTTCGCACCGAGGAGGTGCTCGCCATGGCGACGGAGGGAAGCGCCCGCGCCCTCGGCTGGGGCGAGCGCATCGGCCGCCTCGCGCCCGGCTTCAAGGCGGATATCGTCTTCCTCGATCTCGGCCATCCGAATTTGCTGCCGCTCAACGACCCGGTGAACCAGCTCGTCCATTCCGAGAGCGGCGGCGCCGTCGACAGCGTCATGATCGGCGGCCGCCTCGTCTTGGATCACGGCCGCTTCCCCGGCATCGACGTGGCGGCGCTGCGGAGCCGGATCGAGGCGCGTCTCGCCGAGCTGCGCGAGCGGACGCGCGGGCTCAAGGATCTGGCGCAGCAGCTCGAGCCGGTGATCGGCCGCTTCTGCGTCGGTCTCGCCCGGCAGCCCTACCATGTCGAGCGCCACATTCCGGAGGACGGGCTCTCGCAATCGCGGGCGTGACGCCTATGTGTTGCCCATGAGACAGCGCAAACGCCGCGCCGCAACGCCGCTCTCCGTCCTCTTTGCCGAGCTCGCCCTCGCCTCCTGGGAGACGATGGCGCGGCGCGGCCTCATGATGGCGCAAGGACGCTGCTCGCGCGCCGAATACCGGCGCATGCTGCGCGAGAAGGCGCAGGCGCTCTGCGCTTCCGGAATGGCGCTCGCCTTTCCCCGCGCCGGCGATCCCGTCGCCGCCCTGCTGGCGCCGTGGCACCGCCGCGCCGCCGCCAATGCGCGGCGGCTGCGGCGGAAGCGGCGCTGAGTTCCGACGCCCTCAGCGCACCATCGCGATCGCCTCGATCTCGACCGGGATCCCGCCCGGCAGCGAGCCCATGCCGACGGCCGAGCGCGCATGGCGGCCGCGCTCGCCGAAGATCTCGACGAAGAGATCGGAGCAGCCATTGACGACCTTGGGCTGATCTGCGAAATCCGGCGTCGCATTGACCATGCCCAGCACCTTGACGATCTCCTCGACCTTGTCGAGATCGCCGAGCGCCGCCTTCATCGCGGCGACGAGCATGAGCCCGACCGAGCGGGCGTGGCGGTAGCCTTCCTCGACCGTGAACTCCGCGCCGAGCTTGCCCTTCGGCACGCTGCCGTCGGGGTTGGACGGACCCTTGCCGGAGAGGTAGAGCATGTTGCCGGCGCGCTTGGCATGCACGTAGGTGCCGAGCGGCGCCTTCAACTCGGGCAAGGTGATCTTGAGCTCGGCGAGGCGCTTCTCGATCTGCATGGGTGTCCTCCTTCATGATCGGTCATGCGCAGCTTACAGGAGGATGGAGGCGGGCGCTGCGTTTCTGCGGCGGC
>JAJPHB010000059.1 GCA_021325525.1 Alphaproteobacteria bacterium
CCGTCGCCGAATAGCCCGAGGCCGTAACCGAGGAGACCGTCGCGACGCCGCCGGCGCCGCCCGACTGACCGCTGCCGCTGCCCTGGCCGCCATTGCCGCCCGTCGCATAGGCGCGCGCCGTCGCCGTCTGATTGAGGGAGCTCGTCGTCGCCGCGGCCGTCGCATTCGCGGTGCCGCCGGCGCCGCCCGTCCCGCTGCCGCTGGTGAGATAGCCACCATTGCCGCCCGTCGCATCCGCTCGCGCACTGACCGCATTCGCGCCCGTCAGGCTGATCGACGAGGTCGCGGCACCGCCGGCGAGCCCCGCCGCCGTGCCGTGGCCGCTCGAGCCGCCATCGCCGATGGTCCGGCCATAGAGCGAGCTCGACTTGGTCGTGCCCGTATCGGTGAAGGTGAGGGTCGAGCTCCCGGCGCCGCCCTGGCCGCCGGCGCCGCCGCCGCTGTAGCCGCCGTTGCCGCCGACCGCCGTCTGGAAGAGATTGAGATACCCGCCATTCGTCGCGCCGCTCACCGCATTGCTGAGCGTGCTCGACGCACCGGCGCCGCCGAGGCCGCCATCGCTCCGGCCGCCATTTCCGCCGTTTTGCCGTGCATAGGCGCGGGCCGAGAATCCGGTGGCGGTGGCCGTCGTGCCGCTGACCGCGCCGCCGGCGCCGCCCGACTTGCCGGTGCCGAGGCTCCGCCCGCCCGTGCCGCCCGTCTCGTCCGAACGCGCGTAAGCGACGCCACTTGTGGCCGTGGTCGCCGTCGCCGTCGCATGAGAGCCCGTCGCCGCGCCACCAGCACCGGCATTGCCGCCACCCGCGCCGCTCGTGTAGTTGATGCCGCCGCTGCCGCCATTCGCGGTGGCTTGCGCCCTGACGCTGTCGCCCGCCGTTGTCGTGCTCGTCGCCGAGACGGTCGCCGAGGCCGAACCGCCGGCGCCGCCGCTCGCGGCACCGCTGCCCCGGCCGCCATTGCCGCCCGTCGCGCTGCCCGTCGCGCTCACCGCATGCGCCCCGGTCAGAGTGATGGAGGAAGTCGCCGCGCCGCCCGTGCCGCCGGCGGAGCCGCCGGTCCCATAGCCGCCGGTTCCGCCGCCCGCCGTGCTGCCGCCGTTGAGCGTGCTCGCCTTGGTCGTGGCGCTGTCGGTGAAGGTCAGACTCGAACTGCCGGCGCCGCCGAGTCCGCCGCCTGTGCCCTGACCGCCGCTGCCGCCGTCGGAAAGCTGATAGAGATGGAGATAGCCGCCATTCGTCGCACCGCTCACGGCGTCGCTCAGCGTGCTGTTCGCGCCGTTGCCGCCGGCGGCGCCGCTCGCCCCGGTGCCGCCGTTGCCGCCATACTGCTTCACTCTGACGAGGACGTTCTGGCCGGTCGCGCTCGCCGTCGAATTGCTGGCGACGCCGCCGGCGCCGCCCGAATTCCCGGTGCCGGTGCCCTGCCCGCCATTGCCGCCGACCTGCTTCACATAGGCATAGGCTCTGCTGCCGGTCTGCGTCGCCGCGGTCGCCGTCGCGCTGGCACCCGTCGCGGCGCCGCCGGCGCCGCCGCTGCCATTGTTGAAGTTGCCACCGCCCGTGCCGCCGAGGGCATAGCTGAGGGCGTTGACGGTGTCGCTGCCGCTCGTCGTGCTGGTCGCGACCGAGCTCGCCGTCGCGTTGCCGCCGACTCCGCCGGTTCCTGTCCCGAAGGCCCGCCCACCATTGCCGCCGGTCGCGGTGGCCGAGAAGCTGCTGGTGGAGCCGATGGCGTGCGCGGCGCTGATGTTGAGGGAGGCGCTGGCATTGCCGCCGGCCGCGCCGTTCCCGGCGCCGCCGCTGCCGCCGCCAGTGCCGCCATACGCGGCGCTGCGGCCCTGCACCGCGCTCGCCTTCGTATCCGTGATGGTGAGGCTGGAGCTCGCGGTGCCGGCGATGCCGGCCGGGCCGCTGCTGCTGTAGCCGCCGGCGCCGCCTCTCGCCGTCTGCTCGAGGCGGAGCGTGCCGCCATTCGCGGTGCCGCTGACGGCGTTGGTCAGCGTGCTGTCGGCGCCCTTGCCGCCATTGGCGCCGCCATAGCCGGCGCCGCCCGATCCGCCGGTCTGCGTCGCATAGGCATAGGCCGAGGTGCCGCTCGCCGTGACGCCGGTGATGGTGGCGACGCCGCCGGCGCCGCCCGAATAGCCGGCGCCGAAGCCCTCGCCGCCATTGCCGCCGGTCGCGGTCGCCGTGGCGCGCGCGGCGCCCGAAGAGTTCGTCGTCGAGGCGCCGGCCGTCGCCGTGCCGCCATCGCCGCCATTGGCGCCTTTGCCGCCGGTGCCAGGCGTCCCGGCGTTGCCGCCAGTGCCGCCCGTCGCCGTCGCCGTGCTGCTTGTGCCCGACGCTGTCGTCGTGTTCGCCGTGGCGTTGCCGCCCTTGCCGCCGGCGCCCGCGTTGCCGCCGGGGCTGAAGCCGTTGCCGCCGTTGCCGCCGTTGCCGCCGGTCGCTTCGGCGCTGTTCGTCGTATCGGGGCTCGCCGTGTTGTTCGCGGTGGCATCGCCGCCGGGTCCGCCGGCCGTGCCGTTCGGCACGCCGCTCGTCCCGTTCGTTCCCGGTGTTCCCAAGGTGCCCGTAACAGGTACGTCGCTCATCATTTCCTCCCGGGACGGTCAGCGACCGGTGGTCTGGCGCGCACGACCATGCTGGCGCTCGCGCTTGCGCATGGCGCTCATGGGAGGACCAAGCAATTTTCGGGCCAATCGCCGCCGATGCCTGTGCGGCTGATCTTTTCTTAATTCATCCGCGCGGCGGCGCATCCCTCATTCGAGGGATTTGTAAAATCCGGCGACACCCGGGAGGCGGAGTCCCTGCCCCAAAAGCGGGGGCCGTCACCGGGAACGAACCGATTACTCCAGCGTTTTCAGCTCTTTGCGCCTAGCGGCGGCAATGACGGGATCTGTAAGCGGCGGCGGCTGCCGCATTTGCGGTACGGTTTGAAAATCACACGCGAATTCAGTGCCTTACCGGCAATCACCGCAAATGGCATGCTTAATTTTCTGTAAATTTTCCCGACAGGTGCGATGCGGCGGGCCGCTACCGCGGCGGCCCGGCGAGGATGATCCGGACATTGCGGATATTGGCGTCCGGATTGGTCCAGAAGGCATCGCCCTCGAAGCGGCGGAAGAGCTCCGGCGGGAGGATCGTCGGCCGCTCGACGAACTCGACCTTGCGCCGCACCGTGTGGAGGCCGGGCGAGCCGAGGGCGAGATCGAACTCGTCGGCGCTGTATTCGACATGGTCGAAATCGTGGGCGAAGGGCCGCTCGCCGAGGAAATCGTAGATATAGCCCATCGTCTCCTGCGGGTGGCGCGTCAGCGCCTCGTAATCGACGAGAATGAGGCGGTCGGCATGCTCGCCGAAGAACGCTTCGCGCAGCGCATCGAGGGCGAACCCCACCATGCCGTCATTGACGGCGAGGCGGTTGACGCGGGTATAGACGGTGCCGCCGGCATCGAAGCCGAAGATGCCCGAGAGCTCGAAGGCGTTGCGGCGGACGAGGCGCTCGATGCTGTCCATGATCCAGGAGACGCTGCGCACGCAGCAGATCATTTTGGCCGCCGGGAAATGCTGGACGAGAGCCGGCAGCTTCGTGCACCAGATGCGGTTGGTGTCGAAGACCACCTTCTCGGCGCCGATCGCGTAATAGTAGTTGCGGAAGACGCCGCAGAGGAGCTCGCGCTTCTGCCCCTCGTCGATGAAGACCGCGGCCTCGTTCTTGCGGCTGACGGCACCCAGCATGGCGAGATAGATGGCGCCGACGGGGCTCGTCATCATCGCGTGGAAGCGGGGATTCTGCCGCAAGATCGCGGAAAGCAGGGTCGATCCCGACCGCGGCAGGCCCGAGATGAAATGGATTCCGTTCTGCATCGAATGTGCTCCGTTCGCCGCAAGGCGAGCCTCGGCGTCTCACCCTATTTCTTGGCCGATACTAGCGAATTCTTTACCAGTGTCCAACCGGCGTCGCCGGGCAATCGCGCAGCTGCAATGGGCGCAGAATTGCCGTAGCACCCTCGCCGGAAGTTCCTGCGACCTCCTCGATCCGCATCGAGCGACAGGCGACTGCCGTTTCGCGCTCCACCCCGGCGCGTTGTGGCAGGATGGTCAGCCGCCCCTCATTCGGCCTATACTGCCGCGATCCGAAGACTCAAAAAAACGCATTCACAACGAGGAGGAGACTTAAGATGCTGACGCGTCGTACGCTACTCGCCAGCGGCGCAGCCGCCGCCATGGCCCCGCTCGTCGGCAGCAAAGCCATCGCCGAGACATCCGACAAGGACGTCGTCGTCATGGCGAAGCAGATCGACGACATCATCTCCTTCGATCCTGCCCAATCCTACGAGTTTTCGGATACCGAGGTCGACGCCAACGTCTATCGCAAGCTCGTCTCGCCCGACCTCAAGAACCTGAGCAAGATCGGCCCCGATCTCGCAACGAACTGGGAGGTCTCGGCCGACGGCAAGACCTTCACCTTTCATCTGACGCAGGATGCGCGGTTCGCCTCGGGCAAGCCGATGACGGCGGCGGATGCCGAGTTCTCGCTGCACCGCGTCGTCACCCTCAACCTCACGCCCGGCTTCATCCTGACGCAATTCGGCTTCACCAAGGACAATGTGGCGAAGCTCATACGCGCCACCGACCCGCACACTCTCGTCATGGAGCTGCCGAAGCCGGCCGCGACCAGCTTCGTGCTCTACTGCCTTTCGGCGAATGTCGGCAGCATCGTCGAGAAGGAGACGGTGCTCGCCCATCAGGAGAAGGACGATCTCGGCAACCACTGGCTCACCAGCCATTCGGCCGGGAACGGCCCCTACCAGCTCACCTCCTGGTCGGCCGACGATCACGTCATCATCGACGTCAATCCGCATTCCGGCATCCCGGTCGCGACGAAGCGCATCTTCATCCGCCACGTCAAGGATCCGGCGGGGCAGGTGCTGGCGCTGAAGCATGGCGATGCCGACATCGCCCGCGACCTGACGACGGACCTGCTCAAATCGATCGCCGGCGACCCCAATCTCTACAAGATCATCACTCCGGCGACGGACCAGATGTACCTCGCGGGCAACGAGGGTTACGCGCCCTTTGCCAAGCAGGAGGTGCGCCAGGCCATCAAATGGGCGATCGACTACGAGGGCATTCAGAAGAACATCGCGCCCGACGGCTACATCGTGAACCAGGCCTTCGAGCCCAGCATGATCCTCGGCGCGCTCACCACCAACCCCTTCCACAAGGACACGGACAAGGCGAAGGCGCTGCTGGCGAAGGCGGGATTCCCCGACGGCTTCACCGCGACGCTCGACCATATCTCGGACCGGCCCTATTCCGACATCGCGCAGGCGCTGCAGGCTGATCTCGGCGCCGCCGGCATCAAGGTCTCGCTGCTCCCCGGCACGCAGAAGCAGGTCTTCACCAAGATGCGGGCGCGCCAGCACCAGCTCATCCTGTCGCATTGGTATCCGGACTATTTCGATCCCAACTCCAACGCCCAGGGCTTCTGTGCCAACCCGGACGATTCCGACAACAGCCCGCTGAAGATCATCGCCTGGCGCAATCATTTCCAGAACAAGCAGCTCACCGCCGAGGTCGAGGAGGCGGCGGCCGAGCTCGATACGGCCAAGCGCGTCGCGCTCTACGAGAACATGCAGCGCCAGTTCTGGGAGGATGCGCCGATCGCGTTCATGCTGCAGCAGAACGCGATCGCGGTGGCGCGCAAGAGCGTCACCGGCTTCCTGCTCGGCCCGCAGTCGGACTTCACCCGCTACGGTGCCATCAAGAAGACATGAACGGTCGGCGCGATGCTGGGCGGCTGCGCGTCCTGTCGACGAGCGCCGCCAGCATATCGATCACGCTCTTCGGGCTGATTCTCGTCACCTTCCTCATCGGTCGGGTCATGCCGATCGATCCGGTAGTGGCGGTCGCCGGCGACCACGCCCCGCCCGACGTGGTGGCGCGTATTCGCTCCGAGCTCGGGCTCGACCGGCCGCTGGCGGTGCAGTTCCTCATCTATCTGCGCCACCTCGCGGTCGGCGATCTCGGCCGGTCGGTGATGACGAGCCACGCCGTCACCGCCGACATTCTCCAGTACTTTCCGCCGACTTTCGAGCTCGCCACCTCGGCCATCATTCTCGCGGTGCTCGTCGGCGTCCCCGCCGGCGTGCTGGCGGCGTCCCGCCCGGGCTCGCGCTTCGATCATCTCGTTCGCGCGGTCAGCCTCGCCGGGCAGTCGGTCCCGGTCTTCGTGCTGGGATTGCTCTTCCTCTTGATCCTCTATGTGAAGCTCGGCTGGCTGCCGGGCTCCGGGCAAGTCGGCATCACCTATGAAGGCGTCGTGCCGCCGATCACGCGCATGCTGGTGGTGGACGCGGCGCTCACCGGGCATTGGGGCGCGTTCTGGAGCGCGCTGTCGCACCTCGTCCAGCCGGCGCTCGTGCTCGCGCTCTTCAGCCTCGCCTATATCACCCGCATGACGCGCGCCTTCATGTTCGAGGCGCTGGGCTCCGAATACGTCATCACCGCCCGCGCCAAGGGCGTCCCCGAATGGCTGGTTCTCTGGCGCCACGCCTTCGGCAACGTCTCGGTCGGCCTCGTCACGGTCATCGCCCTCGCCTATGCGAGCCTCCTCGAAGGCGCCGTGCTCACCGAGACGGTGTTCAGCTGGCCGGGGCTCGGCCTCTATCTCACGACGTCTCTCCTCAACGCCGACATGAATGCCGTGCTCGGCGCGACGATGGTGATCGGCTGCATCTATATCGGCCTCAACCTGCTCGCCGATTTCGCCTATCGGCTGCTCGATCCGCGCGTGCGATGAGCGACGGGGCGAAGCCGCTCGCCGGAGCGAGAGCGCGGCTGTCCTGGCACGAATGGCTGCTGGACGAGGAGCCGAGCTCGCGGCGCCAGACCGTATGGGGCGAATTCTACCGCAAGTGCCGGCGGTTCGCGGCGAACCGCCTCGCGATGGGCGGGCTGATCGCGGTCCTCTTGCTCGTCGTGCTCTCCCTGCTGGCGCCGGTCCTGGCGCCCTATGATCCGCATGCCCAGGCCCTGGCGAGCCGGCTTGCCCCGCCCTCGGCAGCGCACTGGCTCGGCACCGACGAGCTCGGCCGCGATCTGCTTTCGCGCCTTCTCTATGGCGGCCGCATCACCCTCGGCATGGTCGTCGCCGTCGTCGTGCTGGTGGCGCCGTTCGGGCTCCTCGTCGGCTGCGTCGCCGGCTACCTCGGCGGCTTGACCGACCGCATCCTGATGCGCCTCACCGACATTTTCCTCGCCTTTCCGCGGCTCATCCTGGCCCTCGCCTTCGTTGCCGCCCTGAAGCCCGGCATCGGCAGCGCCGTGATCGCGATCGCGCTCACCTCCTGGCCGCCCTATGCGCGGCTCGCGCGCGCCGATACGCTCACCATCCGCGATGCCGATTTCATCGCCGCGGTCCGCCTCGCGGGAGCCAGCGCCGGCCGCATCATCCTTCGCCACATCGTTCCGCTCGCTCTCTCCAGCGTCATCGTGCGCGTCAGCCTCGACATGGCCGGCATCATCATCACTGCGGCCGGGCTCGGATTCCTCGGCATGGGCGCGCAGCCGCCCGCCAGCGAATGGGGCACGATGATCGCGACCTCGCGCGACTACATTCTCGAGCAGTGGTGGGTGCCAGCCGCCCCTGGCATCGCCATTTTCGTCGCCGCCTTCGCCTTCAACCTCCTGGGAGACGGGCTGCGCGACGTGCTCGATCCGAAAGCGCGCTGAAGAGATGCAGCTCGAAATCGAGGATCTCCATATCGGATTTCCGGGGCCGAGAGGCTTCGCGCCGGCGGTGCGCGGCGTCAGCTTCGCCATGGGTGCGGAGAAGCTCGGCATCGTCGGGGAATCGGGGTCGGGCAAATCGCTCACCGCGCGCGCGATCCTTCGCCTGACGCCGCCCAACGCCGTGCTGCGCGCGAAACGGCTCCGTTTCGACGATATCGACGTGCTCTCCGCCTCGCCGCGCGCTCTCGGCGCCATCCGCGGGCGCCGCGCCGGACTCATCCTGCAAGACCCGAAATTCGCGCTCAACCCGGTGATGACGGCGGGCGAGCAGGTCGCGGAGCCGCTCCGCCTCCATAAGGGCTTGTCGAGGCGGGCGGCGCGCGCCGCCGCCGTCGAGATGCTGGCGCAGGTGCGCATCAACGATCCGGCGGCCGTCGCCCATCGCTATCCGCACGAGCTGTCGGGCGGCATGGGCCAGCGCGTCATGATCGCGATGATGCTGGCCGGCGACCCGGAGCTGCTCATCGCCGACGAGGCGACGAGCGCGCTCGATGCGACGGTGCAGGCCGAGATCCTGCGCCTCATCGAGGATCTGGTGTCGCGGCGCGGCATGGGGCTCATTCTGATCAGCCACGACCTGCCGCTCGTCTCGCATTTCTGCGACCGCGTGCTGGTGATGTATGCGGGGCGCGTCGTCGAGGCGGTGCCGGCAGCCGAGCTCCGGAAGAGCCGCCATCCCTATACGCAGGGCCTGCTTCTCTGCCCGCCGAGCCTCATGCGGCCGCGGGCGCGGCTGCCGGTCCTCGCGCGGCAGCCCGACTGGGCAGAGGTGGCATGATCGGCGTCGAGAACCTCCGCATCCGCTTCGGCGATGTGGAGGCGGTGCGCGGCATCTCCTTCGCGGTGGCGAAAGGCGAGAGCTTCGGCATCGTCGGCGAGTCGGGGTCCGGCAAGTCGACCGTCCTGCGCGCCATTGCCGGCCTCAACCGCAATTGGGAGGGGCGCATCCTGTTCGACGGCGAGCCCATGGCGCCGCAGCGCCCGCGCAGCTTCTTTCGCCGCGTGCAGATGGTGTTCCAGGACCCCTACGGCTCGCTCCATCCGCGCCAGACGGTCGACCGGCAGCTCGCCGAGCCGCTCATGATCCACGGGATCGATGGAATCGACACTCGGATCGTGCGCGCGCTCGACGAGGCCGGGCTCGCCGCACGGCTGCGGTTCCGCTATCCGCACCAGCTCTCGGGCGGACAACGCCAGAGGGTGGCGATCGCCCGCGCCTTGATCGCCGATCCCGAGGTGCTGCTGCTCGACGAGCCGACGAGCGCGCTCGATGTCTCGATCCAGGCGGAGATCCTCAACCTGCTCGCCGATCTGCAGCGGGCGCGCCGCCTCACCTACCTGCTCGTCAGCCACAACCTCGCCGTGGTGACGCATCTCTGCCCGCTGATCGGCGTGATGCAGGCCGGGGAGATGGTGGAGCGGCTCACCGTCGAGGCGCTGCGCGCCGGCCACATCACGCATCCGCACACGGCGCAGCTGCGCCGCCTTGCGCTGGAGCTCGAAGAGGTCTGAGCGCGGGGAAGGCGCTCTAGCCGACCTGCGCGACCGCGAGGCTGCCGGCGACGAGCGGCTTCAAGACGGCTCTCGCCGGAACCGAGGGATCAAGCCAATTGCGCCAATCGGCACGATCGAGAACGGCGACCTGGCGATCATGGAAGGGGACGATGTCGGGCCCGGGCTCCATCGTCAGCATCGTGAATGCCTCCCCGACATCCGCATGGCGCCGCCAGATGCCGGCGATGCAGAACCAGGGCTCCCCCGCCATCGTGAACAGCCACTTGTCCTTTCGCTTCTTCGCTTTTTCGGCCGGATCGGTGAACTCGTAGAAGCCGTCGGCGACGATGAGGCAGCGGCCGGTCGAGAATTCGCGCCCCTCCGACCGGAAATTGTAGAGGGGCCTCCCCTGAGGACCGGGCCAGCTCCAGCGCCGCTGCACGAGGTCGCCGGCGTTCCTCTCGCCCTCGACCATCCGGACGATCGGCGCCGGATCCGTGATCTTGATGTCGTCGCGCGGCTCTATGTTCGGCACGCCTTCGGAGCACTGGAGCTCGATCCCGAGATTCGCGAATTCCTCGAAGATCGCCGCCGCCTCCACCCTCAAGCGATAGCTGTTGCACATCTTGCCCTCCCCGGTTCGAGCGCAGCCTCCCGAGAAGGAAGGGCTGGGATGGCCGGCTTCCCCATCCTGCCGCAGAGTTGGGTCGTTGACGACGTCCTCGGCCCTATTATGGTCGCATGCGACGGCAGCTCATCACCTGAGACGCTCACAGCCTGAGGAGATCCATGTCGCAAGCCGAAGCCACGACGACGCGCGCGCTCGTGCCCGAGAGTCCCGCCGAGTACGAGCTGGCGAACATCGTCAGGCTGACCATCGCGCAAGCGCTCGCGGGCGCGAACTCGACCGTCGTTTACGCAACGGGCGCCATCATCGGCAACACGCTCGCGCCCAGCAAGGCGCTGGCGACGCTGCCCATTTCGATCTTCGTCGTGGGAATGGCGGCCTGCACTTTGCCGGCCGGAGCCATCGCCCGCCGCCACGGGCGACGTGCCGCGTTCCTCGCCGGAACGGGATGCGGCGTGCTCGTCGGCGTGCTGGCCGCTCTCGCGGTGGTGCTGGGCTCGTTCTGGCTGTTCTGCGCCGCGACGTTCTTCGGCGGCGCCTACGCCGCCGTCATTCTCTCCTTCCGCTTCGCCGCCGCGGAATGCGTGCCGCCGGAGCGACGTCCGCGAGCGTTGTCCGCCGTCATGGCGGGCGGGGTGTTCGCCGGCGTCATCGGTCCGCAGCTCGTCACCTACACTATGGATCTCTGGGCGCCCTATCTCTTCGCGGGCACCTTCTTGGCGCAAGCCGCCGTCGCGGCTCTGTCCGCCCTCGTCCTCATCGGCGTCCGGCTGCCGATGCCGACCGCGGCCGAGACCGCCGGCGGGCGCCCGCTCGGCGCCATCGCGCGGCAGCCGCGCTTCATCACCGCCGCCATCTGCGGGGTCGTCTCGTACCTGCTGATGAATTTCCTCATGACGGCTGCCCCGTTGGCGATGCGACTCTGCGGCCTGTCACAGGAGATGTCCAATCTCGGCCTGCAATGGCACGTGATCGCGATGTACCTCCCGAGCTTCTTCACCGGACGGCTGATCACGCGCTTCGGCGCCCCTCGCATCGTCGCCGCCGGATTGACGCTGACGGCGGCCTCCGCCGCAACCGGATTGGCGGGAGTGGCGGTGGCGCATTTCTGGCTGAGCCTTATCCTCCTTGGCCTCGGTTGGAACTTCGGCTTCATCGGCGCCTCGGCCCTGGTGCTGGAGTGCCACCGTCCCGAGGAACGGACGCGGGTGCAGTCGCTCAACGACTTCATCGTGTTCGGAACGATGGCCTTGGGCTCCTTCTCGTCCGGAAGCCTGCTGACCAGCTACGGGTGGAGCACGGTCCTGTGGGTATCGCTGTTCCCCCTCATGATCGCCGTAGCGGCGCTCGCCTTCGCCGCTTCATCCCGCAGCCGCCGCGCGGCCTGACGCTTCGGCCTTCTTATCGCGCCTCGGTCATTTTTGACTTGACCCTAAGCCGGGGAGGAATACATCTCGCGTCGGGCGCTCGTGCCGGCGCATCGCCTCGGCATGGGCGTCCGATGCTTGAACCAACCAAGGGATCCAATGAGCCCGCGACCTAGCAATACCTCGTCCGACGATCACAGTCGCAGCGCGACTGGGACGGCGGCCGAATTGATTGCCCGGGAGCATAGAGGGGTTCCGGGGATGCGCGCCGGCTAGCGCTCCCGCCTCTCCGCCTCCCGGGTCGCTACAACCGATCCGAGGAAGAGGAGGCGGAGATGATTGCCGCAATCCGCAAAATCCGTCCGGCCTTCCGGCCGGCATCAGAGCGTGATGGAGAAGCCGCGTTTTGCGGCGCGCCCTTCGTCGCGCTCGACCCGCATGTTTGTCGCGCGCGGCGCCCGGCCGGCGACCCTCGCGCCGCCGTCTGGAAGCCGGACATAGGACCCGTTCCGCAGCACTGAAAAAGCCCAATTCGACGCTCGCAGAACGGAGAAGCCCATGACCAGCACCGACATCCTCGATGCCGCGCCGCGCGCCGCGGTGCTCGACGAGGCCCATCTCGGCGAGATCCGCGGCGCCTTCGGCACCATCGCTCACGGCGACACCGCCCCGCGCAGCGGCTGGCGCGCGCGGGTGAAGACGCTCCTTGCCATTCTCGGGCCGGGGCTCATCGTCATGGTCGGCGACAATGACGCCGGCGCCTTCGGCACCTATGCCGAGGCCGGGCAGAATTACGGCACGACGCTGCTGTGGACGCTGCTCCTGCTCGTCCCCGTCCTCTACGTCAACCAGGAGATGGTGCTGCGCCTCGGCGCCGTGACCGGGGTCGGCCATGCCCGCCTCATCCTCGAGCGCTTCGGCCGGTTCTGGGGCGCGTTCAGCGTCATCGACCTCTTCCTCCTCAACGCCCTCACCATCGTCACCGAGTTCATCGGCATCAGCCTGGCGCTCGCCTATCTCGGCCTGCCGCGCGAGCTCGGCGTCATCGCTGCGGCGGCAATCATCGTGGCCGCGGCCGGCACCGGCGATTTCCGGCGCTTCGAGCGGTTCTCTCTCCTCCTCGTCTTCGCCAGCCTGGCGCTCGTGCCGGTGCTGCTCTGGGCGCATCCGCCGATGCGCCAGGTGGCCCACGATCTCCTCGTGCCGCAGCTCCCGGCGGGCGGCAAGCTGGGCGATGTCATGCTGCTCATCATCGCCATCGTCGGCACGACGGTGGCGCCCTGGCAGCTCTTCTTCCAGCAGAGCTACGTCATCGACAAGCGGATCACGCCGCGCTTCATCCGCTATGAGCGCGCCGATCTCTGGATCGGCATCGTCCTCGTCATCGTCGGAGCGGTGGCGATCATGGCGTTCACGGCCGCCGCTTTCGCCGGCCATGCGGAGTTCGGCAATTTCGAGGATGCCGGCGCCGTCGCCGCCGGTCTCGGCAAGTATGTGGGCCATGCGGCGGGGGTGTTCTTCGCGATCGCCCTCATCGACGCCAGCATCATCGGCGCCATGGCGGTGTCGCTGGCGACCGCCTATGCCATCGGCGACGTCCTGTCGCTGCGCCATTCGCTGCACCGCAAGCCGAAGGAGGCGAAGGCCTTCTATGCCGTCTATGCCGGGCTGGTCGCGCTCGCCGCGGCGCTGGTGCTGACCCCGGGAACGCCGCTCGGTCTCCTCACCAACGCAGTGCAGACGCTGGCGGGCGTTCTGCTGCCGAGCGCCACCGTGTTCCTCCTCCTGCTGTGCAACGACAAGGCGGTGTTGGGTCCGTGGGTCAACGGACGCGGCCTCAACCTCTTCACCGGCGCCGTCATTGCCGTGCTGGTGACGCTCTCCATAGTCCTCACCGCCGCCGTTCTCTTCCCGGCGATGAGCGAAGCCGCGCTCCTCGGCATCCTCGGCGGCGGCGTCCTTGTCGCGGCAGCGGCCGCGATTGCGATCTTGCTGCTGCGGCGAAGCAGAGCGGAGCCGATCGACCGCGCTTGCCGCGCCATCTGGCGCATGCCGCCTCTCTCCGAACTGCCGCCGGCGCAGATGAGCGCGGCAACGCGCATCGCGATGATCGTGCTGCGCTCCTATCTCCTCGTCGCCGGAGGCCTCGTCCTGGCGCGCATCGTCCAGCTCGCCTTCGGCAGCGGCTGAGCCGGCGCCGCGGCGAGCAGACAGCGGCGCCGCAAGCCATCGCTCGATGCGGCCCGAGGCGCCGGCGCGAAACTGCCCGCGCCGGGCCTTGGAGACGGCGTCGCGCGCCACTCCGCACGGACGCGAATTCTTATTCTACCGCTGAATATTGTCGCAAAATATTAGGGCGTTTACCGCCTCTTAACGATGATCCTCCTAAACTACGCTTCTGTATCGGAGCGTTCATTGCGAGCCTCCTCGTCGGAGGCCTGTCCTTCTCTGGCACCAGCGTCCTGCGACGCCCGGCGCCAGAGCCGGTGACGCTCACCATCCGGAGGGTGGATCCCGCTCCAAGCGAAAAGCGAAGCCTGGCTGTTGCGGATTTGCTGCGCGTCATGGCGGATCGAGGGGCCTTCGAGGCCCTTGCCGCTCGAATGTTTCGACGAGGCCGAGGTAGCCCGAACATGCGCAACTTGCTGAGCCGGGGAATAGGGCTGTTTGGCGGCAAAGCGCGCGCATTGGCGCTGCCGCCGGCCTGCAGGCGGAAGACCGTCGCTTCCGAAGGACTCCCCTTGCTGCGCGCCTTGTGCGGGTCGCGGCAGCGCCGCCGCATTGGCCTGCTGGCCGCCGGAATCGTCGCGGTGCTGTGCGCCAACATGGTTGGCCAGGTCCGCCTCAACGAGTGGCAGGGCGCCTTCTTCGACGTCCTCGGCAAGCGCGACCTCGTCGGGCTGGGCCGCGAGCTCCTGGTTTTCATCGCCATCATCGGCGTCCTGCTCGCCCTCGTCGTGGGACAGACCTGGCTGCAGGAAATGCTGAAGGTGCGCCTGCGCGAGTGGCTGACCCACCATTTGCTGGATGAATGGCTGGTCCCCGGCCGTGCCTATCGTCTCAGCCTTGCCGGGCAGATCGGGGTCAATCCGGATCAGCGCATCGAACAGGACACGCGCCGGCTCACCGAGCTCACGGCCTCTCTCGGCGTCGGCTTGCTTCAGGCGATCCTGCTGCTGCTCAGCTTCATCGCCGTGCTCTGGGGTCTATCGAGCCATGTCGTCTTCGCCTTCGACGGCCGCCATTTCGCGATTCCGGGCTACATGGTGTGGTGCGCCGTTCTTTACGCGCTGATCGGCTCGCTGCTGACATGGCGGGTCGGCCTTCCGCTCATCGGGTTCAACGCCGAGCTCTACGCGCGCGAAGCCGAACTGCGCTTCGCCCTCGTTCGGGTGAGCGAGAGCGCCGAGAGCATCGCGCTGTTCCGCGGCGAGAACGGCGAGCGGCGCCAGCTCGCGGGTCACCTCGACCAGGTGATCGCCTCGATGCGGCACCTGTCGGGCTCGCTCGCCCGGCTCACCTGGATCACCTCCGGTTACGGCTGGATCGCCATCGTCGTGCCGACGCTCGTGGCGCTGCCGGGCTATTTCAACGGCGAGCTGACTTTGGGCGGGCTGATGATGGTGGTCGGCGCCTTCAACCAGGTGCAAGCGTCCCTGCGCTGGTTCGTCGACCAGTTTCCGGCGATCGCCGACTGGCGCGCGACGCTGCGGCGAATCAGCGCCTTCAAGGCGGCGGTGCGGAATCTCGATGCCATCGAGGACGGCGTCGACCGCATCCGCACCATCCCGCATTCCGAAGGGCGCCTCGCCTTCGAGGGCGTCAGCGTGCTCCTCTCCGACGGCAGCGTCGTCGTCGCCGAGGCCACCGTCGAAGTCGGGCCGGGCGAGCGCGTGCTGATCGTCGGGGAATCGGGCGCCGGCAAATCGACGCTGTTCCGCGCCATCGCGGGTCTCTGGCCCTGGGGCACCGGCACCATCCGCCTGCCCGCGCCCGACACCGTCATGTTCATGCCGCAGCGGCCCTATCTGCCTCTCGGCACGATGCGCGCGGCGATCACCTATCCGAATCCGCCCGACGCCTTCTCCGGCGCCGAGGTCGAGGCGGCGCTGAAGCGGGTCGGCCTCGCCGAGTTTCTGCCGATCCTCGATCTCGAGACACGGCTCGACAAGGCGCTCTCGCTCGGCCAGCAGCAGTTGATCGGCTTCGCCCGCCTGTTGCTGCACGCTCCCGCCTGGGTGTTCCTCGACGAAGCGACCTCGGCGCTCGACGAGGTGAGCCAGCGGCGGGCGATGTCGATCTTCGACCGCGAGCTGCGCGAGGCCGCGGTGCTGAGCATCGGCCACCGGCCGGGGCTGGAGAGCTTCCACACCCGCCTGCTTCACCTCGTGCGCACGCCGAGCGGCGCCGTGCTGCATCATCAGCGGGCCGCGGAGGACCGCGTGCTGCTGCGCGGCACCTGAGCGCGTCCGAGACCTAGAAGGGGTGGTACTGAAAGAGCCAGGTCTCGCTGACCGGCTCGTCGTCGATGGCGAGCTGCGAGCGCAGCTCGACGGGATCGCTGCCGGAGACTTGGGCGAGGTCGAACTCGATGCGCCAATGGCCGGGGACGCCGTCCGGCACCGCTTCGACGATCTTGTAATCGGTGAAGACGCCGCGCGAGGCTTCGAGGACCATCTGCGGCTTGACCCCGGCGGGCAGGGTGGCGAGCGGCCCGCCCAGGAACTCGACCACGAACTTCCGCACGCCCTCGGGACGCGGCTGGCCAGGCTGACCGCCCTTGCCGAGGCGCGTTGCGACGCAGCGCGCAAGCTCGGCCGGATAGGGCTCCTCGGCGCGCCAATGCAGCGTATAGCCGATGTTGTACTCCGAGCCCGCTTGCACCGGAGCCTGCGGCACCCACATCGCGACGATGTTGTCCTGGATCTCGTCGTCGGTCGGGAGCTCGACGAGCTGAACCGCGCCCTTGCCCCAGTCTCCCTTCGGCTCGACCCAGATGCTGGGGCGGCGATCGTAGAAGACCCCGTCGAGATAGTGATCGAAGACGCGGTCGCGCTGCAACAGGCCGAACCCCTTCGGGTTCTCGTCGAGGAAGGCAGAGACCATCGCGTGCGGGGGGTTGTTGAGCGGGCGCCATAGGCGCTCGCCCCGCCCCGTCCACATCGCGAGGCCGTCGGAATCATGCACCTCCGGCCGCCAATCGGCAGCCGTCGCCTTCTTCGTCTCGGAGAACCAGTACATCGAGGTCAGCGGGGCGATGCCGAAACGGCGGACCGCGCGGCGCATGAACAGCGTCTGCTCGATCTCCATGACGACGCCCTTGCCGCGCTTCATGGCGAATTTGCAGGCGCCGGCCACCGACGGCCCTTCGAGCAGCGCATAGACGAGCACGGCGTCGCTCGCGGCGGGCTCGGCAATGTAGAACCGGGTGAAATCCGGAAATTCCTCCGGCCGGTCGCCGACCACGGTGTCGAGCGCCAAGGCGCGCGAGGAGGCGCCGTACTGGTACAGCTCGCCGATGGCGCGGAAATAGGAGGCGCCGAGAAAGGCGACCCAATCGTTCTTGCGCCAGTCGAGCCGCCCGTCCCGGGCTTCCTGAACACGGAATCCGGCGAAGCCCGCGTCGCGCGGCAATTGGCGGGCCGGCGAGTCGGCCGGCATGGTGAAGTAGCCGCGGTCGAAGACGACCTCGCGCGCTTCGCCGCCCGTCACCGCATAAATCGCCACCGGTTTCGGGAAGAACTTGCCGATATGGAAGAAGGTGACGGGAAAGCGCTCGGGTCCCTCGGCGAAGAGGGCGCGGTTCGGGTCGAACCCGATCTTGCCCCAGGCCTCGTAGTCGATCTTGGCGACGGTCGCGGGCGAGGGCAGCGGCGGCGCCGCATAGGGCGCCTCGGCGATGCGCTTTGCCTGCGCCTTCAGCCACTCGAAGCTGAAGGGGGCCGGCGCGCCGAGGCGCAAGGGCGTGTCGGCCAAGGCGCCGCCGGCGCCGCCCAATGCCGCGGTCGCCGCGATCCCCGCCAAGAGCTGGCGCCGGGTCGGTCCCGCCTCTTTCGTCTTTCCGCTTCCCGTCACGTGAGGTCCGAGGTGCCGCTGCACTGTATCTGTTGGACCATCGCCGGCTTGCGTTGCGGCCAGACGAGATGCGGCATGGCGATTCCGGCTTCGGCGGGAACGAGCGCCGCGGCTGGCGCGACCGCGACCTGCTCCTCGGCCTGCGGACGGGCCGCAAGCGCCTGCCGCAACCGCATCAGCTCCGGCGGCGGCTGCGTCTCCTCCGGCGTCAGAAACAAGCCGAGACGCTTCAACGCAAGGCCGACGGAGCTGCGGCTCGACCACACGGTGAGCGGCACTGAGAGGACGAGGCCGAGCCAGATCGGCATCAGCCACCAGAAGAAATCGGGGGCGACGGCACGGACGCCGATCGACCAGACGAGGCCGATGAGCGTGTGCCAGCCGAGCCGATGCGCCGCTTCGCGCCAACCGACGCCGCGATCGTGCCGCGGCTGCGTATCCCAGGCGATGTTGCGGCCGAGAAGGATCGACGCCACCGCGAGCGCCTGGAACAGCATCATCACCGGCGCCATCAAGCTCGAAAACACGATCTCGGCGAGGCAGCTCGCGAAGAGCCGCCAGGCACCGCCGAAGGCCCGGCGCTGCGCCCTGCTGAACATCGCCAGGGCCAGGCCCATGAGCTTGGGCAGGAACAGGGCGGCCGCCGTGATCCCCAGCAGGAGGTCGATTTGCCAATCGGTGGCCACCGGCCAGTTCGGGAACAAGTTGAAGCCGGGCTTGAAATATTGGGTGACGCCTTGCGCCCGCTCGATCGCGTAGAACGTGCTGAGGAGAAGCAGCGCCAGCCATAACGGCGCGGTGAGATAGCTGAAAACGCCCATCGCCAGATGCAGCCGGCCCATCGGCTTCAGGAGCGGCAGGGCAAGAAGCCGAGAATGCTGCAGATTGCCCTGGCACCAGCGACGATCGCGCTTTGCGAAATCGACGAGGTTGGCCGGCATCTCCTCGTAGGAGCCGCTGAGCTCGGGCGCCAGCCACACCTTGTACCCGCCGCTGCGGATGAGCGCGCCCTCGACGAAGTCGTGGCTCAAGATCTCGCCGCCGAGCGGCGGCTTGCCAGGAAGGACCGGCAGTCCGCAGAGCCGCGCGAAGGCATCCGTGCGAATGATCGCGTTGTGACCGTAATAGATCCCGTCGCCACCCGTCCAGCAGGCGAGGCCCGCGGATTGGATGGGTCCATAAAGGCGGTTGGCGAATTGCAGGATGCGCGCGAAGGCCGTTTCGCGATTGGTCGGCACCGTCGGCGCCTGGACGATGCCGACATCCGGATGCGCGTCCATGGTGCGGACGAGCGTCAGGATCGTGGCGGCGGACATGACGCTGTCGGCGTCGAGCACGATCATATAGCGATAGGCGGCGCCCCACCGCCGGATGAAATCCTCGATGTTGCCGGCCTTGCGCCCGATATTCCTGTTGCGTCGGCGGTAATAGATCGGCGGGCGGTCGGGGCCGCGCTCGCGCAGCTCCTCGATCATCGCCGCCTCCGCCGCCGCGGCGGGGCCGGAGGAGTCGGAGAGCACGAAGACATCGAAGGACTGGGCTTCGCCGGTCTCGGCCAGGCCCGCCGCGAGCGACTGCAGGCCGGCAACCACTCTCGCGACATCCTCGTTGTAGACCGGCATGACGATCGCCGTCCGCCCGACCGGCCCCGTGCTCCGGATCGCCCTGGGTCTGATCGGGTCGCCGCCGGTCGTGCGCATGGCAAAGCCCAGCACCGCGTTCCAAAAGCTGATGGCGAGCCAGCCGAAGTTCAGCGCGAAGAGGATGAGGCCGGCGCAGCCGAGGATGCTGAGGCCGCCGATGGCGATCACCTGCGACATGAGCCCGGTCGTGCCGCAAACGCTGCCGATGACCAGAATCGACAACGCGGCACGCCTGATCGTCAGGACGTGCCGATACGCTGGCGCCTGTAGCTCGTCTCCCCGCATGCGCGCGGCCAACGCCGGGGAGCGCGCTTTTGTTCACAGCCGCGCAAGGGCTTTTTTAGGTCTGCGACAAGCGGTAGGTCCAAGTCTCGCTCAGCGCGCTCTTGCGCAGGCGGAGATATGCGCGCATCTCGACATCCTCGCGTCCCTCCGGCGTGAAGGTGAAGGCGGCGCGCCACGCACGCGTCTCGAGCTTTCGACAGCTCACATCGGTCGCCTTCCCTTTCGAAACGGTGACGACCGCCTCGACCGGCATTCGCTCGGACAAGCCCGCGAGCTCCCGGCCGGCAAAGTCGATCCAGAATTGCCAGCGGCGGTCGGCGGGCGGACGCCCCGCTTCGGCCGGCGCCAACGGCCCGGTGCGCGTGCCGATGCACCGTCCCGTCGGCGGCAGCGGCGGCACGCCCGGCCGGGCCGTCAGGCGATAGGCGAAAGACAGCGCTGTTCCCGCCTTGACCGGCTGCTGCGAGACCCAGTACGCGATGACGTTGTCGTTGATCTCGGCATCGCTCGGGATCTCGATCAACTCGACGGCCCCGCTTCCCCAATCGCCCTCGGGCTCGACCCAGAGGCTGGGGCGCGCTTCGAAACGCTCGACCGGATCCTGATACTGACGGAAGTCCGTTTCGCGCTGGACGAGGCCGAAGCCTTTCGGGTGCTCGTCGAAGAAGTCGCTGACGCGCAGCCGCTGCGGATTGAGCAAGGGGCGCGAGACCCACTCGTCATTGCCCCGGTGCATCAGGATCGTGTCGCTGTCATGCACCTCGGGGCGAATATCGACGAAGGGCCGGTTTTCGGGCTTGCCGTGCAGGAACATCGTGTTGATGGGAGCGAGGCCAAGCTTCCTGATGTCGAGCCGCGGGTAAAGCGCCGCCTCGCACTGGGCCAGGGTCATCATGCCGGGCGAGAGGACGATCTTGTAGGCGCCGACCACGCTCTTGCTGTCGAGAAGAGCATAGAGCGTGAGGCTCGTGGCATCCGGCGCCGGACGTTCGAGCCAGAAGGCGGTGAGCGCCGGAACCTCCTCGCCCTCGGGGCCGGCGGTGTCGATGGCAAGGCAGCGCGCCGACGCCCCGTAGGCTTGGCCGCGGCCGAGCATGCGGAAATAGGAGGCGCCGAGGAAGATGACGAACTCCTCGAATTCATCGGGACGGTCGAGAGGGAAGGCCAAGGCGAGGCCGGCGAAGCCCAGGGATGAATCGAATGTCGTGCCGAGATTGTTGCCGCCGAAATCGAACTGCGCCGGGTCGTAGGCGATCTCGCGCTCGACGCCGTTCTCGACGAGATTGATGCTGACCCTGCGTTCGTATTGGAAGCCGCGATGGATGGGCCGAACCTGAAAAAAACCGCCGTCGCGCCAGAATGCCTGATCCGCACGGAACTTGATCATCCGGAAATGGGCATAGTCGAGGCGCTTCAGGACATCGGGGAGCGGCGGCGAGGTGTCGCGGTAGGGCTGCTTCGCCAAGGCCATCGCCTGAGCTTGCACGCTCTCGAAGGTGAAGCTCGGGGCGGCATCGGCCTGCGCCGGGAAGCGGGGAAGCGCGATGCCCGTCGTCAACAGCGATGCGAGAAGAGTGCGTCGTGCGATACGCAACCCGGGATCTCTTGGCTCGTCCTCTGGCGCGGCACCGACCATCTAAGCGCGAGGGCGGAGGCGACGCAAACGTTATGGAGGCGATGAGGTGAGCCCGGCAGCGGCGCGCAGCGACGATCTGGAGTGCTGGATCGCGCGCCAGTCGGCGGTCAGCGCCGCTTCCATGGCGCGCGCGATTTCCGCGACGCAGCTGACGAGGCGACGCGAAGCCCTTGGCCAGACGATCGTGCCCGCGGCGGGATCGGTGCTGGCCTCTCCGGTGATCGCCGATTGGGATCCCGAGCCCGACTATTTCTTCCACTGGGTGCGTGACAGCGCCATCGTCATGCGCACCGTCGCGGAGTTGATGGAGGATGCAGCTGCGGATAACGAGAGGCGATATTGGCAGCGGCATTTCGCGGATTTCGCGCGCTTCAGCCTTGATCTGAACAGCCTCGATGGCCGCGAATTCCTCAAGCGAGGCCGCTACCGCGAGGGCGTGCGGCGCGAGGCTCGTCGATTTCTTCGCCGCGAAGCCGAGATCCGCGCTCTCGTCGGCGACAAGCTGCTGGGCGAGCCGCGCTTCAACCCCGACGGCACGATCGACATCCTGCGCTGGTCGCGCCCGCAATATGACGGGCCGGCGCTGCGTGCGCTCGCTTGCCTGCGCTATCTCGCCGCCGGCGGCCCGCCGATCGAGGAGGTGCTGCGGCTGCTGCGCCAGGATTTGGATTTCACGCTGCGCCATGCGGGACGGCGGTGCATCGGGCCCTGGGAGGAGGCGGGACAGAACCTGCACCACTACGCCGTCGCGCTCGCGCAGCTCGGGGCGCTGGTGCACGGCCGCGCTCTGATGAGCGGTCCCGAGCGGCTGGCGGCGGAGAAGCGCCTCCGCGCCGGGCTCGACCGCCACTGGTCGGAACCGCACCAGGTCTACGCCGCGATGCGGCCGGCAAGCGCGGCCTCGGCCGAGGATCTCGTCGACGCGGCGACGCTGATCGCCGTGCTCGATGCCGACCTGCCGAGCGGCGCGCACAGCGCCGAAGATCCGCGCGTCGAGGCGACGCAAGCCGCGATCGAGCGCCTCTTCGCCCGCGAGCTCGCCATCAATCGCAGGCTTCCGGCCGGCGCCGCGCCGGCGCTCGGGCGCTCGCGCGGCGACCGCTATTTCGGCGGCGGCGCCTGGTATGTGGCGACGCTGGCCGCCGCCGGCCTCTATTACCGGCGGGCGCAATGCCGCGCGCAGGAGCGCGCCGCCCTCATTCGCCGGGGCGATGCCTTCATGGCGCGCGTGCGAGCGCTCACCCCGGAGGACGGCTCGCTCTCCGAGCAGGTCGACCGCACCACCGGCCAGCCGAGCTCGGCGCGCCATCTCACCTGGAGCTACGCCGCCTTCCTCAGCACCGCCCGCTTGCGCGCCCGCGCGGCGAGCGCCACGGCCGTCACGCCGATTCCAGCCAAGGGCTCGCGAAGCCGAGGCGGCCGAGGCCGGCCTGCACCTCGGGACAACTCATGAAGAGCTTCCAGAGAAGGCCGGAACGGTGGTTCTCGATCATCACCACGATCGGCCCCTGGTCGATCGCGAGATTGCTCGGCGCAACCCATCCGCGCGAGGCATTGAAGGCATCGGCGAACCCATAGCGCCCCCAGAGATCGCCGCCGCGGTCGTCATGGAAATGACGCAGCGCCGCCATCGACGCCTCGGGCGCGTAGGGCATCGCCGACAGCGCCGCCGTGGGCGCGATGACGCCGCGGTCGTTCTCCGGGCAGAACGCGCCATATCCCGCATCGCCGTCGCAGGCGGTGAGACCCCAGCAATCGGGCCCATAGCCGGCATAGCCGTGCGGATTGGCGATGCAGTGGGCGCGGTTGATGCGCGTATGGGCACCGTTCTGAACCCAGTAATCGGCGTAGCGGTCGCGGAGCCCGCGGGGATCGAGGCCGAGAAAGGAGTAATGCGAGAAGAACAGCGGCCCGCCCTGGGGAGGGCCGAGCGGCAGCGTCACGCCGTGATAGCTGTGCCCGTTGCGGAAGACGGGGCTCTTGGTCCAGCCCTGGTGATAGACGACGGGCGGAACCGCATGGGCCGGCGAGGCGGCGGCCAGCACATAGGCGATGAGGCACTCGTTCCAGCCGGTGATGCGGTGGTTCATGGCCCAGCCATGCCGCGGGCTCCAGTGCCAGAAGAGGACGTTCTCGCCGCCGCGGCGATGCCAGTCCCACTCGACGGCGCGCCACAAGCGATCGATCGCCGCGCGCAGCGCCGCCTCGCTGGGCGCGGCGGCGGCGAAGAACTGCCGCGCGCAGAGCAGCCCGGCCATAAGATACGAGGTCTCGACGAGATCGCCGCCATCATCCTTTGCGGAGAAGGGAATGACCCGCCCGGTGGCGCCATTCAAGAAATGCGGGAAGACGCCATGGAAGCGGTCCGCCGCTTCGAGAAACGCCACGATCTTCGCGATGCGCTCCAGCACCTCGGCGCGCGGCAGGAAGCCGCGTGCGGCGCCCGCCAGCATCGCCATGATCCCGAAGCCGGTGCCGCCGGTGGCGACGGTCTCGAGATAGTCGTAATTGGCGACCGGATTGCTGCGCTCGCGCGCCATGCCGCTCGCCGGATGGGCAAAGTCCCAGAAATAGCGCAGGGTCTGCCGCTGCACGAGGTCGAGCAGGGCCGCGTCGGAAAGCCGGCCGCTCATGCCGCGGCCTGCCATTCGATGGTCGCGGCGGAGAGTTGCTGCGAGCTGCGGCCGATCTCGATGCGGAACAACCCCGGCTCGCAGACCTCTTCGGGCTCGTCCAGGCGCTCGGCGCGGAAGAAGCCGAGGTCGGCGGCCGTGATGTCGAAGGAGACGGCACGCTCCTCGCCGGGCTGAAGCGTCACCTTGCGAAAGGCCTTCAGCTCGCGGACCGGCCGCGAGCGGCTGGCCACGGGGTCGCCGATATAGAGCTGCACGATCTCCTCGCCTGGCAGCGCGCCGATATTGCGCACCGTGATCGTCGCGGTGAGCACATCGCGATCGCCGCGCAGCGCCGGCTTGTCGAGGACCAGCTCGCCGTAGCGAAACTTGCTGTAGCCGATGCCGTGGCCGAACGGGTAGAGCGGCGTGTGCGCGCCTTCGAGGCGGCAGGCCGTCGTGAATTTTCGGAAGACGCGGCGGCCATCGCCATAGACCTCGGCGTCGCCGGCGACGTCGATGCCGATCTTGTCGATGGGGCGGCCGGTCGGCGCCTCGGCATAGTGGATGGGACACTGGCCGGCGCTGCGCGGGAAGCTCATCGCTAGCTTGCCGGAGGGATTGATGTCGCCGAAGAGCAGGTCGGCGATGGCGTTGCCCGCCTCGGTCCCGCCGAACCAGGCGTGAAGGATGGCATCGGCATGGCGGTCTTCCCATTCGAGCGCCAGCGGCCGCCCGCTCAAAGCCACCAGGACGAGCGGCTTGCCGGTTCGGTGCAGCGCCTCCAGCAATCGCTGCTGGCTGCCGGGGAGGCCAAGATCGGTGCGCGTCGAGGATTCGCCGGAATGCTCCTTCGCCTCGCCGACGCAAGCGACGACCGCATCCGCCCGACCCGCGCAGGCGACGGCCTCGGCGATCATCTCCTCGGGCGAGCGATCGTCGATGGCGAAGGTCTCGCCGAAGAGGTTGAGGCGCGCGGCGACGTTCGGATCGTCGACGATGTTAGCGCCCTTGGCGTGGAGAATGGTGCCCCGCTCTCCGAGCGCGGCCTTCATTCCCTCGAGTATCGTTGCGCTGTCGCTCGGCTGGGCGGCAACCGCCCAGGTGCCCTGCATGTTGGCGCGGCTGTCGGCGAGAGGTCCGACGAGCGCG
Source organism: Alphaproteobacteria bacterium (assembly GCA_021325525.1). Lineage (GTDB taxonomy): Bacteria > Pseudomonadota > Alphaproteobacteria > ATCC43930 > CGMCC-115725 > URHD0088. Next base: position 24,689 of record JAJPHB010000059.1, read on the forward strand.
ATGACGCCGCCCGCCCGCGCGAGCGGCAGGACGCCGTTGTTCTTGAGGAGGACGCAGGCCTTGGCGGCGGCCTCACGGGCCAAGCGGCGATGCTCGGGGGTCAGCGTCGCCGCGTCTTTCCGCTCCTCGTCGAGGCCGCGCAGCGGCTCGGAGAAGAGACCCAGCCGGAATTTCGCCCGGAGCACGCGCCGGCAGGCGGCGTCGATCTCGGCCGCGGCGATGCGGCCCTCGGCGACGAGCGCCGGGAGATGATCGAGATAGATCCCGCTGACCAAATCGATATCGACGCCGGCGGTGAAAGCGAGGAACGCCGCTTCCCGGGCATCGGCGGCAACGCCGTGGTTGACCAGCTCGGCGATCGCCGTGTAGTCCGACACGATCAGCCCGTCGAATCCCCAGCGCTGGCGCAGCAAGCCCTTCAGCAATTGGCGATGGGCGGTGCAGGGAATGCCGGCAAGATCGTGGAAGCCGACCATGACGGCGCCGACCCCGGCCGCCACCGCCTCTTTGAATGGCGGCAGCACGACATTGTGCATCCGGAAGGGGCTGACATCGACCGCGTTGTAATCGCGTCCGGCCTCGGCGAGCCCGTAGCCGGCGAAATGCTTGGCGCAGGCCATCACGCTGTCGGGCCGCGCGAGGTCCCGGCCCTGATAGCCTTCGACGACCGCGCGGGCGAAGGCGCCGGCGAGCAGCGGATCCTCGCCGAAGCCCTCGGCGCAACGACCCCAGCGCGCGTCGCGCGCCACATCCAGCATGGGCGCCCAGGCCAAGGCGACGCCGGCAGCCGCGGCCTCCGCCGCCGCAACCCTGGCGGTGCGCCGCACCAGGTCCGGGTCCCAGCTGCAGGCGAGCGCCAGCGGCAGCGGAAAGACGGTGCGGTGGCCGTGGATCACATCCAAGGTGAAGAGCAGCGGTATGCGGTGCGGCGAGTGGTCGACGGCGAGGCGCTGCAGCGCCGCCAGGCGCTCGAGGCCGAAGCCGGCGGAGAGCCCGCCGACCTCGCCGCGCCGAATGCGGGTTTCGATGTCAGCCGCCGCGGTTCCGGCGCCGGTGGTATCCGCGCCGATGCCCGGATGATTGAGCTGGCCGATCTTGTCGGCGAGGCTCATGCGGCGCAGCAGGTCGTCGATGAAGTCGGCCATCGCTGGTCAGTTTCTCGCTCGTACCATGCAGATGTGGTGCGAACATAGGCTGGCGAGGCGAAACGTCCAGGTGCCGCGGCGAGAAGCTCGCCGCCGGGCACGGCTGGCGCCGCCGCGCTCGCGCGGCGCCATCCTTCGGCGGCTTCGCCGCTGGCGCCGGTTCAGTGGTGGAAGTGGTGGAAATGGCCGTGATGATGGAAGCCGAAGCCGAAGCTCAGAAAGGCGGTGCCGTAATAACCGGGATAATAGGGGTAGGCGTAATAGGGCGGGTAATAAGGATAGTAGGGCGCGTAGGCGCCATAGGGTACGCTGCCGGGCAGCGTCGTCGGCACAGTCTCGCCCTTGGCCGACATACATTGAATGTAACCCATATCGTAGCGCTGCTGCAGGGAGAGGCCGGACGCCCGCGCCGCGCCGAGGCCGGTGGCGCCCCCGATGACGAGGCCGCTGCCTCCGCCGATCGCGGCGCCGGCGGCGGGATTGCCGGTGGCCGCGCCGATCGCGGCGCCCGCCGCAGCACCGAGGATCGTGCCGAGCACGGTGCTTGCGACGGCGCTCTGGCTCGCTGCCGCCGCCGGCGAGGCGTCACCGATTTCGCTCGAGGCATATTGCCGGCAGGCGGCGTCATCGGCCTGAAAGGCTTCGAAGGTCTTGCCGCTTCCCGGCAGCGCCATGACGTCGGGTCCGGTGGGCGGCGCGACCGCGCATCCGCCGAGCACCGCCGTGCCGAGGGCGGCGGCGGCGCATCGGATCGTCGGCATGCGGCCGTCATGCTGCAGTCGTGCTCGGGAGCGATGCCGGCAACGGGACGGCGATCGCGGGCGTTGCGCGCGCCGCTTTCCGTCGCCGGTCACGATGCGCATAGGCAGGTGAAGAGCGGTTGAGGGACCGGCAAGAGAGGCCCAAATCCTCATGGGCAGTCTCCTCATCCTTGGCGGATGGCCTTGCCCTATGAACGGCGCGCCTCGGCATCGTTGCCTCGATTCCGGGATCACATCATCGTGTGCCGCTCGACCGCCGGCCCTGCGGCCGGAAGAGGCGGAATTCGCGCTTGACGCGCTGTACCAAAATCGGTGTCATGACAAATATTGGAACAGCCGGCGCGGAACGTAAGAATTTCGGGCATCCCGCCCGGCCCGACGCGCGGGCGCCCTCTCGGGATGCGGGCAGACCGCGCCCATGATCGGGGTTTCGCCTCTTGAAGCCTGCCCCTTTTGAATATCATGCGCCACATACGGCGGAGGAAGCGGTTGCCGCCCTGACGGCCGTCGCAAGGCAGGAGGGGCGCGTGCTCGCCGGCGGCCAGAGCCTCATCCCGGCAATGGCCTTGCGCCTCGCGCGGCCGGCGCATTTGGTCGATATCAACGGCGTCGTCGGCTTCGACCGGCTCGAGCCGAGCGAGAGCGGCGTGCGGATCGGTCCCTGCGTGCGGCATGCGGCGCTCGGCGCCGAAGCGGTACCGGGGCCGCTCGGCCGCTTGCTGTCGCTGGCGCGGCGGCACATTGCGCATGCTCCGATCCGCGCGCGCGGCACCTTCTGCGGCAGCTTGGCCAACGCGGACGCCGCGTCCGAGTGGTGCCTCGTCGCCGTCGCGCTCGGCGCCACGGTGACGCTGCGCAGCCAGGGCCGCGTCCGGCAACTGGCGATGGCGGAATTCCTCCTCGGCGCGATGACGACGGCGCTCGAGCCGGACGAGCTCCTCGTCGAAGCCCATCTGCCGGCGCTGCCGGCCGGCACGCGCGTCGGCTTCCATGAGTACGCTCGGCGCGCCGGCGACTTTGCCGAGGTCATGGCGCTTGCCGCCTACGAACTGCGCGACGGTCTCGTCTCCGACCCGCGCATCGCCTTGGGCGCGGTCGAAGGACGCGCCCGTCGCCTTCCCGCAGCCGAAGCGGCCCTCGCCGGCCAGCGTCCGCATGATGCCGCCTTCCGTCGCGCCGCCGAGGCCGCGGCGGCCGAAATCACGCCGGCCGATGACGCGGAGGATGGGCGCTTGCTGGCGCGGGCGGCCGTCGCCCGCGCGCTCAGCGCCGCCGCCTGATGCAGCGCGACCGGCGATCCGACGCGCCGGCGCCGCCCGGCCTGCCGCCGGGACCGCGCGCCGTGATCGGCCAGTCGCTGCCTCGGCTCGAGGACGGGCCTCTCCTCCGCGGGCAAGGCCTCTTCGCGGCCGACGTGAACTTTCCCCGGCAAGTGACGATGCGCGTCGTGCGCTCGCCGCTGGCGCATGGCCGGCTGGTGTCGATCGACGCCGCCGCCGCGCTGGCGATGCCCGGCGTCGTCGCGGTATGGACCGGCGCCGACACGGCCGCCATCCCGCCCATCCCGTTCCGCGCGACGAGGGTGCGGGGGCTCGAACCTTACTGCCAGCCGATCTTGGCGCGGGAGCGCGTCCGCTATGTCGGCGAGCCCATCGCGGCCGTCTTTGCCGAGGATGCGTATGTGGCGGAGGATGCAGCCGATCTGGTTTCGGCCGAAATCGATCCTTTGCCCGCCCATCTCGATGCCGCAGCGCCGCCGGGCGAGTTCCTGCCCGGCCTCGGCACGGAAGCGACGGTGGTTCGCAAGGAATATGGCGATGTCGAAGCGGCGTTTCGCGCAGCCCACGCCATCGTCGCGCTGGATCTCTCGGTCGGGCGGCACAGCGGCGTGCCCCTCGAGACGCGCGGCGCCGTCGCCCGCTATGACGCGGCGCGCGATGTGCTGGAGCTGCATGGAACGGCGAAGAAGCAGCATTGGAACCGCGACGAGATCGCGCGCCTCATCGGCCGGCCGACGCACGGTGTGCATTTGTTCGAGGGCCATGTCGGCGGCGGCTTCGGCGTGCGCGGCGAGCTCTATCCCGAGGATGTGCTCGTCTGCCTCGGGGCGCTGCGTCTGCAGCGGCCGGTGAAATGGGTCGAGGATCGGCGCGAGCATCTCGTCGCGGCCAACCATTCGCGGCAGCAGCGCCACCGCATCCGGGCCGCCGTCGATGCCGAGGGCCGGCTGCTGGCGATCGACAACGTCTTCTTCCACGATCAGGGCGCCTATGTCCGCACGCATGGCGCGCGCGTCGCCGACATGGCCGCCGGCCTGCTGCCCGGCCCCTACCGCCTTCCCGCATACCGTGTCGCCGGGCATTTCCGCCTCACCAACAAGACGCCGGCCGCGACCTACCGCGCGCCCGGGCGGTTCGAGACGAGCTTCGTGCGCGAGCGCCTCATGGACGCGATCGCGGCAAGGCTCGGCCTCGATCCAGTCGAGCTGCGGCGGCGCAACCTGATCGGCCGCGACGAGATGCCGTATGCGCGTCCCGTCGATGCGCTCGGCGTCGATGTCGTGCTCGACTCCGGCGACTATCACGCCTTGCTCGACCGGGCGCTCGCCCGCTTCGACTGGGCAGGGACGCAGGCGCGGCTCGCGGATCGGCGCGCGCGGGGCGAATGCGTCGGCGCCGGGCTTGCCTTCTTCGTCGAAAAGAGCGGCCTCGGGCCGGCCGACGGCGTGCGCGTCTCGGTCGATGCGACGGGCTCGGTCGAGCTGGTGACCGGCGCCGCCTCGGTCGGCCAGGGCGTCGAGACGGTGCTCGCGCAGATCTGCGCCGAGGCGCTCGGCATCGACTATCGGCGCATTCGCGTCGTGCGCGGCCGCACCGATCGCATCGAGTTCGGCAACGGCGCGCACGCGTCGCGCGTCACGGTCATGTCGGGCTCGGCGACCTATCTCGCCGCCCTTGCCGTCCGCGCCATGGCGCTCGAAACCGCCGCCATGGAGCTGCAGACGACGGCCGAGGCGCTCACCATACGCGATGGTCGCATCCTCCGGATCGCGAGGCCCGACGAGCCGTTGATGGCGCTCGGCGACATCGCCCGCCAGATGGGCCCGAACTCACCGCTGATGCGCGGCCGCACTCCCGGCCTCACGGCGGAGCGCTGGTTCTACAGCGACCATATGACCTACCCCTACGGCGCTCATCTCGCGCAACTCCGCATCGACCGCGACACGGGCGAGGTGCGGGTCGAGCGCTATCTCGTCGCCTACGACATCGGCCGCGCGATCAATCCGATGCTGGTCGAAGGGCAGATCGCCGGAGGCTTCGCCCAGGGGCTCGGCGGGGCGCTGTTCGAGGAGTTCCGCTATGACGATGAGGGCCAGCCGCTCTCGACGACCTTCGCCGACTATCTCATTCCGACGATGGCCGAGGTGCCGCCTGTCGAGGTGCTGATCGCGGAGGATGCGCCGAGCCCGCTCAATCCGCTCGGCGTCAAGGGCGCGGGGGAAGGCGGGACGAATGCGGTCGGCGCCGCCATCGCCGCCGCCGTCGACGACGCCCTGGGACGACCCGGCGCGGTGACGCGCCTGCCGATCGCGCCGCGGACAATGCGCCGGCTGTTGGCCGAGACGGCACGATGAAGCCGCCCGCCTTCCTCTATCACGATCCGCGCAGCATCGACGAGGCGGTCGCCCTGCTGGCGCGGCTCGACAACGCCCGGCTTCTCGCCGGCGGCCAGTCGCTGATGCCGATGCTCAACATGCGCTACGTCCTCCCGGACCACATCATCGACCTCAACCGGATCGAGGCCTTGGCCGGCGTCAGGCAGATCGGCGAGACGCTGCGCATCGGCGCCATGACGCGCCAGCGCGACATCGCCGAGCATCCGCTCGTCCGGAGCCGGCTGCCCTTGATGGTCGAAGCGCTCGGCCATGTCGGCCATCGCCAGACCCGCAATCGCGGCACGATCGGCGGCTCGCTCTGCCATCTCGACCCGGCAGCCGAGCTGGTCGCCGTCGCCGCCAACCTCGACGCCACCATCGAGATCGTGGGGCCGAAGGGCGCGCGCCTGTTGCCGATGGCCGAGTTCGCGCTCGGCTTCATGACGCCCGCCATCGCGCCGGACGAGATGGTGGCGGCCGTCAATCTCCCCCTCCCCGCCGCGCGCCACGGCTACGCTTTCCTCGAAATGGCGCGCCGGCACGGCGATTTCGCGATCGTTGCCGTCGCCGTCGTGCTGACGCTCGACCCAGCGGGACGGCTCGCGACTTGCGCCATCACCCTCGGCGGCGCCGCGGCGGTGCCGCGCCGCATGGCCGAAGCCGAGACGATGCTGAGGGGCGCCGCGCCGGACGCGCTCCTGTTCGGCCGCGCTGCCGCCACGGCGCGCGCGGTCGATGCGCTGGAGGATGCGCAGGTCCCGGGCTGGTATCGCCGGCAGGTCGCCGAGACGCTGATCGAGCGTGCGCTCGCAACGGCGCATCGGCGCGCCGTCGCCGCCAATGGGATGGCGTCATGAGCGACGGCGGGTGCGCGAGCCGCAGCATCGCCGTCACCGTGAACGGCAGCGTCTGTCGCGCCGAAGCCCCGGTGCGGCTCACCCTCTCCGACTTCCTGCGGCAGACGCTGCATCTGACGGGGACGCATCTCGGTTGCGAGCACGGGGTCTGCGGCGCCTGCACGGTGCTCGTCGACGGCCGCGCCATGCGCTCCTGCCTGATGCTGGCGGTCCAAGCGGACGGCCACCAGGTGACGACCATCGAGGGGCTCGCCGCCCCGGATGGAAGCTTGCATCCGCTCCAGGCCGCGTTTTGCCGCCACCACGGCCTTCAATGCGGATTCTGCACGCCGGGCCTTCTCACCACCCTCGTCGAATTCCTGAAGGACTGCCCCGATCCGACCGCGGCCGAGATCCGCGAGGCGATCTCCGGAAACATCTGCCGCTGCACCGGTTACGACAGCATCGTCGCAGCGACGATCGAAGCGGCGCGCGCGCTGCGCGGCGACGGGACGACGCCGTGACGGTCGGCGGTTTCCCGCAAGCGCGCGTGCTCGGCCGCGACGTGCCGCGCGTCGAGGACGAGCCGCTCATCCGCGGCAAGGGCCGCTTCCTCGACGACATCGCCCTCCCGGACATGCTGCATGCCGCCTTCCTGCGTAGTCCCCATGCGCATGCGCTCATTCGCGGCATCGATGCGGCGGCCGCGCGCGCTTTGCCGGGCGTGGCCGCCATCCTGACGCTGGCCGACCTCCTGCCCTGTCTCGCCGAGACCTGCCTCAAGACCGCGATGCCGAGCCCCAGCTACCGGCAGCAGCTCGACCGTCCGGTTCTCGCGGACCGAGAAGCGGTGCATGTCGGCGAGCCGATCGCCATTGCCCTCGCCGAGAGCCGCGCTCTCGCGGAGGATGCCGCCGCAGCCGTCGAGATCGACTACGATCCCTTGCCGGTCGTCGCCGATTGCCTTGCGGCGCTGGAGGCGGGCGCCGCCACCGCCCATCGGGGCGCGCCATCCAATCTCGTCGCCGAGATGACCATGGGATTCGGCGATGTCGATCGCGCCTTCGAGCAAGCGCCCCATCGCTTCCGCGAGCGGCTCCGCATCCATCGCGGCGGCTCCCATTCCATGGAATGCCGCGGCGTCGTCGCCGTGCCCGAGCCCGTCGAGGACCGGCTGACGGTGTGGAGCTCGACGCAGATGCCGCATGCCGCGCGGCGGCTCCTCTGCGACATTCTCGGCCTCGACGAGAACCGGATCCGCGTCGCGACGCCCGATATCGGCGGCGCCTTCGGGCCGAAGCTCGTCTTCTACCCGGAGGAAGTCGCGGTCGCAGCGGCGGCCCGGGCGACCGGCCGGCCGGTCAAATGGGTCGAGGACCGGCGCGAGCATTTCGTCGCCACCGCGCAGGAGCGCGACCAGTATTGGGACGTCGAACTGGCGACCGACGCCGACGGCCGCATTCTGGCGGTGCGCGGAGCGCTGGTCCATGACCATGGCGCCTGGACGGTACGCGGCGTCAACGTGCCGCAAGGCGCCATGGGCGCGATGCCGCTCGCCTATGTCGTACCCGCCTATCGCATCGGCCTCAAAGTCGCCGCGACCAACAAGGTGCCGGTGGCGCCGGTCCGCGGCGCCGGCCAGCCGCAGGGCGTCTTCGCCATGGAGCGGCTGCTCGACGCGGCCGCGCGGGGGTTGGGCCTCGATCGCGCGGAGATCCGCCGGCGCAATCTCGTGCCGCCCGACCGCATGCCTTACGCGACGCCGTTGAAGACCCGCGGCGGCATCGCCGTCACGCTCGACAGCGGCGACTATCCGCGCTGCCAGCAGATGGCACTCGATGGCGCCGATTGGAGCGGCTTTCCCGCCCGACAGGCAGCGGCGCGAGCGAAGGGGCGGTATCTCGGCATCGGCCTTGCGAACTACGTCGAAGGCACCGGCCGCGGCCCTTACGAGCATGTGAGCGTGCGCATCGAGGGTTCGGGCAAGATCTTCGTCGCGACCGGCGCCGCCGCCATGGGCCAGGGCACGCGCACCATGCTGGCGCAAATCGTGGCCGAGCAATTGGGCGGCGATCTCGGCAGGATCGAGGTGATCACGGGCGACACGGCGGCGGCGCCGCTCGGCCTCGGCGGCTCGAACAGCCGCCAGGCCGTGATGGCGGGCAGCTCCGCCCATGTCGCGGCGCGGCGCCTGCGGCAGCGGGTGCTCGAGATCGCCGGGCAATTGCTCGAAGTCGCGCCCGCCGATCTCGAAATCGACGGCGACCGCGTCCGCCTCAAAGGGGTCGCGGAGGTTTCGCTGGGCCTGTCCGCGATCGCGCGCGCCGCCGCCGGCCAGGCCGGCTTTCCCTTGCCGGAAGGCGGCGGGCCGGGCTTGTTCGCCCGCGAGGAAGTGGTGATCGACGCCATGACCTACGCGAACGGCAGCGCCGTGGCCGAGCTCGAGGTCGACATCGGCACCGGAAAAGTCACGATCCTCAACCTGGTCTTCGCCCATGATTGCGGGCGGGCGCTGCATCCGCGCCTCGTCGAGGGGCAGCTCATGGGCGGCATCGCCCACGGGATCGGCAATGCGCTCTACGAATACATGGTCTATGACGAGAACGCGCAGCCGCTGACGACCAATCTCGCGGAATATCTTCTGGTCACCGCGACCGAGATGCCGCCGGTCAAGATCCTGCATATGGAGAGCCCGACGCCGCTCAACCCCCTCGGCATCAAGGGCGTCGGCGAGGCCGGCGTCATTCCGATCGGGGCTGCCGTCGCATCCGCCGTCGAGGACGCGCTCTCCCCGTGGAAGATCAAGATCGACCGCCTCCCCCTGTCGCCCGTCGAAATCCTCGCGCTCCTCAACGCGGCGAAGGCGCGCGATTCGCTCTGAGCAGTGCCGGACGTTGCCGGGGTTCCGGCGCGATCCCGGAATACCAGATTCGGGACGATCAGCCGGAACTCGCCACCAGCGACGCTCTCCGCTTCAATCCTCTCTCATTTCGCCGGAACTGCGGCGCCCGATCGCCCGCGAACAGGTGTTGCGAATTTCACCGGGTTCTTCGGCGCGCCGGCCGGGTTCTTTTCAGTCGGCCTCGTTCTGTGCCAATTTTCGCACGGTGATAGCGGAAGTAGAAGGATGAGGATTGTGGCCGTTCGCTACGACGATATCGGAAACCGGCTGAAGGCCTTCCGTCTCGGCTCGGGCCTCAGCGCCGACGAGATCGCGCGTCAGACCGGCATCTCCCGCACCGCTCTCTACCGATTGGAGAAGGGCGAGGTGGTGAAGATCGAGACGCTGGAGCGCCTGGCCGATCTGCTGCGCGTCTCGGTGGCAACGCTGCTGGGCGTCGGGATCGAGTACGTCGCCTCCGCCGTCAGCTACTTCGAGCGCCTGCGTCAAATCGAATCCACCGCCCAGCACGTCACCGTCCTCGCGGGTCCCATTGCCTCGATCCTGGCCTCGGACAGCTTCGAGAACACGCTCGAGGAGGTGCTGCGTGAGAGCATACCGGCGCAGGTCGAGGACCGGTCGAAGCTGCTGGAGGACGTTGCCAAGATCGTCGCCATCCTGCACGAGCGGAAGGCGACCTACCGGGCCCGCCAGCCCACGGTCCTCAATCTCATGTCGGCGCTCGAGATCGAGCGTTTCGCGCGCAACGGCATGCTCGGCAACTCCAATCTTCCCGAGCGGGTGAAGCGGGCGCGTCGCCAGCTTGCGGGCGCGGAGATCGAGCATTTCGCCCGGCTCATCGAGGAGGATCCGATCAACGTTCGGATCGGCATCGTGCCCGAGACCCTGTCGCACACCGGCTTCCAGATCTTCCGCCAGCCGGATCGGCAGGTCTTGACCATCAGCCCGTTCCGGCTCGGCGAGCATCCCAATATCCGCGTCGGCGTCGCCATGATCACCTCGGCGCCGGAAGCCTTGGCGCTGCATCAGAATGTCGTCAACCAGATGTGGCGCGGCGCGATCAAGGGCCCGCAGGCCGCCGCGTTTCTGAGAGGCCTCCTGAGCTGAGGCCGGGCCGGGCGCCGCGGCCGTCCGTCATCGGCGCGCCGCCTCCAAGAGGCTCAGCACGCGCTCGGGCGTCGCCGGAAGAGCCGTAACCGCGCCGGGCCGACCGATGGCGGCGTCGATGGCCGATGCGATCGCGGCGCCGGCGCCGGTGCAGCCGCCTTCGCCGACGCCCTTGATGCCGAGAGGGTTGTTCGGGCTCGGCGCGTCCTCGGCGATCAAGACCTCGACCTTCGGCGCCTCGCGCATCGTCGGCATCAGATAGGCCGCGAATGTGGCGGAGAGCGGCTGACCCGCCGCGTCATAGCGGAACTCTTCGTAGAGAGCCCCGCCGAGGCCCTGCACGACGCCGCCGGCGATCTGACCCTCGACCATCATCGGGTTGACGGCCCGCCCCACGTCAGTGGCGACGAAATAGCGTTCGACCGCCACCTGCCCCGTCGCCCGATCCACCCGCACGACGGCGATATGCACGCCATAGGGAAAGGCCATGCCTTCGGTGTGAAACCAGCTTTCGCTGTAGAGCCCGGGCATCCCGTTCCCCGCACCATCGCGGCCGGGCCCGGATGCCCGCGACAATTCGCCGAGGCTGATCGAGGCGCCCATCGGCGCGTCGCGCCGGACCACCCTGCCCTCGACAATGTCGAGCTCGTCGGCCGGGGCCTGCAGCAATACGGAGGCTTGCGCCAGCGCCTTCCGGCGCACCTCCGACGCAGCGGCGTGTACGGCGCCGCCCGTCATCACGGTGGCGCGCGAGGCATGGGCGCCGATCCCGAAGCGAATGCGGTCGGTTTGGCCGTGGACAACACGGACCCGGCGGTAATCGACGCCCAAGGTCTCGGCGCAGATCTGCGCCATGGCGGTCTCGAACCCCTGGCCCAGCGACGCCCCGCCGGTCACGACCTCGACGAAGCCGCCGCTGTCGACGGAGACGAGCGCGCTGTCCGAGGGGCCTTGCCCGCTCTTCTCGAGGAAGAATGAGAGGCCGGCGCCGACGAATTCGCCGGCGGCCCGGCGCTCCCGCAGCCGAGCCTCGGTCTCCTCCCAGCCGAAGGCTTCGAGCGCGGCGCGCAGCAGCCCGGCATAGTCGCCAGAATCGAGGATGATCGGATGCCCGTTCGCCGTCAGCTGGCGCGCATAGGGCATCTCGTTGCTGGCAATCAGGTTGCGGCGGCGAATCGCGACGCCGTCGAGCCCGAGCCGCGCGGCGATTGCATCCAGCAGCCGCTCGCGGACGAAGGTTCCCTCGTAGCGGCCGGGAGCGCGGTATGTAGCGGCCGGCGTCTTGTTGGTGAGGCGGAAATGTCCGACGGCGCGGAACGCCGGCACGCGATAGGGGCCGGGCAGCATGGCGAGCGTGAGGTCGAGCACCCGCGCGCCATGCGTGCGCACATAGGCTCCCTGATCGAGGAAGATCGCGTCCTCCAAGGCGAGGATGCGGCCCTCGGCATCGACCGCGGCACGCACGCGATGATGCTGCTGGCGCGAATGGTTGGCGGCGATGAGGTGCTCGCGCCGATCCTCGATCCATTTCACCGGGCAGCCGAGCCGCATGCTGGCGGCGCAGACGAGGAAGTCCTCGGGATAGAGCTCGCCGCGGATTCCGAAGCCGCCGCCGACATGGCATTCGTGGAGCTGCACCGAGGAGCTGGGGCGGCCGAAGAAGCGCGCCAGCGCCTCGCGGTTGCGATGCGGCACTTTGGCGGCGCCCCACAGCTCCAAGACGTCGTAGGCGGCGTCATAGCGCCCGATCGCGCCGCGGCATTCCATCGGCACGCCGCTGTGACGGCCGATCGACAGCTCGGCTTCGACGATGCAGTGAGCCTCGCGGAACGCGGCCGCGACGTCGCCGTATTCCTGGCTGAGCTCCAGGGCCTCGGTGCTGAGCCCGGGCGCGAAGGCGGCGGGCGGGGCTGCGGCGTCGAGAAGCGGCGGGAGCGCCTCCACCTCGACCGCGACGAGCTCGGCTGCGTCTTCCGCCACATATGGCGACTCGGCAAGGACGACGGCGACCGGCTCGCCGACATAGCGCACGACTCCCTTTGCCAGCAGCGGCTGCCGGTACGGCTTCAGCGCCTCGGCGGCGGGATCGCGAAAGTCGATGGGCGGCAGCCCGGCGATGTCGGCATGGGTCCAGACCGCGACCACTCCGGGCACGGCGCGGGCCGCATCGAGGCGGATGGCGACGATGCGCCCATGCGCCTCTTCGCTGCGCACGACGCGCATGTGAATCTGGCGCGGGAAGTCGAGATCGGCGACATAGCGGCCGCGTCCGGTCACCAGCGGCAGATCTTCGATCCGGCTCACGGACCGCCCGAAGACGCGGGTCTTGCCCTTCTCGAAGGCCGTGACCGAGGCGCCGGTCATGGCTGCCGCCGCCGCGCCTTCATCACCGCGGCAGCCGTCTTCACCGCGGCGAGGATGTTCTTGTAGCCAGTGCAGCGACACAGGTTCGAGGCGAGGATGTCGATCAGCGCCTCGTCATCGATATCCGGGCTCTCCAGGAGAGTGGCGTGCGCGAGCATGAGGAAGCCGGGCGTGCAGAAACCGCATTGCAGCGCATGATGGTCGATGAAGGCCTGCTGCAGGGGATGCAGCTCGCCGCCCGGCCCGGCCAGCCCCTCGACCGTGACGATCGCCTTTCCCTGCGCCTGGACGGCGAACATCAGGCACGATCGGACGGCTTGGCCGTCGATCATCACGGTACAGGCGCCGCAAACGCCGTGCTCGCAGCCGAGATGCGTCCCGGTCAGACCGCAATGCTCGCGCAGGACGTCGGCGAGGGTCCAGCGCGGCTCCAGCGAGAGCACATAATCCCGGCCGTTGACGGTCAGCTTGACCTCGAGCTTCTGGCTCACGAGAGGCTGCGCTCCAGCGCGCGCGTGACGACGGCCCGGACCAAGCGCTGCCGGTAGCCGCGGCTCGCCTCCCCATCATCCATCGGCTCGACAGCGGCCGCCGCTTCCGACGCCGCCGCCGCGAAGAGGCGATGGTCCGGGGCCGCGCCGGCGAGCCTTGCCTCCGCCGCGGCGATGCGCTTCGGACACGGCTCGACGCCGCCGACGCCGATCCGCGGTTCGACGATCCGGCCATCCTCGACCCGGTACGTCGCCAGCGCGGCCGCCATCGCGAAGTCGCCGGCGCGCCGGCTCACCTCGTCGAAGCCGAACCGCGTCCCGTCGCGAAGAAGCGGAATCCGGCATTCCGTCACCAGCTCGTCGGGCGCCAGCGTCGTCGTCATGGCCCCCGTGAAGAACCCGTCCGCGCCAAGGACGCGAATCTCGCGCACGCTCTGCGCGACGATCTCCGCGCCGAGCGTTACCGCCGCGAGGCACCACTCCGCGGCGGGATCGGCATTGACGATGCTTCCGCAGAAGGTGCCGCGGTTGCGGATCGGCTTGTGCGCGATCAACCGCGCCATCTGCGACAGCAACCGGCCGAGGACGCCGGCGCACCCCAGCGTCTCGAGCGCGGCATGGCGCACCACGGCGCCGATACGGAGGACCTCGCCCTCCACCGCCAAGCGGCCGAGCGCGGCGATGCCGTTGATGTCGATCACGTGGCTGGGCCGCGCCAGGCGGAAGGCCATCATCGGCACGAAGCTCTGCCCGCCGGCGATGATGCGGCCATCGCGATCGGCATATTCGGCCAAGAGGGCGACCGCCTCCTCGACCGTGCGCGCCGCGTGATAGTCGAAGGGTGCGGGCTTCATGACCTGACCGCCAGCACCACGCGGCCCCGCGCCGTCCGGTCCCGTACCGCCGCCAGCGCCGCTGCCGCGCGTTCGAGCGGATAGAGCTCGGCTTGGGACGGCACCAGCTTGCCCGCGGCATACCAGCCGAAGAGCTCGGCGTAGCACTCGGCCAGCAACGCCGGTTGGCGCTTGCGATAGTCGCTGATCTGCAGGCCGCTGACCTCGATGTTCTTGACCAGCAGGTAGTTCGCCTTGATCACCGGAATGCGGCCCGCCGCGAAGCCGACGACGACGCAGCGCCCGCGCCAGGCCAGGGCGCGCAAGGCGGCATCGAAGGCGTCCCCGCCCAAGGGGTCGACGACGACATCGGCACCGCGCCCGCCCGTGGCCGCGTAGACTTCGGCGCGCAGGCTGTCCCGCAGATCGCTCCGCGAGAGATCGATGACCGCGTCCGCGCCGGCGCGGAGGATTTCGGGCGCCTTCTCCATCCGGCCGATGCCGGCCAGCACCGTCGCGCCCACCGCCTTCGCGACTTGCAGCGCCGCCCCGCCGACGGCACCCGAAGCGCCGAGCACGAGGACCGTCTCGCCGGGCTGCAATCGCCCGCGCTCGCGCAGCGCGAACCACGCCGTATCGTAGGCAAGGCTGATCGAGGCCGCCTCCGCGAATGACATCGCGGCGGGCAGGCGATAGCACTGGGATTGCGCGACGGCGACGCGCTCGGCGTAACCGCCGAGTTCGGCCATGGCGAGGACGCGGTCGCCGAGCGCCAGGTGTGAGACATCCGGCCCCAGCGCGCAGACGATGCCGGCCGGCCCCTTGCCGGGAATGAAGGGCGGCTCCGGGCGGAACTGGTAGGTGCCGCCGATCACCAGCAGGTCGACGAAATTGACCGGCGCCGCGTGTATCTCGACGACGACCTCGCCCGGCCGCGGCGTCGGGTCGGCGACATCGGCGAGGTGCACAGTGTCCACGGCGCCGAAGCGCGAAACCTGGATCGCGCGCATCTCAGGCGACCCGGCGCTGATAGCGGACCGGAACCGGGGTGTAGCGGCCCGCTTCCACGCCTTTGACCAATTCCCGCTTGGTGACCTTGCCGCTGGGCGTCAGCGGCAGGGCATCGAGCACCAGCAGATATTCCGGCATGTCGTAGCGCGACAGGCCCAGCTCCGCGAGATGCTCCAGCAGCGCATCCCCCTGCACCGTCTCGCCGGGGCGCATGACGACGGCGAGGCATACGCGCTCGCCCAAGCGAGAGTCGGGGACCGGGAACGCCGCCGCCTTGTCGATGGCCCGATGCCGCATCGCCAAAGCCTCGATGCGCGCCGGGTAGATGTTGTGGCCGCCGCGCAGGATGATGTCCTTCTTCCGGCCGGCGATGCGCAGGAAGCCGTTGGCGTCGAGCGAGCCGAGGTCGCCGGTCATGAACCAGCCATGCGCATTGAACGACGCCTCGGTCGCCAACTGATCGTCGAAATAGCCCAACATCAGGCTGGCGCCGCGCCCGCCGATCTGTCCGATCTCGCCGACCGGGACCTCGATGTCGGGGTTGTCCTGGCTCCAGATGCGAATTTCGTATCCCGAGCAGGCGCGCCCGCAGGTCTCGCTGATCAGCTTCGGATCGTCGGTGGGAAGCGTGTACTGATGCGAGCAGGTCTCGGTCATGCCGTAGCCGCTTTGCGGCATGACGCCGCGCCGCATCAGCTCGGCGACCACCTCGCTCGGCGCCGCCGCGCCGGAGATCCGAAACCCCTTGACCGCGCCGAGCTGATGCGCGCCGCGCGCGCGCATTTCGTTCAAGAGGTCGATCGCATGAGTCGGCACGCCGAAGAGAAAGGTGGCACCGGTCTCCACCAGCCGATCGAGGAGGCTGGCGCCGCGCGGCAGGTCGTGCACGACCAGCTCGCCACCCGCCACGATCGCCGCGATCATCGCGCCGAAACCGAGATTATGGCTGAGCGGGCCCAGCGAATAGATGACGGATCGCGCGTCGAAATTCCAGTCGCGCGCCAGCGCCCGGGCATTGGCCAGCAGCGTGTTGTCGCTGTGCATAACGCCTTTGGGCTCGCCGGTCGTCCCCGAGGTGAAGGGCAGATAGACGACGCGGTTGGGGTCGCGGCTCGGAGGCACGGCGACGCCCGGGGCGAGCTCGGCGAAAGGCTTCTGAGAGCCCGAGGCCGGCGCGGGCAGGCGATAGGTCGTCTTGAGATAGGGCAGATCGGCGACGGCAGCGAGAATGTCGCTGGCATCGGCATCGGCGCCGTAGCCGGGCTGCATCAGCAGCGCCGCGGCCCGTACCTGCTCGATCAGCGCCTTGACTGCGGCCACGGTGTGATCGCGATGAAACGACGGGCAGCAGATATAGCTGTTGCGCGAGCAGGCGAGCATCGCGACCGCGGTCTCGACGCGGCTCGGCAGCCAGACTGCGATCCGCTGCCCGGGACGGATGCCGCGCCGCGCCAAATCGGCCGCCAGGCGATCCGCCGTGCCCACCAATTCGCGATAGGTGAGGCGGCGAAAGCGGTCGCGCACCGCGAATGCGTTGGGCGTGCGCTCCGCATGCGCGGCCGCCTCCATGTAGATCGTCTCGCTGCGCCAGTGTCCCGACGCCGTGTACGCCTCGATGCGGTCCTTGCTGAGCAGCGTCAGGATCGTGCTGGTCGTCATACGAGGTGCCTTCCTTTGCTGCCGATCTGCGGCGCTGCCATCGTCGCGTCGGTCGGGTCACGCCTTGCCGAGATCGGAGGCCGAAGAGACGCAGAGGTCCTCGGCCGACGCGGCGGGTCTCACGCCGGGCCCGACCCGCTGCTGCCCGCGATCACGCCGGGCGGCAGCGCGGCGGCATAGCGGGCGATCTCGCCCGGACGCGTGAACCAGACGCGATTACGGGCCGGGTGCTGGACGATATGGGTGAGCGCCTTGCGGAGCTGCGCGTAGCGGAAGGGCTGGCCGACGATGAAGGTGTGCAGCGACACGCCACAAATCAGCGGCGCCTCTTTCGACAGTTCGAGCATCGTGTCGAACTGATCGATGATCATCTGGGTGAAGTCGGTCGCCGGCTGCATGCGCGTCAGCATCGTCGGGCTGTCGTTGATCTCGATCGGATAGGGAATGCCGAGGATCGGCCCGGCCCGTGTCCGCATCCAGAAGGGCTGGTCGTCGGCCGGCCAGTCGAGAAGGTAGCTGTAGCCCGCCTCCTTCAGCAGGTCGGGCGTGACGCTGCTTTCCGAGATCCACGGCCCCATCCAGCCCATCGGCCGCACGCCATGGACGCGGGTGAGCACCTCGGTCGCCTCCGCAATCAAGGCGCGCTCCTCGGCCTCGGGGAAATCGGCCTGACGCTCGGAATTGGTGCGGCCGTGGCCGACGATTTCATCGCCGCGCGCGCGGATGCGGGCGACGATCTGCGGATAGCGCTCGGACGCCGTCGAGTTGATGAGGTGACAGAGCGGCAGGCCGAGTTGGTCGGCGAGGTCGAAGATGCGCCAGATGCCGACCCTGAGGCCGTAATCGCGCCAGGCGTAATTGCGCGGGTCGGGCGGCGGCCCCAGCGCCGTCGGCGTATGGCCGAGGCCCGCGCCGAAGGCAAAGTGCTCGATGTTGAGCGCGAGATAGAAGGCGAGGCGCTTGCCGTCCGGCCAGTCGAAATCGGGACGCTCGATGAGCGGCGAGTATTCGTAGCGGTTGTGACGAGGCAAATCCATGGCCTGTCGCCTCTAGCGTTCGAGGACGGCGCGGAGAAACTGCTGCGTGCGGGGATTGCTGGGATTCTTCAGAACCTGCCGCGGCGTCCCCTCTTCGACGATCCTGCCGGCGTCGAACATCAGCACGCGATCGGCAATGTCGGCGGCAAAGCCGATCTCGTGCGTGACGATCAGCATCGACATGTCGCTCGCCTGCGCCAGCTTGCGCACCACGCGCAGCACCTCGCCGACGAGCTCCGGATCGAGCGCCGAGGTCACTTCGTCGAACAGCATGACTTTGGGCTGCAGAGCCAGCGACCGGGCGATCGCGACGCGCTGTTGCTGGCCGCCGGAGAGCTGCGCCGGCCGCTTGCTCAGATGGTCCTTCAGACCGACATCGCACAAGAGCTCGGTCGCACGCGCGTCGCTCTCCTTGCGCGGCAGACCCAGCACATGGACCAGCGGCTCGCGCACATTCTCCAAGGCCGTCATGTGCGGGAAGAGGTTGAACTGCTGGAACACGATGCCGATCGACCGCCGCACCTTGCGCGCGTGCCGCTCGCCCGCCGGCCGCAGCCCGCCGGGCCCCTCCTCGTGCCAGAGATAGTCGCCGGCGATGCGGATCGTCCCGGCGTCGGGCTTCACCAAGCCGATGGCCAGGCGCAGGATCGTGGTCTTGCCCGAGCCGCTCGGCCCGATGAGAGCGACCTTTTCCCCGGCCGCCACGTCGAGATCGATCGAATCGACGATGAGGCGGTCGCCATAGCTCTTGCGCACGCCGCGCATCGAGACGAGCGCCGGGGCCGCGAGCGAGGAGGCCCGATGCGCCGGCGCCAAGGCGATGGGCTCAGCTACCGACCGCATGATTCCCCTCCCAACTCCGCAGCGTGCGCGCCGACACATAGCTGACAACGAAATAGATCGCGCCGGCGAGGGTCAGCGGCTCGACATAGCGAAAATCGAGCGAGCCGAGAGCCTTTGCCTGCCCGAGGAGCTCCATGACGGTGATCGTCGACAAGAGAGCGCTCTCCTTGAACATGCCGATCACCTGGTTGCCGAGCACGGGAAGGATCTTGCGAATCGATTGCGGGAGCACGATGCCGAACCAGACGCGGCGGATCGGCAGGCTGAGGACGAGGGCCGCCTCCCATTGCCCGAGCGGCAGATCCTCGATGCCGGCTCGATAGATTTCGGCGGCATAGGCGCTGTAGAAAATGCCGAGCCCGAGCACGCCGGTGGTCATCGGCGGCAGCGACAGGCCCCAATTGGGGAAGACGAAGAAGAGGAAATAGAGCTGAACCAGCAGCGGCGTGCCTCTCACGAACTGGACGAAGAACTCCACCGCCGGCGTCGCGACCGGGATTCGGGCGAGCCTGACCAAGGTCCACACGAGGCCCAAGCCGAAGGAGATGAGCGAGCCGAAGAAGGTTGCGACGATCGTGAGCTTCACGCCGTCGAGCAGGTCCGGGAGAATCGACCAGGCATAGCCCCAATCCCAAATGGCGCTGTTCATCCCGCGCCCCCGAGGGCCCATTCCGGAACGGTCGAGCGGCTTCTCCCGGACGTCGCCGGCGCGAGGCGCCCGGCCCGGCGGTTCACCCATTGCTCCAACAGGCGGGCGGCGCCCGCCAGCAGGAGCGCCAGGGCGAAGTAGATGACGATGATGAGGCCGTAAACCGCCCCGCTCTGCCCCAGCGACGCCGCCGCCAGATTGGCCCGGAACGACAGGTCCTGGATCGTGACCAGCGACACGAGCGAGGTGAATTTCAGCATGGTCACGAGGGCATTGCCGAAGGGCGGGATCATGATCGGCAGCGCCTGCGGCAGGATGATGCGGAAGAAGCGGTAGGCCGGCGAGAGCCCGAGGGTGAGCGCGGCCTCGCGCTGACCCGTCGGGACGGCGTTGAGCCCAGACCTCACGACCTCCGAGAAGTAGCTGCCTTCGTTGAGCCCGAGGACGAGGACGCCGGCCGCGAGGGCGGGGAGATGAATGCCGAAAAACGGCAGGACGTAGAATGCCCAGAAGAGCTGCACGAGGGACGAGCTGCCGCGGAACAGCTCGATGACGAAACCGGCCGGCCAGCGCAGAATTGCCAGCTCGGAATTGCGGCCCAAGGCGAGGATCACGGAGACCGCGATGGTCACCGCCATGGCCATCGCGGTGACCTCGAGGGTCACCGGGATGCCCATCAGGATGAAGGGGAGAAAGTCCCAAAAGGTGCTCGAGGTCATCGCGGCGGCACTCGCCCGCCGCCCGCGGCCGCCGAGCGCCGGAGGAGACCGTTCATTGCCCCTTGCAGGCCTCTTCGGCCGTGACCTTCATCAGCTCCGGCGGCGTCTCGAAGCCGTATTGGTGGATGATCTTCAAATATTCGCCCGACGCCTTCATGGCCCGCAGCTCCTTCTGGTAAGCGGCGTACAGCTCGGTGTCGGCGGGACGAAAAGCGCAGCTCGCGCCGCGCGCCGGATCGTCCGGCACGGGGTAGACGACGACGGCGTCGAGATGCCGCTGCTTGATGAGGGCGGGCACCGGCGTGTAGGACATGAGCGCGAATTGCATGCGCTTCGCCACGAGGCCGTCGATCGTCGCCGGATCGTCCGTGAACTGGCGCAGATTCGCCAGCTTGACGCCGAGCTCTTGCGCCCGGCGAAAGAGCGCGCCCCCGGCCTGGAGCCCGACGACCGCGTTCTCCTTGGCCAAATCCGCGATGCTCTTCGGCGCCAGGTCCGTCGACCCTTTGAGGTAGACGATCGCGGTGCCGTCGAACACCAGCGGGTCGGCGAAGCGGATCTGCTTGCAGCGTGCATCGGTGATGGTGAGCAAGGCAGAGACGAAATCCCATCGGCCGGCCAGCATGCCCGGGATCAGCTCGCCATAGGTGGCGGTGACGCCCTCGATCTGCGTGATGCCGAGCCGCCCCATGATCGCCTTCGTGATGTCCGGCCCCGCGCCCGTGATCGAGCCGTCGGGATTGAGCGCGCTATAGGGCGGCTGGTTGGCGATGCCGACCCGCACCTTCTTGTCGGCCTGGAGCCGGGCCAGCGTGCCGCTCCCCGCCCCTTGCGCGAGCGATGGGCCGGCGATTGCCGTGGCGGCGAGTCCCCCGGCCGCCCCCAATACCTGCCGTCGCGTGACGTGTTTCATAGCGAATCCTCCCTGAGCGGCGACCTGGAACGGCACCCGGCCGTGCATGGGCCGCCTGTTGTCAGTCATATGTGCCGTAATACCACTGCCGCATTTCGCGGTAGGTCATCGGCTTGAACTTCGCCGGCCGCTCGCGGCCGACGCAGGTCGGCAGGCATTCGATGAGCGCGTCGCCGCTCGGCCCGAAGAACACCGGAATCGAGTAGCGATCGACGGCGTTGGTGTTGATCACCCGATGCTTGGTCGAGAGATATTTGCCGTTCGTCCAGTGAACCAGGAGGTTGCCGGTGTTGACCAGCAGCGTGCCGGGAACGATGTCGACGATGCGCCAATGGCCCGAGGGCATGCGGACCGCGAGGCCGGGCACGTCGGCCTGAAGAAGGAAGGTCATCAGGCTGTTGTCGGTGTGCGGCGCGATGCCGTATTGGCGGTCGCCGATCACCTTCTGCGGCGGATAGCGCAGCAGCGACAGCGTCAGATGCGGCGTCTTGAAGAACTTGTCGAAATAGTCGAGCGGCAGGTCGAGACAGGTCGCCCAGAGCGGCAGGAATTGCCGCGCCAGGCGCTCGACCCGCTGGTGATAATCCAGCACCGCTTCCTTGAAGCCGGGCAGGTTTTCGGGCCAGACATTGACCGGATTCTGCGGATCGACCGGCTTGCCGCCCCAGCCGCCCTCGCGATTGATCGAGAACTTGGCGTAGAGGTTCGGCTTGGCGTTGGAGATGATGTTGACATTGGCGGTCGGCCGGTCGACCTCGGTCCGCTGATAGCCCGATTTCAGCGTGTCGGTCGCGAACCACGGAATGACGCTCTTCACCGCCTCGGGAAGCGAATGGAAGCGGCGCGACTCCGCGAAGATCCGGTCGATGACATTCTGCGGAATGCCATGCCCTTTCAGATAGAAGAACCCGACCGTCCGCGAAATCTCGTCGAGCTGCGCCGCGACCTGCTGCCGGCCGCCGGGCGCTCCGGCGATCCAGGGCGACATATCGAGCGTCGGAATCTCTTCATCCGAGTCGGGATGGTCCATCAGGTACAGGGTTTCCGGATCGTCTTTGATTTCGCCTCGAACGTCGACCACTTTCGCGTCGTCCATCGATCCGCTCCTAGTCCCGGGTTGCGACGAGGCCGCCTCCTGCGAAGTCTCTCACGCTGCCGATCGCCCGATCGCTGTACCAAAATTGGTATACCTCACGCGTACGCGCGCGTAAAGCCAGTTTTGAACCATCAAAGCGCCGATTCCCCTTACCGGATTTCATGTCGTTCTGCGGATGCGGATCTTGAGCCGCTCGTCCTCGGGCGCGGCGAGGCGGCGATGCGCCTCCATGAGCGCTTTGAGCCGGCCGCGGATTGGCGCCGGCCAGGGCGATCCGCGCCGGGTGCTCGGATCGACATGCAACAGCAACAGCTCCATCGTCGCGGCGCGCGCTCCCGATGCGTGATGATGCATCGCGTGCAGCAGGTGAAGGAGCTTCCGGTCGCGATCGACGAGGCGCGTGGTGATCCGAACCTCGTCGCCGAGGCGAAGCTCGCGCTCGTAGCGGATATAGGCTTCGAGGGCGAAGACGGTTCCGGCGCCGCTCGCCGTGTAAGCGCGCCCGGCGCCGAGTTGCTGGAGGAAGATCTCCGTCGCCCTGTCGAAGACCAGCATGTAGCAGGCGACGTTCATGTGCCGATTGGCACGGGTGGCAATGTTTCTCTCGGTAGTGCGAGAGCGATTATAGCAAATTATCCGCTATTTCACAAATATAATGCCAATTTGCAGACAAGTTTGTCCTTGTGTTGCTTGGTGTTTCTCTGTAATTCTCTATGCTTATTTTTTTGAGTGTAGAGTAGAGTGCTCAGACTATGCGTTGTTACATATTTTCTGCGGATGGCGATCGGCGATGAGGATCCGAGACGGCAAGGGAAAAGGCTGGATGGCCGTTGGTCGGATGTCTCTGAGGAGATTGAGATTTTCGGACTCCCGCCGGATACCCCCTGCTGGCGCTTCTGGTCAAAATCTCAATGATATCAATGCGCCGAGCGCCATCCCCGGGTGCCAAGGGCCATGAGGGGACTCAGGCAACAGGACTGGCCAAGCTCCATGGCCCATGGTAGGTTACATGTAACCCATTCGGAGAATTGTCATGGCCCCGGCATCAAAGCCCAAGCCTTCCCGCACAAAGGTGCGGCAACATCGCGAGCGGCTGCGCGCTCAGGGTCTGCGCCCAATCCAGATTTGGGTGCCGGACGTGCGCGCGCCGTCCTTCCGGTCCGAGGCGCATCGCCAGTCGTTGGCCGTGGCCACGAGCGCGTATGCCCGCGAGGATCAGGCGTTCATCGACGCGGTATCGGATTGGGGCCATGAATGAAGCGCGGCGACATCTGGACCGTCGCCGGCGGCAAAGACTACGCCGGAAAGCCACGCCCGGTCGTCATTGTTCAGGACGACAGCTTCGACGCTACCGATTCGATCACGATCTGCGCCTTCACTACCGACGAGACCGAAGCCCCCCTGTTCCGCCTACCAGTCGAGCCGAACGAGCGCAACGGCTTGCGCGCGGCGTGCCGGCTTATGGTGGACAAGATTACCACTGTCCCAAAGACCAAGGTCGGCGCGCGCATTGGCAGGTTGGACGACGAGGATATTCTGAGACTCAATCAGGCTGTGCTCGTGTTTCTCGGACTGGCCGTCTCACCGAAGACTAAGCAGCTGGCCTGACGAGCAATGGTGCCCAGCGTGGCAGCGGATAGAAATAGGTCGTTCGCTTGCGAGGCGAGTGGCACGATACTGCGGAGATGTCCCGACCGCGCGCCAGCTTCGGCATTCTGCCTGACGATCTTTACATCGGGCCGGAGCCATGGCCGCGCATCGGCCGGCGAAGCACGACCTGTCGGCGTGGACCGTCACGGACGATTGGTCCGATCCTGTACCGATCACCGACGCCGAGCTCGATGTGTTCGAGGCATGGTTCGGCGATCTGTTCGGCGAACTGTTCGGGCCGCACCGATGATCTGAGAGGACAATCGCGATGACCGTGCCGTTGCGCGCCGTCTTGTATCTGCGCGTCTCAACGGCGCGACAGGCCGAGCACGATGTCTCGATTCCCGATCAGAAGCGGCCCGAGTTCCAGCGCATGATCGAAGCGGGCACCAGCAAGCCCGCGCCATTCGATATCGTCATCGTCCACAGCTTCTCGCGGTTCTTCCGCGATCACTTCGAGCTTGAGTTCTACGTCCGCAAGCTGGCCAAGAACGACGTGAAGCTCGTCTCGATCACACAGGAGATGGGCGACGATCCGATGCACGTCATGATGCGGCAGATCATGGCGCTGTTCGACGAGTACCAATCGAAGGAGAACGCCAAGCACGTCCTGCAAGCCCTGAAGGAGAACGCCCGGCAAGGCTTCTGGAATGGCTCGCTGCCGCCGATCGGCTACCGCGTGATCGCGGCCGAGCAGCGCGGCGCCAAGGTCAAGAAGAAGCTCGAAATCGATCCGCTGCACGCGGACACGATTCGGCTGATCTATCGGCTCGCCTTAGAAGGCGACGGCACATCCGGCCCGATGGGCGTCAAGAACATCGCGGCTTATCTCAACCGGCATCGCATCTTCACGCGCGACGGCGGACGCTGGGGCATCGGCCAGGTTCACCGCATCTTGACGCGGACGACCTATATCGGTCGGCACGAGTTCAACAAGCGCGCCAAGAACAAGGCGCTGAAGCCGGCCACCGAGATCGTCACCGTCGAGGTGCCGCCGCTGATCGATCGGGCAACGTTCGATGCCGCGCAGGCGCATCTGCGCGCCCGCAATCCGAAGGTCACGCCGCCGCGCGTCGTGAGCGGCCCGACCCTCCTTACCGGCATCTGCTTCTGCGCCGACTGCGGCGGCCGGCGTAAAGCCGGCTACGCCCGGCGTTCGCAGTTCTGTTCTGAAATGGCGGAGAGGGAGGGATTC
>JAJPHB010000103.1 GCA_021325525.1 Alphaproteobacteria bacterium
AGGAGATCTGCCGGAGAGTTGGCAGCAAGCCGGTCGGAAAACCGGCCCCTCCGTAGCTGCCTGATCGCCGTTGCCGTCACGCAAGATAGGCGGCGAGGATTCCGGAAAGGACGATGCCGTCGAAGGTACCGGCGCCACCAATGCTCGCGACGCCGACCGCGGTCCTTTCGATCTCGCGCAGATGGAGCAGATCGGCTCCGACGAGCGGCCCTGCGACGCCGGCGATGAAGGCCACCGGCGCCGCCTGGTCACCGCCGATGCCGAAGCCCATCAGCGCCGCCACGCAGGCCGGAACGAGGCCCGGCAGCAATATGCCGATCCCGGGGACTGGCCTCGCTGCACGATAGCAGACGACGACATTGACAGCGCTGGCGACGAGCGCGGCCAGAAGGGAGCCGCCGCCCGGCTCTGCAACTCTCAGAAGCTCGTAGACCGCCAAGCAGACCGGAATGACGCAGCCCCCGAGATTGACCGCGACGATGGTCTCCCGGCGAAGGCGCCACATCTCGGGCCAGAAATCGTGCAGCCCGAAGATCGCCAGCGGATGCGCACCGATCATCTCGTCTCGCCGAATACGCTTGATCGGGATGTTGAGGGCGCTCCCGCCGAAGATCGCGACCACGATGAGCAGCGCAGCGCCGGGGGCGAGGTGCAGCTTCAGCAGGCTCGCTGCCATGACCTGAGCAAAGAACAGGGGCAAGAAGAGCAGCAGAGCGAGGAAGGCGAGGAGCGAGAGGAAAGTGGAGGCCTTCATGATTGTCCCGCGCTGCGGAATTCGGAGGGCGCACCGCGTCGCGACGCCGCTCCGCGGCGAAGTCGCGCTCGAGGTGATGCCGCAACTTGCTCTACTCCGGATTTTTCTTCGCCCGATTGACCTGTGTCAAAACCGGCGAGGCGCACTCTGCCTAGCGTCTTCATATCGCAAGGTGCTTCGAGCGGCGCTGCATCTTGGCCGGCCCTCGATCTCAAATCGGGAGATGATCATGAAGGTCCTCAAGCACGCGCTCACCGCCCTCGTCACGGTCGTCGCGCTCGGCGCCTGCACAACGCTGAGCGAACAGGATCGCGCCGCGCTCAATGCAGCGAGCCAGAACGCGGAGCAAGCGAAGAGCATGGCGCAACAGGCGCTCGATACCGCCCGTGCGGCGCAGGCCAGCTCCAACAGCGCCGCCCAATCGGCCGACCACGCGGCGGCGGACGCCAAGGCCGCGAACGAAAAGGCCGACCGGATGTTCCAGCGCTCGCTGCGGAAGACGAGCTCTACGCAATGACGCGCGGCCCGGCCGACGCGCTCGCTCGCAGTCCCGCATCCAATCGGAGACTCCCCGTATGGTCAGCATCAGCCCCGGCACCCTCTCCTTCATTATCGAGAAGGCGCGCGAATTCGACGCCGAAAGCGCACCCGTCGATCCCGACTCCGGATCGAGCCCGGTCGACGACGCGGTGATCGATATTTTAGAGGACACCTCGGACAATCCGACGCGGGAAGAGCTCGCCGGCGCGCTCAACAGCTTGAATCGCGATCAGCGCGCCGAGCTCCTGGCGATGATGATGATCGGCCGCGGCGACTATGCGGCGAGCGAGTGGCGGCAAGCGCTGACGCAGGCGCGCTACGTCCTCGACGCGCGGTTGACGAGATACCTGATCGAGACGCCCTTGCTCGGCGACTATCTGGCGAATGCCGCCAATGACCTCGGTATCGACATCGCCGAATACCCAGGCGTACGCGGCGAGCTCCAGCCGTAAAAGCCAGGAATAGCCGCAGGTGAGCACCTTCCGTCACCTCCGGCAGCGCAGCGGGCGCTGCCCGGGGCTGATTCGAGATTGTCCCCAGATACGGTCTCGAACCAGCACCGGCCTCCGATGGGCGCCGCCGTCGATGGCGGTCCTTGCCCCCCGCTCAGATGCGTTCCCACAATCCGGTCTCTTCGTCGAGACGGTCCCGCTCGAGTCCGCGAAAGTCGCCGCTCGACACGATTCCGACGATCTTGTCATCCTCGACGATGGGCACGTGGCGATATCGGCCATCCTGCATCATCCGCAGAGCCTCGATTGCCGAACAGCCGGGTGCGAGCGTCTGCGGACAGCTTGTCATCACATCGCGCAATCGCGTATGCGTCGCGTCTTTCCCCTCCGCAAGCACGCGGCGGACGGCGTCCCGGCCGGTAAAGATGCCGATCAGCTTCTGCTCGCGATCTGTCACCAGCACCGCCCCGACGCCGCGCTCCCTCATGCATTGGCATGCATGCTTGACGCTGGCGCCGCTCGGCAAGGTGAGCGGCTTCTGATCGCGGACGATTTCACACATCTGTCTCATCGCTCACACCCTCGAAACCTGGAGGCGGCCGCCACGGCCGCTCGCCGCCGCACCTCCCGCCGGATCACGGGCGCGCCAGCTCGATCCGGTCCTCGACCTCGCGCACGCCCGGCGCCGACCATGCGGCGCGTTCCGCAGCCTCCCTCTCGGTCCATCCCTTCACCGTTCCGCCCAGCACCACCTTGCCGTTTTCGACAGCGATCGAGATTCTGTTGGCTTCGAGTTCGGCATCGCGTTCGAGCGCCGCGCGAATCTTTGCGCGGACGTCCGCGGGGGCTACCCTGGCGCCGACCTTGATGTTGTTGATGACGGCGCGCACTCCGCTCAGACGGTGGATGTCGTTCTCTGCTTCGACGCGCTGATACTGCCAGTCCACCTCGCCCTCGAGCGTCACGATTCCATGCTCGACCTTGATCGAGATCCTGTCGTTCGGCACCAGCTCGTCCCAGGTGAGCATACGGACCGCCCGGGCAGCGATCTCATCGTCCGAGAGCTTCTTGTCGGAAGGGAGGCGGACTTCAAGTTCCTCGGCGATCGCCTTCACTCCTTTCACCTGCCGCGCCGTCCGCTCCGCGGCGAATTTCTCGGCATAGCTTGCGACATGGCCCGACAGTGTGACGACCGCATCATGGACGCTCACGCCGATATGCGCGGCATCCACCCTGGGCTCGAATTCGAGGGCATCGATGACCCGCTGACGCAGATTGAGATCGTCCTTCATTACCGTTCCCCTTGCGATCGATTTCGGTTGACCGGATCAGAATGCACCGATCCGGCCGAGCACCAATTGACCTAGCTCAAAACGGCGATCGCCGCCCGGCAGGGCGGGCACGGTTGCGGTCGCCTGCGCTGAGCGGCGCCGCTCCGCGAAAGGCGTGCCGGAGGCGGCGTCGCGGCCTCTCGGGTGACATAAATCAATTCGCCCGAGCTGCCGCAGGCTAGACTCGTCGCCGTCCAACCTCGGAGGGCGACATGCAGCGCCACGCCTTGATCACCGGCGGAACGCGGGGCATCGGCCGCGCGATCTCGGAGGAGCTGGCGCGGGCCGGCTACAAGGTCTCGGCCAATTATGTCGGCAATGACGAGGCGGCGCGTCGCTTCGAGCGCGAAACCGGCATCGCGGTCCATAAATTCGATGTTGCAAACTTCGAGGCCTGCGCTGCCGGAGTCCGGCAAGTCGAGCAGATGCTGGGGCCCGTCGACGTGCTCGTCAACAACGCCGGGATCACGCGGGACGTCGTGCTGCACAAGATGGAGCCCGAGCAGTGGGGCCAGGTCATCGCGACCAACCTCACCTCGTGCTTCAACATGTGCCGGCAGGTGATCGCGGGCATGCGCGAACGCGGCTTCGGCCGCATCGTCAACATCGGCTCGATCAACGGCCAGGCCGGCCAATTCGGCCAAGTCAATTACGCCGCCGCGAAGGCCGGCATTTTCGGTTTGACGAAGGCTCTGGCTCAGGAAAACGCAAGCCGCGGCGTCACGGTCAATGCCATTGCTCCCGGCTATATCGACACCGAGATGGTGCGCGCCGTGTCGCCGCAAGTGCTCGAGAAGATCGTCGCGCGCATTCCGGTCGGTCGGCTCGGGCAGGCGTCGGAGATCGCACGCGGGGTCTTGTTCCTCGCCGCCGATGAAGCCGGATTCATCACCGGCTCGACGCTGTCGATCAATGGCGGCCAGCACATGTATTGAGCTGCCACCGCCTCTGGCCGGGGGACCCGATAGCACGCGCGTCGGCGCATCCTTGGCATCGCCGCGGATGCAAATGGCGGGGTGTGATAGAGCATCCGTGCAGCAACTTTCCGCAATGACGGAAGATGAGCAAGAAGAAGAACAACAAGGGAATGGAGGGAAAGGTCGCAGCGGCAGCACGCTTCGGGCGCGTCCGCGGAGACGGAGGTGATGGCGCCGCGGCACGGGCGCCTTCCCCCGGCCTCGTCGCTCGCGCCATCGATTACGGATTGACGCGCGCGCTCGCTGCGATTGTCCGGTCTTCCGACGCCGCCATCATCGGCACGACGCTGGACGGCATCGTCATCAGCTGAAACGACGCCGCGGAGAGGCTTTTCGGTTATAGGGCGTCGGAGATGGTCGGCCGCTCGATTCGGGCGATGGCGGTTCCGGGACGAACCGCTGAAATGGAGGAGACCCTCGGCCGAAGCAGGACGCGCTGATCGCCGTCCCCGCGGCCGGCCGGATCGTTATCGAGGATCAGGGCCGCCTTGAAAGCCTTGCAGCCGGCGAGGACGAGGCGGGTTTTTGACGCCATGTCTCCGCTCGCACCCAGGTTCTGCACGGGCCGAAACGGGCCAGCCTCTGCCGGTCCGTCCCGCGGAGTCGTTAACAGGTGATCCCGGCAATGAACGCACAGCCATCCTCGTCGGCGACCCATCGGCAGCTCCACCCGCAAGCGCTCCTCATCGAGCCGGACCCCGCGGCGCGTCAACTCTGCCGCATCGTCCTCCAAGGCATCGGCTTCAGCGTTCGCGAAGCCGATGTCGGAGTTGCAGCGGCGATAGCCGCGCGGGAGAGGACGCCCGATCTCATTCTGCTGGCGTATCAGCTGCCGGACGTTTCAGGCCAGCAGGCGATCGGGTGGCTGCGGTCCAACCCGTCTCTGCAAACAACCCCGATCATCATCATGGCTGAAATCCGCAAGGAAGGCTCGATCGTTGAACCGGACGTGCTCCTTCACAAGCCTCTCACCGCGACCACCCTCGGTCGCACCATTCGGACGGCCATGAAGTAGCTCTTTCCCCGGAACGAAAGGCTCGCAAATGTCCGCTCTCATCGTTCGCGACGACCCGCAATTGCGCAAGATCGAGAATGCGATCGCGATGATCGAGAGAGGCCCGGCGGCGAGGCGCCGTCAGCTGGCCTCATTGCTTTCGGCACTGGAGAACGAGCGCGCCGAGATCCTCCGCTACAGCTCGCATCGGTGCGTCACGCCGACCCGAAGCGCGCAGCCCGTCGCATGAAATGGCTGCCCGGCCGCCGGGCGGCCTCTGGCAAAATGGCTGGATAGGCACAGCGCCTTTGCGACATGGGTGAACCCTACCCGGCGCCGAACCCGTGCGGTCGCGCTCGCCGCTCCGCAGCGTCAGTCAGGAGAGCGCCATTTTCCGTGCTTCGACAGGCTCGCTCGGGCCTTGCCTTGAAGCTGCGGCCCGGCGAGGAGCCGTCGTCTCTTCGCTCTCCGAGGCCCGGGTTGCTTTCGGCGTTTCCGGGGCGAGCGCCGCGCAACGCTCGCGAACCCTTTGCGCCGCTTCGCTCCAGATCCGGGCCTGCTGCGACGCGCCTTCGAGCACGATCGCGAAGATCTCCGATTGGATCGCGGCGACATCCTCGACAGTGCGGGAACGGATCATGCCTCCGGCAATGCCCGCCAATCGGTCATTCCCGCTGATGACAGCTTCCAAGGCCCGCCTGGAGGCATCGGCATAGATCGACTGTAGCTCGGATCCGAATGCCTGAAGGCGGGCGAGCGGCGCGCCAGCGCCATTCCCGGCGAGGCTGGCCGGCAGCCCCCACCACGCCAAGAGCGAGTCCAACGGGCTCATGCCCATCTTGCACTCACCGCTCTTCCTTTCCATGCGCCCTCTCCGTCATTCCGAGAATGCGCCCTCATCCGACCTCGGCGACATTCGAGCGGAAAATAAGACGCGGCTGGCTGCTGGTCTTTGATCTGCGTCAACCCAGCCACAGCCGGCGGCGAGGCACCGCGGCGAAGGCGAGGCTCATTCTCGTATTCATCCCCTTGCGGGCCAGGTGCCCCGTCGGACAGGTCGAGGTGGTCAGGCCGACGGGGATCCCGGTCCGGCGGATCCAGATGCGTATGGCCGCCAGCGCGCCTTTATGGCTTCCAGGACCAGCAGGACGAAGACGCCGCTGCCGAGGGCCAGCGCGACGTCGTCCGGGTGCAGCGGCCCGAAATGAAAGAGCGCCCGCGCCGGCGGGAAGCTGACCAGCCCCGCCAAGACCGCCGCCGTCACGCCGGCAACCCACCAGAGCGCCGGATTTTGCCGACGGAATGCCGCGCGCAGCGAGGGGCACTGCGACCTGTTGACGAGCACCAGCCCGAGATTGGCCGCGACGAGTGCGGCGAATGTCAGCGCGCGGGCATCCGCGTCGGGGAGGTCCTGTCGCAGCGCCACGACAAACAAACCGGCGACAAGGCCCAGCACCACGGCGCCTTGCAGGAGGCTGCGGCCGAGATCGCCGAGGCTGAAGAGCGGCTGCTCGATGTCGCGCGGCGGCCGCCGCATGATCTCGCTCTCCTCGCCCTCCGCCTCGAAGACGATCGAGCACATCGGGTCGATCACCAGCTCGAGGAAGGCAATGTGCAAGGGCCAGAAGATGAGCGGCAGCCCGAAGAGGAGCGGGATCAGCGCGAGGCCGGCGATCGGCACGTGGATCGCGACAATATAGGCCATGGCCTTGCGCAGGTTATCGTAGATGCGGCGCCCGAGGCGGATGGCGTGGACGATCGAGGCGAAGTCGTCGTCGAGCAGGACCAGCGAGGACGCCTCGCGCGCGACATCGGTGCCGCGCCCGCCCATCGCGATGCCGATATGCGCCGCCTTGAGCGACGGCGCGTCGTTGACCCCGTCGCCGGTCATTGCGACGATTTCGCCATTCTCTTTGAGCGCGCGAATGATGCGCAGTTTCTGCTCGGGGGTCGTCCGGGCGAAGACCGTGACCCGGCGGACGCGATCGGCCAGCTCGGCGTCGCTCATCCGCTCGAGATCGGCGCCCGATAGACTCTGGGTGCTGTCGAGCCCGGCCTCCTCGGCGACGGCGCGGGCCGTCTGCGGCGAATCACCGGTAATCATCAGCACCCGGATACCGGCCGAACGGCACTCTTGGACGGAGGCCGGCACGCTCGGCCGGAGCGGGTCGGCAATCCCGACCAGGCCGAGGAATTCGAACGGCAGGGCGCGCGGGCTCTCCGGCGCGGACGCATCGCGCGGCAGCCTCGCTCTCGCCACACCCAAGACCCGCATGCCGCTGCGGGCCATCCGATCGATGTCTTGCCCGAGCCGTTCGCGATCTGCGGAGGAGAGGCGGCACAGCGCGGCGATCGTTTCGGGCGCTCCTTTCACCGCGGCGACGAGGCCGGTGCCGCCCTGCCCCTCCCACACATTCGTGACGGCAAGCAGATCCGGGCGCAGCCCATATTCCCATTTGAGAGCGAGGCCGCTATCCGGCCGCTCTCCCATCCCGAAGATCTCGCTTCCGAGCGCGAAGAACGCCTTCTCCATGGGATCGAACGGCTCGCGGGCGCTGGCGAGAATGCCGTAGCGGATCAACTCCGCCGTGCCGCCGCCCGGCGCGCCGGCGCCGCGCCGCCATTGTTCGCTTCCAGCCTGCAGCTCGACAATCGTCATCCGGTTCTGCGTCAGGGTGCCGGTCTTATCGGTGCAGAGCACGGTCGCGGCGCCGAGCGTCTCGATAGCGGAGATGCGGCGCGTCAACACCCGGGCGGCGGAAATGCGCCACGCCCCCATCACCATGAACACCGTGACGACAAGCGGAAACTCTTCCGGCAGCATCGACATGCCGAGCGCGATCCCGTTCAGCAGCGCGTCCAGCCAGCCGCCGCGCGTCAGGCCATAGATCGGAACGGCGAGGGCGCTGAGGCCGAGGCTCACCGTGGCGAAGCGGCGAACAAGACGTCTCGTCTCACGCTGCAGCCGGGGTGGCTCGATCTCGATTTCGGAGATGGCGACGCCGATCTTGCCGATCTCGCTCCGCGCGCCGGTCGCGGTCACCTCGGCCTGTCCACGACCGCGGACCACAAGGCTGCCGGAATACACGAACGGCAGATCATCGCCACCCGGGCGAGCGGAGGAAGGCGCCGCAGCCGAGGCGCGCTTGCGCACCGGGACAGGCTCGCCCGTAAGCAACGACTCGTCTGTCATCAGGTCGTGCGCCGCGAGCAGCCGCGCATCCGCCGGCACCCGGTCGCCCTCGACCAGCAGCATCACGTCCCCGCGCACCACTTCGCCGCCCGCGATGCGCATCTCGGCGCCATCGCGGATCACCAGCGCCCGCGGGCTCGTCAAATCGCGCAAGCTTTCGAGGACACGCTCGCTGCGGACTTCCTGGATCAGGGCGATGCCACAGGAAGTCCCGGCGAACAGGAACAAGATGACGGCCTCCTGCGAATCCCCGAGCAGCAGGTAGATGCCGCCGGCACCGAGGAGGAGCGCGAACATCGGCTCGCGCAAGATCTCCGCGACAATCCGCAGGAAACTCCGATGTTCCGGCCGCGGCAGGAGATTTGGGCCTTCGGCCGCCAGCCGTTCGGCCGCCTGGCGCGCCGTCAAACCTGTGTGCCGGAGACCGCTCTGGCCTTCATCGATCATCATGCGGCCGAAAATCGTTCAACCCGCCAAAGAGGGTCTCCCGCGAGGGGGCACCGGACTGCATGCATCTTCGCCGAGGCGGCGCCCCGGCCGTACCGGCATCGCGCCGACGATGCGCCGCGTCCTACTGCGCAGCGAGGTAGGCCGATATCTGCCGGATCTGCTCCTCGTTCATGTTCTTCGTGGTTTCGTGCATGATCTCGTTGGCGCGTGCCAGCGAGACGAAGGCGGCGAGCTGCCGTTCGAGATAGGCTTGATGCTGGCCGGCGAGCCGCGGAACGCCGTCGGCGCCCTCCGCCTTCTCGCCGTGACAGCTCATGCAAGGCGGCACCGCCTCCGCTTCGATGCCGTTGCGGAAGATCGCCTGCCCGGCCGCCATATCGGCGGCGGAGCCGGGCGTACCGGCGACCGGCGGCTGCGCCGAATAGTAGTTGGCGAGGCCTTCGATCGTGGCGTCGGAGAGATGCGCCGCCATGCCCCACATATAGGTGTGCGCGTGCGGGTCGGCGCGCGTCTTGTCCCGGAACGCCTTGAGCTGCGTCACCAGATACTCCTTCTGCTGTCCGGCAAGGCGCGGGAAGGTCGCATTGAAGCTGCGCCCCGCCGGTCCGTGGCAAGACGAGCAGACATGCACCGTCCCGGCGATGTCTTGCGGCACGCCCCTTTCGCCCTCCGATGCGCACGCCGCCAGCGCGGCGAGAGTTCCCAGCAGCGCCGCGCGCGAGGCAGTCCGCCGCAGCTTCGCGCAACCGCCGTACCGCAGCGCCGGGCGATTGGGTCCTTCGAGCATCATCTCTCTCCGGCGCGTCAGAAGGCGATCCAGGCGAAGGCGAAGATGGTGTTGTTGTCATGCGCGTTGCGGCCGGCACCGTCGAAATTCACCTGCCCGCCATTGAAGCGCTCGTAATAGACGTATTGCAGGCCGAGCTTCACATTGAGCCACGGCCAGAAGGACGGGCCGCCGTGATTGAACGGGATGTAATCGAGCTCGCCGATCCAGCCGCGGCTGTTCGGGCTGCCGGCAGCGGACCCGGTGTACAGCGCGGGATCGTCGCTGCCGGCAATGTTGAAGTAGCCGAGCGTCAACCCGTAGGTCTGGTCGTAGTAATAGGTCGCCTTGGCGTTCCAGCTGCGCAGGTGGTCGCGCGAGTTCGTGGTGCCGCCGGTCGCTTGGCTCGCCGTGAAATTGTCATTCTCGGCAATCCAGCGCGCCTGCACCGAGAAGCTGTCGCGGGCACCCAGGAACTGGTATTGCGAATCGATTCCCACGTCGACGATGTGGTCGGTGCCGAATTCGCGCACGCGGCCGGGGATGCGGTTTACCGCCAGGCCGAAGGTGCCGAGCTCGAGGCTGCTCTGGCCCCATTTCGGCTCGACGGCGAGCCGCCAATACGGAGCGACATTCTTGATCGCGTCGGTGCCGGTCGAGTCGATGCCCAGCGTTGTCAAGCTCCGCACCGAGAGGCCGCGATAGAGGCCGGCCTCGGCATAGACGAGGCGGCCCCAATATCCATAGGCGGTGGCGCCGACGACCTTCTGAGCGAGACCGCCCTCGATCAGCGTCTTGGCCGCCGGCGTCGGCGCCAGTTCGGAGCTGAGGAAGGGGAAGCCGAAGGCCGGCGTCGAGTTCCAGATGTCGCTGACGGTCGGATTGTTGTTGAGGCTCGCTCCGAACACCAGCTCCCTCCCGAGAACGCTGGTCGTGTCGGCAAAGCGCAGATCCGTGTTGTCCCAGCTGAAGCGGCGGGTCGTATAGTCGTAAGTCGCCTGGGTGAAGCTGCCGATATTCCGGGTGATCGCCCCCGCCCAATAGAAGAGGCTGCCCGTCGCGGTGAAATTGTTGTTGGCGCCGAAATGCGGTGCGGCACCGCCGGGCTGACCGGCCTGAGTGTGGGTGAAGGACGGGACCAGCATCGCCGCGACGGGCGGGTATTCCGAGGTGCCGCCGCCGAAGGTGTAGCCGTTGAGCTTGAAGAGCCGGCCGTAGGGGGTGAGCTCGGGAAACCCGTTATGACACGCGGCGCATTCCTGCCCGGTCTGGCGAGCGTAGCTCGGCACGGCCTCGGCGCCGCGTGGAGCGAGCAACAGCACCGCGGTCAGAAATGTCAGAGCCGCAAGAGCAGGACTGGCCGCGGACCAAGATCCGAACCTTTCGAAGCCGCTCATCGCCGGCCCCCATCGGATTGGGATCAGAGCAACAAGGCTGCACTAACAGCGAATACACGACATTGATCTAAATCAACTGTCGCGAAACTGGTTATGAGAATCTATGGCTCAAAGGGATTGCCTCAGAGGGCAAGATGGCACTGCATCGTCGATCGATCCTCGTCGCCCTTCTTTGCGCAACCATATCGGGACCGGGCCATGCGCGAGCTGACAATCTCGGCGAGCAGGTTTTCAAACGAAATTGCGCTCTCTGCCACAGTACCGAACCGGCAAAAAACAAGATTGGCCCCACTCTTGCGGGTATTCTCGGCCGTAAAGCCGGGACGGTGCCTAATTTCGTCTATTCGGAGTCGAACAGGACTTCGGGAATCACCTGGAACGCCGAGAGTCTTGATCAATACCTTATCGACCCACGCAAGTTTCTCCCCGGCACCAAAATGGTGTTCACCGGCCTCAGGTCGGCCGATGACCGGAGAGCGCTGATCGAGTACCTCGCGACCCAGAAGTGACCGCGGCGCAGCCCGTCCCTTGCAGCGCCGTCGGAGCGATCGCGCCCCAGCGCAAAGATTTGATCGAGATCAATGTCGCGGCAATGAGAGCGGTGATGCTCGCCCCCGCCGCAGCGAGGCCGAGCGCCCACAGTCAGAAGGAGCACCCCAACCACCATGGACTCTCTCCTCGACCAGTTCAGCCGAAGCCTCCAAACCGGCATCGAGATCGAAACCCCCTTCCGCCATTGGCTGCTCGAGCGCGTGCTCCCGGACGAGATTTGCGCGGCGATCCGCGCGCTCCCCTTCGCGCCGCCTGCCATCGCTGATACCGCCGGCAAACGCGAGACCCACAATTCGACGCGGACATTCTTCTCGGTCGAAAACCGCAGACGGTTCGCCGTCTGCCAAGAGCTGGCAGAGACACTGCAGAACCCCGCCGCGGTCGAACGGATCGAAGCTCGCTGCGCCACCCGGCTGGGCGGCAGCTTTCTGCGCATCGAGTATTGCCAAGACACGGAAGGGTTTTGGCTGGAGCCGCACACGGATATCGGTGCAAAGCTCTTCACGATGTTGATCTACCTCTCGCCGGACGACGCGGCTGCCGCTTGGGGCACCGATCTCATGACCCCGACGGGGGAAGTTCTGAGCTCCGCGCCGTCCCTGGCCAACAACGGACTGGTCTTCCTTCCGGGTCAGAATACGTGGCACGGCTTCCGCAAGCGGCCCATCGAGGGCGTCCGCCGCTCGCTCATCGTCAACTATGTCAGAGATGAATGGCGGTCCCGGCACGAGCTCGCCTTTCCGGACCGGCCGGTCGCTTGAACGACCTATCGGCGCGAGGACCCGACCGCGATAATCGACCCGAACACCCCGGATAAGTGTTTCGCCGGGCGCGTCACGGCGACAATCAGTCGGCCGCCAAGACCAGGCTCGCCTGCAGAAGTCCTGGATCATCGGCTCGCTCGCTCAGCGTGAAGCCGAGGCCGCGGCACAATCGCCGCATCGGCTCGTTTTCCCGGAGCACCTCCCCGACGAGACGGCCGATGCCGCAGCGGCGCGCAACTTCGATGAGACGCGTCATGAGCAGCGAGCCGAGCCCACGGCGCTGAAAGTCGCTGCGGACCGAGATCGCGAACTCCGCCCGCTGTCCATCCGGGTCGGCGGAGTATCGCGCGACGCCGAGCACGGTGGACCCGGGAGACGATTGCGCCAGCAGCGCCATCTCGCGGTCATAGTCGAGCTGCGACAAGCGAGCGGCCATTTCATGATGAAGCTCCTTCACCGGCATGAAGAAGCGCATCCGGAGATCGCCCGGGCTCATCTGCCTCACCATGTCGCGCAAGGAGGGCTCGTCTTCGGGCCGTATCGGCCTCACGAGCACCGAGGTCCCATCGCGGAGCGCAGCGCTGGCGATGAATTCCCGTGGATAAGGTGCGATCGACAAGCGCGCCGCGCCGGCTTTGCGCGCCGGCGCGAGGCGGATGCGCGCATCGACGGCAATGACGCCCGATGCGTCGACCAGCAGCGGATTGATATCGAGCTCGATGAGCTCTCCATGGTCGCAGACGAGTTGGCTGACGCGGATCAGCACATCCGTCAACGCCGCGAGGTTTGCCGGACGTCGCTCGCGGTAGCCCCTCAGCAAGCGCGCGATGCGCGTCCGCTCGATGAGGCTTTGCGCCAGCCGGTCGTTGAGCGGCGGCAGCTCGAGCGCCGTGTCCTGCAGGAGCTCGACGGCGGTCCCGCCTTGCCCGAACATGACGAGAGGGCCGAAGACCGGGTCCTCGCTCGCCCCGACAATGAGCTCGAAGGCCTCCGGCCGTTGCACCATCGGCTGCACGAGAAATCCGTCGAGCCGCGCTGCGGGGCGCAGCGCCTTGATTCGGGCCTGCATGGCGGCGGCTTCCGTGCGGACGCGCTCGGCAGTGCCGACGTTGAGGACGACGCCGCCGATATCGCTCTTATGGGGTAGGTCCGGCGAGCGGATCTTGAGCGCGACGGGAAATCCGAGGCGGGTTGCGGCCTCCCCCGCCGCCTCGGCATCGGCAACCAGCGCTGGCGCCGCGAAGGGAATGCCGTAAGCCCCCAGCAAGGCGGCGAGCTTATCCGCCGCGAGCCAGCCCGGCGCCACCCCGAGCGCCTCTGCGATCACCGCCCGAGCGGTCGCGGTATCCGGCTCGAAGCTATCGGGTCGTGCCGAGGGCGTCTCCATCAGCAGCTCCTGATGGCGGCGGTAATTCACCCGGTGCATGAAGCCGCGAATGGCGCTCCCCGGCGTTTCGTAGCTCGGGATGCCCGCTCGCGAGAAGATCTCGCGCGCGGGCTCCGCCGTCTCTTGGCCGAGCCAGGCGGTGAGCACATTGCGGCCATCGAGGAGGCCGCGCGTCCGCCCCCGCTCCACGGCGCCCACCGTCGCTTGCGCGGCCTCCCTCGGATCGGCGAGCGCGGTCGGGCAGTTGATGACGAGAACGCCGTCGGTTCCGCTGTCTCCGAGCAGGATCTCGAGTGCCCGGGCGTAGCGGGAACCATCGGCATCGCCGACGATGTCGACGGGATTGGCACGACTCCAAACGCGCGGCAAAGCGCCGTCGAGTCGTGCGATCGTTTCCGGCGAGAGCGTGGCGAGAACGCCGCCGCGCGCCATGAGCTCGTCGGTGGCGAGCACGCCCGGCCCGCCCCCATTTGTCAAGATCGCCAACCGCTCTCCCCGCTGCGCGCGCGTCAAGGCCAAGGTCTCGACCGCGTCGAAGAGCTCGGCCATGTCGCCGACGCGCAGCATGCCGGCGCGGCGAAAGGCGGCGTCATAGACCGCGTCGGCACCAGCCAGCGCGCCGGTATGCGAGGCGACGGCCTTGGCGGCCTCGGTGTGGCGTCCGGCCTTGATGGCGATGACCGGCTTCATGCGCGCGGCACGGCGGGCCGCGGACATGAACTTCCGCGCATGATTGACCGCCTCGACATACATGAGGATCGCG